>JAFLSZ010000039.1 GCA_022510665.1 Lachnospiraceae bacterium
AATGAGATTACAGGAATCACCTCAACCATCAGCGAAATATCTTCGCAGACGAATCTGCTGTCACTCAATGCATCTATTGAAGCGGCGAGGGCCGGTGAAATGGGAAAAGGCTTTGCGGTGGTTGCTGACGAGGTAGGTACCCTTGCCAGTCAATCGTCTAAGGCTACCGAAAATATCAGTCATCTGATAGAAAGTATCACAAAAAATATCGAAGAAATCAACAAAAAGGCGGATATTTGTATCGTAGATATGGAAAAATGTCTGTCCGGAGTAAACAGAACAAGTACCTCGTTTGATAGCATCTACGAAGATATCACAAAGGCAACCGACGGAATTACGGATATTGCGGACGGCATCAACAAAATTAATGACGTAGCCTCCAACAATGCCGCTATAACTCAAGAACAGGCGGCTACGATTTCCCGGATTTTGAAGTTAAGTGATGAGATTGTCGAGGAAAGTAATAAGATATCCGGCGAGACGAAAAACCTGTCTGATGTATCGGAAAAACTGAACGGATACTCAAATGCAATTACCGATGACCTGAATCAATTTACGCTGGGAAATTAATGCGTGTATTATATTGAATATGCTTTAAAACAGGGCAGGACTGACAGTAAATCAGTGCTGCCCTGTTTTGACCGTCAAAATCAATTTATTCCTGTGTTGCAAAGAGGTATCATTATGAGATATAATAATTGTGATACAAGTCAGACAAGCCGGGATTCGGAGGTAAAGCAATGGACAGCAATTTAAAAAATAGAGCGGAAGAAATTATTTCGATATTAAATGATTTGCCCCAAGTGAACGGCTGTACAATATACGGAAGTTTGTTGACGAATACCCATGATGATAAAACACTACGCAAGAGGCGTAGTGTGTCATGACGACATTGTTCGTATGGCACGCAAATTAGAGATTAAAGATATAGATGTAAAAGATGAAGCAGAGCTTTTGGAGGATACCATATGTTGGCTTGAAGACAATGCCGGTGATGAATTAAGTACATTTATAAAATCCTGCCGAAATAAATTTGATGAAATGTATAACGGAAAAACTTTTATAAACGAGGATAAAGCAATATGACAAGAGAGGCAAATTATAATGATTTAAATGCGTTATTGGAACTGTATTTATTTCTCCATGAAGATAGCATTCCGGAACAAAACGAACAGTTGATGGAGACATGGAATCAGATTATAAATGACAAACAGCACCATTTGATTGTGAAGGAAGCGGACGGCAAAATCGTTTCCTCCTGCGTTTGCGTGATTATTCCAAATCTTACGAGAGGGGTACGTCCCTATGCTTTTATTGAAAATGTTGTCACCCATGAAGCATATCGCGGTAAGGGTTATGCCAGTGAGTGTCTGGCATTTGCAAAGCAGATTGCGCAACGGGAGAATTGCTATAAAATGATGCTGCTGACCGGCTCAAAAAATCCGAAAACGCTTCATTTTTATGAACAGGCAGGTTATAACAGCGAGGATAAAACTGCTTTTATCCGGTGGCTGTAAAATCAGCCGGAGGTCATGTGGAGTGTGTGATATTGCCGCAGCGGAGGATTAGGATATTAATAAGCAGGGGTATTACAGAAGAAAGGGTGTTGGTTTGTATGTTGCAGATAGAAATCCATGATGATTTTGATTTAGGAAAGATTGCGTCCTGCGGACAGTGCTTTCGCGCGAAGCCGTTTGACGGCGGTCTGTACCGTTTTGTATCGGGGAATTATGTGATTTACATAAAAGAGACGGGCAGCCATCAGTTTTCTGTTTCTTGTACGGACGATGAGTGGAAAGAAATCTGGACGCCTTATTTTGATCTGAACCGCAGCTATAAGAGCCTTTATGATGAGGAATGCGGTAAGCATGAGTTTGTCCGGAAGGCAATGGATTGCGGCAGGGGGATTCGCATTCTCCGTCAGGATCCTTGGGAGATGCTTCTGACTTTTATTATCTCACAAAGGAAAAGCATACCCGCAATTTCTAAATCCGTGGAGGCTTTGGCAGAAAAATACGGACATCCCATTGAAACGGAGCATGAGGTAGTTTATTCCTTCCCTACCTCCGCGGAGATGGCTCATGCGACGGCGGAAGACCTGTTAAAATGCGGTCTTGGATATCGGGTTCCGTACATATGTGACGCGATTTGGAAAGTGAACTCCGGCAGACTGAATTTGGAAACCATTGCGGGCTATGGTGATACGGAGTTGTTTCAGGAGCTTTTGACGGTTCATGGGGTCGGAAAAAAGGTTGCAAACTGTATCTGTCTGTTTGGGTACGGACGAATCTCCCGGGCGCCGGTAGATGTATGGATTTCAAGAGCAATCGATGAGGACTTCCATGGGGAAAATCCGTTCCTGCTCTTTGAAAGCAATGCCGGTATTATACAGCAGTATATTTTTTACTATAAAAAAAGAATACAGAACAATGGTTGAAAAAGAATTTTAGATAAGAGGTTTCAAATGGATTACGAATACAAAGAAGCAACAGAAGAACTTCTCGAAAAAATTTGGGAGAAGAACATAGAAGACAATAAAGGAGATGAGAGATGGCTTAGGTGGCGGGAAGAGTATCTTACCTATAATTTGAGCGGAAAAGCCAAAACGTTTCTTATACTTTTTCACGGAGAACCGATCGGAGAAGGAACCCTTCTTTTTTCCGAAGAGTGTTCCGCGGTCGGCGGGCGTAAAATGCTTGCCGACGGTAGGAAAACGGCAAATGTCAATGCGCTCCGGATTGAAAAAGCACATGAGGGAAAGGGGCATATTTCGGCGCTTGTTCGTATGATGGAGCGGTTTGCCATGGAGCAGGGCTGTAAAAAACTGACGATTGGTGTTGAGGCAAAAGAATCACGGAATCTTTCAATTTATCTTCATTGGGGATATAATGAATTTGTTCATTCATGTACGGAAGATAATACGCTGGTTCTGTATTATGCGAAACAAATTGACCGGGAAAATGTTTTATAGGATGAGGGATTCCGCCGTTTCAAAAGCAAGATGAGGTTATAGT
Organism: Lachnospiraceae bacterium; assembly: GCA_022510665.1. Lineage (GTDB taxonomy): Bacteria > Bacillota > Clostridia > Lachnospirales > Lachnospiraceae > SIG307. The sequence continues at coordinate 3,015 of JAFLSZ010000039.1, forward strand.
TTTTGAGGACAGGGAATAAAAGACGTAAAAATAGCGGATTTAAAGGTAAGGAGGAGACAGATATGTTGAAGTTACGTCCATTTAAAGAACAGGATGCCAAAGATATACTGAGTTGGATTAAGGATGAAGAAGCACTTAGGAAGTGGAGTCTTGATGTATATGAAAGTTATCCGGTGAAACCGAAAGATATGCTCAACTTGTATAAGTCCATGGAAAGTACGGGTAAATTTTTCCCGATGACGGCTTTTGATGAGTTCGGGATTGTGGGGCATATTACGCTCCGGTTTATAGATGATAATAAGCAGATTCTTCGGTTTGGTTTTGTTATTGTAGACGATAAAAAGCGTGGAGAGGGATACGGAAAAGAACTGCTGCGGCTTGCGATAGATTATTCGTATCGGTTTTTCGGCACCAAAAAGATAACGCTGGGCGTTTTGGAGAACAATCCGAGTGCGCTGTTTTGCTATAAAGCGGCAGGTTTTAAGGAGAGTAAAACGGACAGCGAAAAATATTATTCTGTCTTGGGGCAGAATCGGAAATGTATCGAATTAGAGTATGAACGATAGAAAGGCATAGAGTTATGAGAAGAAAAGACAGGGAAGTAATCGACCCCGTTAAAATAGCGGACATTATAAACCGGTGTACCTGCTGCAGAATCGGTTTTAATGATGACGGACAAGTATATATTGTCCCGCTAAACTTTGGATATGAGAAAAAGAACGATACTTATGTTCTTTATTTCCACGGGGCAAAGGAAGGAAGAAAAGTTGATTTGATTCATAAAAGCCCGGAGGTTGGGTTTGAAATGGATACAGACGCTGTTGTTTATACCCTGAATGAAGACGGTGCTGCCTGTGGCTATACCGCACGTTTTCAGAGTATTATAGGAAATGGTATTTTGAGTATAGTAACGGACTTTGAGGAGAAAAAGCAGGGGCTTTTGCTGCTGATGGAACATAATACAGAGAGAAAGGAGTGGGATTTTAATGAGAAAATGGTTAATGCGGTTATGGTTTTTAAGTTGGAAGTCACAAATATGAGTTGTAAAGAGCATCAATAATGTATTATTATAATTACAGACGGCAGCAGTCGGCAGAAAACGGGACTGCTGCGAGAAAGGAGTACAGAATGGAAATTATAAAAATTAACGAGGACACATGGCGTATCGAGGACGGAGGAGTGAGGTTCTTTTTGCTGGCAGGAGAGAAAAAGGCTCTGCTGATTGACAGCGGTATGCAGGTTCATAATGCGAAGGAGATTGCGGAAGGTCTTGTCAGTCTGCCGATAGAACTGCTGAACACACATGCGGATATGGATCATGTGGGGAGCAACGGCGAATTTGACTTCTTTTACATGAATCCTGCCGAGGCTTCCAATTATTATAACACGCAGAAAAGGACGGGAACAATAGTCCCTGTTATCGACGGGGATATCATTGACCTCGGCGGCAGAGAGTTAGAAATCATCACCCTTCCGGGACATACGCCGGGCAGCATTGCGGTTCTGGATAAAAAGAACCGGGTGCTTATCAGCGGGGACCCTATTCAGGACGGTGATATTTTCATGTTCGGCGTTCAGAGAGAGATACATGCATATCTGCTCAGTCTCAAAAAGCTGGAGAACTATAAAGACCGCTTTGATACGATTTACCCTTCGCACGGCTCGTTTCCGGTGAAACCGGAACTCATTGCGGCACTGTATGAAGGCGCGGCACGCCTTTTGGCAGGAGATGTAGAAGGAACCGACGCGGAGTTTCATGGAATGAAGCTAAAAAGATATGACGTGGGAGCTGCAAGGTTTTTGTGGGACGGAGAGTAATCTCGTGCCATGTAGGAAACAGGGTATAGTATTGCCTCAAATGCAATTTTTGATATAATGTAAAAACGTAATTGCATTCGAAAAATTGTATTGGATTACTGGAGATATTTTAGATTATAAAGAGGAGAATTAAGGATGAACACTGTAAAAACGATAAAAGAAATTATTTTAGATGGGGAAAAAAATAATTTAATAAGAATAAGTGACGATTTATCCACAATTACATATATAAATCAAAATATCTCCAGAAATTATAATAATCCGGAAGAAAAAATACAGGCGGAAACTTTTTGCAAACTTGTACTTAAATATAATTATCCTGTGGAACAAGTGAAGCAGTATGTGAAGGTTACAGTTGGTTCTGATACGAAAGAGGCAGATATTATTGTTTATAATGATAGCGAATGCAAGAAACCACACATTATAGTTGAATGTAAAAGAACTGAAATTACGGAGCAGGAGTTTAAACAGGCAGTACGTCAGGCGTATGCCTATGCGTATGCTACTGCCGGAACAGTGAAATATATTTGGGTTACTTCCGGTATTAAAAACGAATATTATTCGTTTGATAAAGAAATTGACAGCAGAGAAAGTGTAACAGATATACCTCAATATAAGGTAGAAAAACTGGCAAACTATAAATTTGCTAAAAATGGCGGAACGACGGAAGACGGGCAACAGTTATTCCCTTTAGCAAAAATTGAAGAATCGGAACTTACGAATCGTTTTAAACAGGCACATCAGGCATTATGGGGCGGCGGAGAATTAAATCCTTCGGAAGCGTTTGACGAGTTGGATAAACTTATCTTTTGTAAAATCTTTGATGAACAGAAAAAACGAAAGGACGGTCAGCCGTATGACTTTCAGATTATTAAGATAGAACCTAAAAGCAAAGACAAACAAGATATAGAAAAGGCTGATGAAGAAACCAGTGAAAATCTGCTGAAACGGTTAATTTCACTTTATGAGGAAGGGAAGAATTTTGGCGAGAGAAAAAATGACACCGAGATTTTCAGAGAAGGGATAAAATTGAATGCGGCAAAGGCACGGACGGTTGTAAGTTATCTTGAAGGGGTAGACTTGTTAAATACAGACCTTGACAGTAAAGGACGTGCATTTGAAACCTTTATGGGGTCTTTCTTTAGAGGAGACTTTGGACAATATTTTACGCCCAGAAATATTGTTGGTTTTATTGTTGACAGCCTGCCAATTGAAGAAACTCACCGCGTATTAGATACTTCTTGTGGAAGCGGTGGATTTTTGCTCCATGCGTTAAATAAGGTTAGGAGTGCCGCAAGAGATTTCTATAATTGGAAAGAAGGAGAACAAGAAACATTGGAATGCCATAAACAATGGCATGATTTTGCGAGATATAATTTGTACGGAATTGAGATAAACGAGCAGATTTCGCGAACGGCTAAAATGAATATGATTATCCATGATGATGGTCATACGAATGTTGTCACATCGGATGGTCTTATTCCTGCTGCTGATTTGCGGACAAAAACAAATAATGACGGTTTCAAAGAAAATTCGTTTGATTTTATTATTACGAATCCGCCATTTGGCTCCGTTGTCAAACAAACGGAAAAGGCATATTTACATCAGTATAAATTGGCAGTAAAAGACATTGACTGGTTAAATCCTAACAGCAAAACCTCGGATAGACCCAGTCAAAGTACAGAGGTTTTATTTATTGAACAAGCGGAAAAATATCTTGTAGAAGGTGGATATCTGGCTATTGTTATTCCTGACGGTATTTTGACTAATTCCAGTATGCAATATGTCCGGGATTATATAAGCGACACTTTTAGAATTGTCGCTGTTATTTCTCTGCCTCAAACAGCTTTCTCTGCCAATGGGGCAGGCGTTAAAAGTTCGGTAATGTTTTTAAAGAAATATTCTTATGCCGAGAAACAGTTAAGAATTGATTTGAGAAATAAGACGCAGAATAGTTTAATCTCAAATTCTGAAGACGGAAAAAGATATTTTAAATTACTGGAAGACAAAAAGAACAGTATAACCAAGATAAACAAGCAGTTAAAGCAAGCGGAACGGAGTAATGATTCCGAAACGATGGAATTTTTGGCAAATAAAAAACAGACTGAGACGGAAGAATTTGACGAACAGATAGAATCGGCAAAAGAGAGTCTTTCGGAATTATATTTAGAGCAATATAAAAAAGTTCTTACAGATTATCCTATTTTTATGGCAATAGCGGAAGATATAGGATATGATGCTACCGGAAAGGAAACCGGAAAAAATGAACTGCCGGAGATTTCAAAAGAACTGGCTAAATTTATTAAAGCTATTGAAGAAGGCTCCGACCATTTTTTTTAATAAGCCCCGGTTTCGACGAAAACAAGGTTTTTTTAAGAACTTGGGGCGACATAGCAAATAGGTTGGATCCTGGTTATTATAAAAAAATATATATGGATTTGGAACTGGAGGTAGCGAAACAGACTAAGTATAAGTTGCGGGATTTTGTCAAGTTCATGGCCAGTGGAGTTACTCCTAAAATAACCGAATATGATAAATACTATTGTGATTCATCAAATGGTATTCCTTTTTTGCGAGTGCAAAATTTGTCTCCGGAGGGTTTGGATTATTCTGATTGTAAATATATAAATAAAGAAACTCATAATAATCTTTTAAGACGCAGTCAGGTATCACAAGGAGATTTGTTAATAAAGATAACCGGTGTTGGACGCATGGCGATAACCTCAATTGCCCCTGAAGGATTTGAAGGGAATATAAATCAGCACATAGTTGTCGTAAAGACAAAGGAACCTAGGCTCAATGAGCAAATCGCAGCATTTTTAAACTCTAATATTGGAGAAATGCTTGCTGCGCATCGTTCAACCGGAGGAACCAGACCGGCGCTGGATTACACGGCATTACGTTCAATTCCAATTATTTTAAACGATAGTATATCTAATATTATGAATCGGGCGTATGCCGAAAAAACAGAAAAAGAAAAAGAAGCACAGTCCTTGTTAAACAGTATTAATGATTATTTATTACAAGAACTTGGGATTGTTATGCCTCTTGAGGAAGAAAATACACTTGAGAACAGAATGTTTTATGTAAATTCAAATAAGATTTTGGGTAGTCGATTTGATCCTAATTACTATAAAGGGGAAACAGAATTTAACGATTTGATACAAAGAGGATTTTACCCAGTATATGATTTTCATAAAGTAATTACTTCAATAACCAATGGAGTAGAAATAAGAACTTATGCTGAAAGTGGTTTTAGATATTTGAGAGTTTCCGATATGGGAAAGAACGGAATAGTAAATAATAATGTTCGTTATGTAGCGGTTGATTCTATTCCACATAAAATAGAGTTATCTTTGAATGATATACTTATATCACGTTCTGGCAGTTTGGGTTTGATAACTGTAGTTACAGATGAGATAGTAGACTCTATTTTAAGTTCCCATATTTTTCGGGTGCGTCTGTCAAATAAAATTGATAAGTATTACCTTCAAGAATTTTTAAGATCAAACATAGGTCAGCGTCAATTTTTTAAGTTGAATAATGGGGGAATTATACCTGAAATTAATCAAAGTGCATTAGGAAACATTGAAGTATGTATACCGCCTATGAAAAAACAAAAAGAAATTGCTGAGTATATTATGAAACTTCGTACAAAAGCTAATAAATTATTATTAGAAGCAGATAAAATAATAATGCTTGCAAAAGTAGAAGTTGAAAAAATTCTTTTAGGTTAAGAGGAAATATTGATTATATAGAGGTGGATTTATGGATATTGAACAGATGATAATAGAAAATATGAAAGATGAATGCAAAAGACGATGCGAACTGCCGCAGCGTAAGGAACTATTATTGTACTTACATAGTATGATGTTGATTACCGGACGTTCAGATATTATGTATTGCAATGCTTTTTTAGCAGAAGCGACACAGCTTCTGATTAACTCTATTTTTTTATATGAGGATGGTTATTTTGATTGTGCATTTTATTCCATACGTCAAGCCAGTGAAGTGTTTGATTCCATGCTATATTTATCAAATGGAGATAAAGAGGAACTGGATAAATGGAAGGCAAAAGAGAGGTTTCCAATGGATTCAAAGATTAGAAACCGATTGGAAGAAATGATCTACGGTTATAAAGAAATAAAAACAATATTAGGCGATTATTTTGAATACCATAGAGAATTGATTAATAAAACCCATAAAATCATTCATAAGCAAGGCTTTGATACATTTTATTCGTTAAGAGTACAACATGGTTTTGAACATGAGGAAGAGAAACTATTTTTGGAAACGTTGAAATATACATTAGGAATTGGAATTATTCTATTTACAATCCTTGAACCAATATCATTAGCATTAGCAGATGATGATGTGAGTGGAAAATTGAATTTTAATTTTATGACGGAGCCAATTGATTGTAATTACTTTGAAAGATTTTTGGGATTGACAGATATAATAGAAAAACTTTTAAGTTCTAATTATTATAAAGGATTTGTTGCACAATTTGAAAATAGGGAACCTATGAATATGGCTACCTATACGGTAATAAGGGATGAGGCTTGGGATATTGACAATCTTGATGAAGTGGAAAAACAGATACATCTTTTAAATTCATATGAAAAATATATGTTTCAGATTTTAAAGTTAGGAATAAAAGTTACTAGTTTTTATTATATGGACGGATGGGGGTATTATTTTACTACATATAAAAGTGATTATCAGAGAACATCTTTTGGTAGTAGTGAGTTTAAAAAGTATTTAAAGAATGATAAAAGATTTAATCAAAAATGTGAAAATATATATATTAGTGTTCTTTCAATGTATGATGAAAAACTATTCTTTGAGCATAATGAAGTATTATCTGAAGATGAAATATATGCTTTATTGGAATTGGAAAGAAAGACAAATGAGGAGTATAAAGAGTTAGAAAAACAAATAAAAATATTGGAAGAAGTAATGGACAGGATAGAGAAATAGTAAAGGGAATAAGTATGAATTATAAAATTTTATGGAATAAAATAAAGAACTGAGAAAACAAGAAACGAAGACACCCCGTAACATAGAAAGGCAGAAAAAATGTCAACAAGTTTTGCGTGTTCTCCGATAACGATGGAGCTTTATGAAACGGATATATACAAATTACAGGAGTTTATCACAAATGAAAAAATAGAAGGAGAGTTTACGGAGGAATATTTAATTCTATATGATTTTGCGGATGACTGCAAGTGTGCGGCGTGTATCCAATCTGAGTTAATCGGATATTTGCTGCCGTTTTATTTAAAAACGACGGAACAGGCTGTGATATATAAGAATAAGACGGCAGTAGATATTTATTGCCGGTTTAATTCGATGGTATTTTTTAATCAAAGGAATTTTGAGCGTGCTGTCGGAGAAAAATATCAATTTGTAATGGAGTATTACATTAAACTGACGATTAAGAGTATGGAAACGGAGAATCAGGGAATGCTTGCGTGGGTCCCTTTGTTTAATACTACCGTCGCGTTTTATACGGATAACATTTTGCAATTATTTAAAAGAATTTTTGAAGGTTCATTGAGAATAAAATATTCGTTTTTCAGGTATCTTTCCGTGCTTCTTTTTAAGGAAAGCGATAATTTGCTTGCAGCGGATGAAACAAAGGCGTTTTGGACAAGTGATATCTGGGACTTTGATTCACAACTTTCATATGATTTTTTCTGGAATAATGATATTGTTGAATATTTTGACAGAGAGATAGACAGGGAAAAGATAGAAATTTTATTTGAAGAAATAAAACCATTATTATATAATGTTTTTGAACCTGAGTTAATGGAGCTTTTTCGTGAACAGATGGAGCAAAGTTTTGTTACGGGAGTTTTTCAAAAAAGAAAGTCGGAGTATTTACAGAAGATAAGTTGTAAGTCTGAAAAAACAAGGTATTGGGACAGTTCTTTTTAGAAAGTTCCCCCAAAGGAGCGTGACATATGAATTATAATATTTCCATAGTTGATGACAACCCTTCCGATATTGAATATGTCGCAACTCTTGTGAAACGCTGGGCGGAGGAGGCGGGGGCGGTCGTCGGTATTTCTTCGTTTCCGTCCGCGGAGGCTTTTCTCTTTGGACGGGAAGACGAACAAAGATTTGATATGATTCTTCTTGATATCGAGATGGGAGATATGAACGGCGTCGAGCTTGCGAAGACAATCCGACAGACGGACAGTTCGATACAGCTTGTTTTTATCACAGGTTATCCCGATTTTATTGCGGAGGGATATGAGGTTTCCGCGCTGCATTATCTTATGAAGCCGGTATCTTTTGAAAAGCTGCATACGGTGCTGGATAAGGCCGCTGCCAATCTTGCGAAAACGGAAAAGCACCTGTGCGTGACGTATGACCGCAGAACCGATTTTGTACCTTTTTCGCGGATTCTTTATATTGAGGCGCAAAAGCAGTATGTACTTATCCACACTCCTGATGAGACTTACCGGATGAAAAAGTCTTTTGCCGAGACCCAAAAGGAACTGGACGAATATTTTTTCAGATGCCAGCGCTCATTTTTGGTGAATTTATGGCATGTGGCGCGGATTAAGAGCGACTGCGTTGTATTAAAAAACGGCGCCGAGGTTCCGATCAGCCGCGGCATGGCGGAAAAAATCGGAAAAGAAATTATACGGTTATTTTAAAAACAGGCATAGATAAAATAAAAAAGAGAAGAATAGAAAGAGGGAGCCGAATGTTTCGGAAATGGATAGGAAAGAGCCGGAGACGGAAGATGGACAGGCAGATTGAGGCATACCAAAGCGACCTGATCCGGAAATACTGCGACGAAGTAGAGTCGATGTATAAGAAAATGCGCGGCTGGCGGCATGATTATCACAACCATATTCAGGCGCTGCAGGCGAGTATGGCGCTTGGCCACTACGATGAGGTGAACGCTTATCTCCGCCAGCTCAACGACGATTTGACTAATGTGGACACCACCGTAAAAACCGGGCGGGTCATGGTAGATGCGATGTTGAACGGCAAAATGAATATTGCGGCGCAAAACGAGATTCCGGTCAACGCCAAGGCGAAAATTCCGGACGGTACGCCTGTCACGGATGTGGATTTATGTGTCATTATCGGAAATCTTTTGGATAACGCCGTGGAAGAAAATAAATCTCTCCCGAAAGAGAATCGGTTTATCCGGATTTACATCGGGCAGAAAAATACGCAGTTTTACCTTGTTTTTACCAATGCCGCGGGGAAAAAACGGAAGCGATTCGGCACCCTGTTTCAGTCGTCGAAAGGACTGGAACGCGGGTTCGGTCTTTCGCGAATTGATACCATTGTAAAAAAATACGGCGGCCAATTCATGGCAGACAGTGAGGACGGCGGCTTTACCGCGGAGGTTTTGATTCCGCTCTTATAAATAAGTGCATTTCGTTCACCGAAAACGGCGTTTGGTTCACGAAATGCGCTTTTTTTGACGGAAAGTGGTATGTTTAGAGTGTAAAGGAGAAATTTTAAAGGCCGCCCCGCGGCAGAAAAGAGGAACTATGGGAAAAAAACAAAAAGAAAAGAAAGAGCCTGAATACAAGCCGAAATACGGGCTGTTTTCCTGCGTGGGATACATTTACCGTATGCTTTGGAAGTATGAGAGAGGATTAGCGTTTACGGGGATAATTACCGTGCCTCTGTCGGTTGTTTTATCGGCTCTCGCACTCTACACGCCGCCCGCAATTCTTCGGGTGATAGAAAGTACGGACAGGTTTTCGTTTATTGCGCTTGTAATTTTAGGACTTATGCTGGCGAAACTCCTGTTTGACCTTGCGAATAACATTATTTTGCAAAAAATAGCAAATTCGGAATTTTATGTTCATGATAGGATGGATTATATGCTGGAGGAAAAGGAAAGATACCGCGATTTGTATCTTAATTATGATCCTAAGGTAAAAAAGATGGACGAGAGGTCGCGGGCCGCTGTCAATAATAACCATGTTGAAAGCGTACATTTTCCGATGGATTTTGCGGATATGCTGGGTACGGTGTTAAAGTTCATTCTGTTCGGTTCGATTATTTCCATGCTTCATCCGTTGATTATTGTACTGCTTGCCGCGGGCTGCATGGTCGATTACGCGGTAGGCTTATGGGAAGGGAAGAAGAACTGGAGTGAACGTGATGCGCGCAACGTGATTAATAAAAAGATCGGGTATACTGCCTTTACTCTTTCCTATAACTTTAAATACGCGAAGGATATCCGGCTTTACGGTATGCAAGGCAGCCTGCATGAGCGTTTTATGTACCTGTTAAAGCTGATAAGCGTCGAGGAGAAAAAGGTTGAGCGGCGCAGTCTGTTGATGGCGGTTATAAGCTTTCTTATCGTTCTTGTACGCGACGGCGCGGCGTATGCGTTTTTGATTCACAAGGCCGTCATGGGAGAGGTTGATGCTTCGTCGTTTGTTCTTTATTTTTCCGCGATTACTTCAATGTCGGGGTTTATGGGCAGTATTTTATGGACGGTAAAGCGTGTTCAGGAGGGAGCGAGACAGCTTTCCGACTTCCGTGAGGCGATGGAAATTGAGGGTAAGTTAAACCGCGGCCCCGGAATCCCTGTGCCGACTGCACCTTTTTCGATTGAATTCAGGAATGTGTCTTATCAATATCCTCAGGGCGAGAAAAAAATCCTTGATAACGTATCATTCCGGATTGAGGCGGGAGAGAAGATTGCGCTTGTGGGATTAAACGGCGCGGGAAAGACGACGCTTACTAAGATGATGTGCGGAATGCTTTTGCCGGATACGGGGGAAGTTCTGCTTGACGGGCATACGCTTTTTGAATACAACCGCGACAAGATGTATGCGTTGTTTGGGTTTGTACCGCAGGATTATACAATTCTGCCGCTTTCGATTGCAAAGAATATTGCCTCCACGAACAACGAGGAGGAGATTGACCGGGATAAGCTTACATACTGCATTGAAGTTGCGGGGCTTACGGAGAAAATCGCCTCTTTGAATAACGGAGCGGATACGCCGCTAAACCGCAGAATAAACCGTGACGGTATTGAACTTTCCGGCGGTGAGGCGCAGAAGCTTCTTTTGGCCAGGCTGCTCTATAAAAATCCGCAGTGTATCGTTCTTGACGAGCCGACGGCGGCACTCGACCCGATTGCGGAGGATAGGATGTACCGCCGGTATAATGAAATCGCCGCGCACGCGACCTCGGTGTTTATCTCGCACAGACTTGCTTCGACGAGATTCTGTGACAGAATCTTCCTGCTTGACGGCGCGAACTTTGCCGAAGTAGGCACGCACGACGAACTTATGGCCATGGGCGGAAAGTATAAAGAACTGTTTGACATACAGAGCAAATATTACAAAGAGGGGGTAAAGAGCGATGAAACAGGCGAAGAATAAAGAAAAACGCAGTCTGCGTGAAGAGTGGAAGCTTTTTTGGCGCGCGGTTAAGATTTGGAATGAACTGGTACCGGGGTATTGGCTGCAGAATACCGTTTGTATTTTCGCGGAAGCCTTTGCTCCTTATTTCGGTCTGTTTATGTCCGCGCAGATAGTGAATGAGCTGGCCGGCGGGTGCGAGCCGCACCGTCTTTTGGGCCTTGCGGGGATAACCGTCGGCGGAGGTTTTCTTATCTCGGTTTTCATTCGGATATTACAGGGAAAAAACAGGTTAAAATATACGCATAACTGGGAGCAGCAGTTGGAATTTCTGCTGCAAGTGCAGAACAGATTGGAATATAGATATATTGAAGACCCGGACGTAGCGCTTTTGTACTCACGGATTATTGCGGATATGAATGCAACCGGCGCGGGAACGAGCGCGCTTTTCTGGGTGATTCCGGATTTGCTTAGAAACGCGCTCAACATTGTTTTTTCGGTTTCGTTGACGATTTCAATGTTCGCGCTGACTGCGGCGGGAGAGTTTGGCGGTTTTTTAGGGTTTATCAATTCCCCGGCATCCGCAGTTCTGGTTGCTGCGATGATTGTTATTAATACGTTTTTTTCCATTAAGATATCTATGACAAAGACGGCTAAGGAGAAGGAGGCGGTAAGCGAGCTCGCGGAGGAGAATACGCGCCATCAGGTCTATCGGAACCTTGACGGTTATGATATGACTGTTTTTGGACTGCACGGAATCATTCTGGAGGAGATGCGTAAGTTTAACTTACACCCTGCGTGGGTTGCCAAACAGGAAAAAGTCAGTATAAAATACGGCACTTTTTCGATTCTCCTTAACGCCGTACTCAATATCGCGATTTACCTTTTTGTTGCGATAAAGGCGTTTATCGGGGCTTTTGGAATCGGCAACTTTATCCTCTATCATGGCGCCATCGGGCGGTTTGTTGATGCGGTAAGCGGTTTTGGGAGGAATATGGGCGAACTGTTGTATAACAATCGTTACCTTGTCCAGCTCTATGAATATCTTGATTTGCCAAAAGATATGTATAGAGGCTCGCTTGCGGTCGAGAAGCGGGACGACATTGATTATGAAATTGAGTTTCGGGACGTGAGTTTTCGGTACCCGAACACCGATGTATGGGCGCTGCGCCATGTGAATATGAAGTTCAAAATCGGCGACAAGCTCGCGATTGTCGGCGAGAACGGCTCGGGAAAGACGACGTTTATCAAGCTTCTCTGCCGCCTTTACGACCCGACCGAGGGAAAAATCCTTCTAAACGGAATCGATATTACGCGGTACCGATATGATGAGTATATAGGGCTGTTTTCGGTAGTGTTTCAGGATTATATTCTGTTTGGTTTTCCGCTTGGGGAGAATGTTTCGGCAGGTCTTACTTATGACGACGCAAAGGTGCGTGACTGCCTGATTCGCGCGGGAATGGGAGAGAAACTTGCCGCCCTTGACGCGGATAAGGACGCAAAGGAAAAGGATGCGCTCAAAAGGGCAATCGGCTGGGAGTACGACTCGGAGGGAGGTAACTTTTCCGGCGGTGAAATACAAAAGATTGCCATTGCGCGGGCGCTTTATAAGGATGCTCCGTTTATCATTCTTGACGAACCGACCGCGGCGCTCGACCCGATTGCGGAGGCGGAGATATATGAAAATTTTAATCAAATGGTTCAAAACAAGACTTCCGTATTTATCAGCCATCGTCTGTCTTCCTGTAAGTTCTGCGATACAATCGCGGTGTTTGACGGAGGGCAGATTGTACAGGAAGGCCCGCATGAGATTCTGGCAGCGGCAGCCGGAGGGAAGTACAGCCGGCTGTGGGCGGCGCAGGCAAAGTATTATGAGAAGTGAAGCGTTTGTTATGTTTAAACGCGTTGGTACAGACAAAAGCGTGCCGCGCGGCTATGGATTCTAAACAACTGCCGGTTAAAAAATACGACGGTTTATCCTTTGACTTGTACGGCCATTGCGGTTTATGATAGAACTATCAACGGAAGAAAGGCAGGATACGGTATGGAATATCACGGAGTTGCGATAGGAGGCAAGATTTATTCCCTGCGTGTGGCAAAAGGGATGACGCAGGAGGAACTCTCGGCGGTGCTGTGTATCAGTCCGGCAGCGGTTTCCAAGTGGGAACGGAATCTGGCGAATCCGAATATTGAGATGCTCTGGGCGCTGGCGGACTTTTTTGACTGCAGTATCGATGAATTGGTAGGGCGCAGAGAGGAACGGTTACGGCAGGTGGGAGCCTATGATGATGAAATGCTGCGGCTTGCGGAGGTGGCGGATGAGCTGCTTGTCTGCTGTGAAATCAGCAGACAGGAAGGTCTTCTGGCGCTTGAGGAGGAGATGAAGCGCTATACGGGCAGCAGCAGGTTTCTTCCGTTTGCGGTTCGCTTTTTTATGCAGATGTTCGCCAAAAGAACGGAATTTGAACTGACCTTTGAACTTTTGAGGAATTATGCGGAAACTCTGCCGGAGTCGGAGCGGGCGGAAGGACGTATGATTGCGGACGTGTTAAGAAGGATAACGGCAGGGGAGAATCCTGCGGTATTAGAGGAGCTTATAGCCTCGCATATCGGTATAGGGTATTGGGAAAAGTTAGAGGCAAAAAACCGGGATTTGCGGCATGGACAGAGCAGAGAAGAGATTATCGGAAAATACAGGGACAAAAAGCCGTATTCCGATAAAACAACTCTTCTGGAAGAATTGGAAGTTCTCGAAGATTTTGAAATTCGGGCAATTCTGCGGAATTTGGATAATGTTACTTTAAAGGCGGCGCTTTACGGAGCGTCGGGTAAGATTACCGCGGGATTTCTTGCGAATTTGTCGGACCGGCTTCTTTGGCTCGTAAGCGAGGATATCGATTCTTTTACCGGAACCGAAGAAGAGATTGTGGCGGCACAGAGAAAGGTACTTGAAATAGGGCATCTTGTCTGCGGTGGCAGGTGATGCCTTTGGAAGCTCGAGTTTCTGCATTTTGTATACCTTTTTAAGGCAACTAAAAAATGCGGAAATTTGACCTTTAAAAGCACTTGACAAAAACGTTTATCTGCCATTATAATAGCTTATTCACTGAAAAATGGAGGAATGAAAGATGCAGTATCGTAACGACAAATATGGGAATAAGCTCTCTGTGCTTGGGTACGGATGTATGCGTTTTTCGCAGAAGTCCGGAAAGATAGACCTAGATAAGGCAGAGCGGGAAGTTATGGCGGCGTATGAAGCAGGCGTAAACTATTATGATACTGCTTATATTTATTCGGGCAGTGAAGCCGCTCTGGGAAAAATTCTCGAGAAGAATAAAATCCGCGAAAAGGTGAATATTGCGACAAAGCTGCCTCATTATATGATGAAAAGCAAAGAAAGTATAGAAAAAACGTTTCAGGAGGAGCTTAGCAGACTCCGGACCCATTATGTAGACTATTATTTGATGCATATGCTGACGGATGTAAAGACATGGGAACGCCTGAAAAGTTTAGGCGTGGAGGAGTGGATCCGGGAAAAGAAGGAGAGCGGCGCCATTCGCCAGATCGGGTTTTCCTATCACGGAAATTCGGACATGTTTTGCCGGCTTCTTGACGCGTATGACTGGGATTTTTGCATGATACAGTATAACTATCTGGACGAGCATTCCCAAGCGGGACGGGCAGGACTTCAATACGCGGCCTCAAAAGGGATTCCTGTGATGGTTATGGAGCCTTTGCGGGGCGGAAGACTTGCGAACAATCTTCCGGAAAAGGCGAAAAAACTGTTTGATAATTATGAAATAAAACATACGCCGGCAGAGTGGGCGTTTCGCTGGCTGTGGAACCAGCCGGAAGTCACCTGTGTCCTTTCCGGCATGAATTCCCTTGAGATGGTGCAGGAAAATGTGAGAAACGCTTCCGACGCGCAGGCAGGAGAGTTTACCGAAAAGGAAGAAGCGCTTTTGAAACGCGTCGTGGAGGCGATTAACGAAAAAATGAAGGTGGGCTGTACGGGCTGCGGTTATTGTATGCCGTGTCCGAAAAAGGTGGATATCCCCGGCACGTTTGCCGTATACAATAAACGCTATACGGACGGGAAAAGCAAGGCATTTCAGGAATATATGCTGTGTACCGTGCTGCGCAAGGATTCCACGTCCGCTTCTAATTGCGTGGAATGCGGTAAGTGTGAGGCGCACTGTCCGCAGCATATTGAAATACGCAGGGAACTTAAAAACGCAAGAAAAGCGTTAGAGGGGCCTGTTTATAAAATTGCGAAAAAGGTTGTGTCGCTGTTTTTGAAATATTAAGGCAAGGGCAGGTCCGCTTTGGCGGACCTGTTTTTCTGATAGTACCATGTTCCTATACGGTTGCAAATTTATTGGAGATGTAATATAATTAATCACCAAAAGATATATTAGACCTATAGTATTAGGTAGTGATAATTTTTTGTGGCAACCAAGGAGGAAACAGAATATGAAAACCAGAAAAACCAGTATTGCGGCTCAGCTATTTATTTTTATTTTGGGTGCTGCCATAGTGGTCGCGTTGATTGTGGGAGCTGTCGCCTATTTCACCATGGGAAATTTTATGAGGCAGAAGAACATGGACAACGTTGTGGAAATTGCGGTAATTGCTGCCGAGAGTCTTGACAAGGAGACGTTTTCCAAAGCGGTGGAGGGTGAGCCGGATGCCCTTGAAGAAGTTAAAGAGGCCCTGAGCTTTTTTACGGAGGGCGATTCCGTTGCTTATATTTACGCAATGATGCCAAAGAATGAGAATTATTTTCAGTTTGTTGTGGATACGGATCCGGATGACCCCGAATCATATGGCGCGGAGTACGAGGCGGAAGATGCCATGTTTGAGGCAATGAAGGGAAGTCCTTCTGTGACCCGTGAAGCAACGACCGATGAGTGGGGAACTTTTTACAGCGGTTATGCGCCCGTTTCCTACAATGGGAAGGTACTGGGTATTGTGGGAGTAGATTATGAAGTGGCTTCCGTACAGGCTTCCCTGAATAGTCTTGTGCGCAACATTGTGATTGCAGTGGCAGTCGGTATTTTTCTCGCGGTTTTGGCTGCACTTGTGGCGGCCGCCAGAATAAGGCGCGATTTCATAAAAGTAAATGATAAGATTCTTGAAGTTGCTTCCGATGACGGAGATTTGACCAAGATACTGGATATTTCCTCAGGTGACGAACTGGAAGTAATCGGAAATAATCTGAATAAGCTTTTACAGAAAACAGGAAATACAGTCAGGGGGATTAAGAACGGAACCGATAATATCGGCTCCAAAATGGAGAATATCAATACGCATGTGTCCGGTTCGGTTTCCCGTATTACCGATATCAGCGACATGGTTCAGTCCATGGTAGCGTCTTCCGAGGAAATTGCGGCGTCTATCGGAACGGCCGGGGAACAGGTGGATTTTGTATATAATGACATTAAGAATATAGTGGATATTGTCACTCAGAATACGAGCGAGCTGCGGGAAATCAATGTTTCTTCCGTTGAACTTAACGACACCGCAAAAAGCTCTTCCGGTAAAATTTTTAAAAAGGCGGAGGAGATGTCTTTGGATTTACAAAAAGAAAAAGAAAAAGCAGATGCTGTCCTGCAGATAAAAGAACTGTCGGATGCCATCCTGAGAATTTCCAAACAGACGAATCTTCTGGCATTAAATGCATCCATAGAGGCGGCAAGAGCCGGGGAAGCGGGAAAAGGATTTTCGGTTGTGGCATCGGAAATCGGTACGTTGGCGAGCAATACAAATGATGCAGCAAACAAAATTCAGCAGATGAGTAATGACGTAGTGGAGGCGATTCAGGGACTTGGCAGTTTAGCGGACCAGATGCTCCTGCTTTTACGCAAAGAGGTTTCCGTGGATTATGAAAAGTTCGGAAATGTTTCTCAAAGCTTCAGAGGCAAGTCAGATGATATCAGACAGTCCATGGAGCAGCTGCAGCAAAAGACAGAGCAGTATGCAAAGTCGCTGGCGAGTATTAAGGACGCTATATTATCCGTCGGCGCCGCGTCCGAGGAAAACAGCCATGAGATTGTCAGCGCGTCGGAGCTGCTGGTGTCAATTGACACGGATATGAAAAATATCGGTGTTTCAACAGAAGAAACATTCTCCGCTATTTCGGTGATGAAAAATGATTTGAACAGTTATCGGGTTTAATGGGAAGTTTTGGGGCTGTCGCACTAAGCGCGGCCCCTTTTTTGCCTCATAGGAAATTGCTGCGCATTCTGCTCACGAAATTCTTTGTTCTTTTAGATATCATTCCCCAAATCTATTATTATATATTCAAAATAGATATTTGCTATTTTGTGTTTTGCAATGATACACTATGATTGCAAACAAATAAAAAGAAGGTGTTTTAAATGAAAAAATTTCCTATTTGTCTTGTAATTATGTGCCTGTTACTTACTCTGACCGGATGCGGGGGTAGTTTGAATAATAGTATTGATAGTGATACGAAAAATGTCCCGGTGGATAAAAATGACAGCACAGACAATCGTGTATCTGTAACATCAAAAATAACGGAGCTTGAACATGGATTTTCTGCGGTGCGTTATGACGGCGATTATGCTTTTGAGCTTTTTTTGGAGCAGGGCGGGGCTGCTTCCGATCAGGAAGTGTTACGTTTTTTGAATAAAACCATATTTAACATAGATTCCGGAGTGCAAATGGGCGGCGATGTGTTTGGATGCAGCACAATTTCCGTAAAAAACGCGGACGGCGGTTATTTATTCGGGCGTAACTTTGATTGGCAGGCCTGCGAGGCGCTGGTTGTTACAGCGTATCCGAAAGACGGATATGCGTCTATTTCCACAGTAAATCTCGGATTTGTTCGACAAGGAGCCGGATTTGCCGCGAATCGGCTGACCGATGAAATAATGGTAATGGCGGCGTTATATGCACCGCTTGACGGTATGAATGAAAAAGGATTGTGCGTGTCGGTCAATATGATTCAAGACAGTGCGACCATCCGGCAGAATACGGACAAGCCGGATATTACGACGACAACGGCAGTCCGTCTGATGCTTGATAAGGCATCTACTGTTGAGGAGGCTGTGGAGCTGCTGTCTCAATACGACCTTCATGCTTCGATGGATTACATGATTCATTTTGCGATTGCGGACAGTGAGGGCAACAGCGTAGCTGTTGAGTATATCGACAATGAAATGGTTGTTACAAAAACGCCGGTTCTGACCAATTTTTATTTGGCAGAAGGCAATAAGGAAGGCATTGGAACGCAGCAATCTCATATCCGCTTTGAACTCCTGACCCAGACGCTGGAAGCAAATCCGACCATGACAATGACGCAGGTGCGTGACGCTTTGGATAGTGTCAGTAAGGACAATTTCGGAGAGTTTGAATCGACGGAGTGGAGCGTGATCTTCAATCAATCGGATTTAACTGCTGTTTATTATCACAGGGAAGATTATACGGACGGCTATTCCTTTCAGCTTTTGAATGCCGAATAAAGGAGGAGCATTATGAATTATTTTCGTTTACTCTGGCGTTTGTATCAGCAAAAACAAAATGTCAAAAAATCGAGGGAACAAATAGAACGTCTTCAAAAAAAGAGGCTGGGAAAATTGCTCAGGTTTTCTTATGAGCATTCTTCCGGAAGTACCGGAACACCAAGATACTTTGTCTATGATAACGCCGCCTGGGAGCAAATGCTGATTGGAATTTAAGGAGGAATCATAATGAGAAGATTTGCGATTGTTATTACAGCAATCCTTTTGATGTTTTCTATCGTCGCCTGTAGCAACGGTTTAGACCGGCCTGATACGGAGACAGAAAGCAGCAGACAGGATGCCGGACAGACCTATGTTACGGGAAATCCGCCCGCAGAGAGCAATTCACAGGATACCGAACATACTGAACCCGGAAATGGTGGTGGTGCGGCCATCATTCTGAATATGAACGGTACGGACATTCACGCCAAGTTATATGACAACGCCGCAGCGGATGCGTTTTTGAATATGCTGCCTTATACGGTCACGGTGTCCAGAGCAGCGGATGACCTGT
>JAFLSZ010000004.1 GCA_022510665.1 Lachnospiraceae bacterium
AGCACACGGCTGTTAACCGTGGGGTTGTTGGTTCGAGCCCAACTCGGGGAGTTTTATGATGTGACATAATTTTTCTGTCACATCATATATATTATAGCAGGATAGGGAAAAACGGGCGTTTTAATGGAATAAGGCGACATAGCCAAGTGGTAAGGCGTGGGTCTGCAACACCCTGATTCATCGGTTCAAATCCGATTGTCGCCTCTTGATAAAAGGTTCGAAGCATTTGCTTCGAACCTTTTATTATATCATGTTTTTTGAACCGCTTCGGCAGAGTCCTGAAAACCCCTTGGTTTTCAGGACTCGCGGGTTCGCGGCACAGCCGGGAGAAACTTATTTGAAGAATATCTGTAACGCGTGATAGAGATGAAGTTGCCATGCTTTCATATCATGTACGCCGCCCGGAATCGTAAAGAAATCATAGTTCTTTCCGGAAACAAGCTGAGGGCAGGTCTTTACCGCGTTACTCATAATCTCCTGATGCTCCGCGTAGGCAATATCCTGATCGCCGTTGCAGCAGAACATGTAGTCCAGACATAATCCCTTTGCATCCGCGTCGTTTAACGTATTTTGAATACGGACTACCTCATCGGCACGTTTGCCGTGCGGGCCGCAGCAGCCGGAAAACGGTCCGTACCAGGAGAATAAATCAAAATTATTATAAAATCCTGCGCGATAAGTAGTCATAGAGCCGAGCGAAAGTCCGGCAATGGCACGATGGCGGCGCGTTTTGATTAAATTTTCCTCAGAAACATCGCCTCCCGCATAAGTAGAATATTTGCTTTCTGCCGCAGGAATCAAATCGCGGCGCAGTTCGTGGCGGAAGTTTTCGGTAATGTATTCGGCATCCTGGTCCAGACCTTCCCCGCGATAGTAGGTAGGCGTGACAATCAGGCAAGGCTCGCAGATGTTCTGTGCCATCATGTTGTCCAAAATGGTGACGGTATCCGGGAACATTTTAAACCACCAGTCTTCGTTTACATTGCCTCCGTGCAGCAGATACAAAATATTATACTGCTTCTTTGGGGTGTAACCGTAAGGCAGATAGATATAAGCGCCTTTCTTTAAAGGCTTGCTTTCAGAGGCGTCATAGGTTTCCGTATCATAATAGAAGCGTTCAACGGTTCCTTTGAGGCGTGGTTCCGCCAGCATGGCAGAAGGCATTTCATGAACATAATTCATAGAGATAAACTCCTTTCTTAATGAGAATAGCGAAAATATACAGCGTACTGCTATAAAATAATAAGAAAAAATTTCTATAATATTATATTATGTCATGCTTATTAAAAAAGCAAGGAAAATATGGAAATTTCTTTGGGTTGAAAAGGCGGTTAAGAATTATTTACTAAATTTGCACTTAAATTTGTTTTTGAATTTGTTCATTTAGCGCATATAAAAATTTTAAGATTTGAATTGCAAAATATGACAATTCGTGATACTATACTAGTGGAAACATATTGAAAGGAAGCGATAGCATGTTAGCAGAGGCGATGGTGGAGCTTGGGAAAAAACGTTCCACAATCAGGGAAATTTTTGAATACGGAAATCAGAGAGCGAAGATTGTAGGCAGGGAGAATATTTTTGATTTCAGCCTTGGGAATCCGAATGTTCCGGCGCCGGAGATTGTCACGAAGAGCCTTCTTGATTTTATTACGAAGGAGAATCCTGTGGTGCTGCACGGATATACGAGCGCGCAGGGCGCGGATTTTGTTCGTGAGACAATTTCCGCATCAATTAACCGGAGATTTGGAACGGATTTTACGAAGGATAATTTATATATGACGGTCGGAGCGGCGGCGGCAATCAGCATTTGCTTTAAGGCGCTGACCGTACCGGGAGATGAGTTTATTGTATTTGCGCCGTTTTTTCCGGAGTATGCCTGCTTTATTGAAAAGGGCGCGGGCGCAAAGTGTGTGACGGTGCCGGCGGATACAAAGAATTTCCAGATTAACTTTGAAGAATTTGAAAAGAGAATTAACAAGAATACAAAGGGCGTTGTAATCAATTCTCCGAATAATCCGTCGGGCGCGGTTTATTCCGAAGAAACGATTCTTCGTCTGGCCGGGATTTTATCGGAGAAGGAAAAAGAGTACGGTCATGCGATTTACCTGATTTCGGACGAGCCGTACCGTGAAATTGCCTATGACGGCATAGAGATTCCGTATGTGACAAAGTATTATAAGAATACATTTGTATGTTATTCGTACAGCAAGTCTCTTTCGCTTCCGGGAGAGCGTATCGGTTATATTGTTGTGCCGTCCGAAATGGAGGACTGGCAGGATGCTTACGCGGCGGTCTGCGGTGCGGGACGTATTTTGGGGTATGTAAACGCACCGAGTCTGTTTCAGCGCGTAGCGGCAGTCTGCGCGGCGGAGACTTCCGACCTTTCGATTTATCAAAAAAACCGCGACCTGCTGTATGAAGGACTGACTTCTTTCGGTTATAATGTCGTTAAGCCGCAGGGGGCGTTTTATCTGTTTCCGCAGGCGCTGGAGGCAGATGAAAAGGCATTTTGTGAGCGGGCGAAGAAGTACGATCTTTTGTTAGTACCGGGAACGGATTTCGGATGTCCGGGATTTTTGCGTATTTCTTATTGTGTTACGACAGAACAGGTAGAGCGGGCACTTCCGCTGTTTAAAAAACTGGCAGAGGAATACGGAAAGTAAATCGACCGGGAAATGTGCAAAAGAGAGGAGAAATCGTATGGAATGTGGGACTGCGTTGGAACGATTGCTGCAGGTAATCAGTAAACCAAAGGTATATATCCAGACGCACAATTATCCGGACCAGGACGCAATCGCCAGTGCGTTCGGACTGCAGGAACTTCTGCATTATAAGGGGTATGAAGCGACCATCTGTTATCAAGGAGAGATTGACAAGGTAAATACCATAGCGATGGTAGAAATATTAGGGATTGAGCTTTATGACGTGGATGATCTCGTCATGAAAGAAGACGATGAAATTATTATTGTGGACGGTCAGAAAGGGAATATTAATTTACAGGAACTGATTGCAAAAGAGATAGCCTGTATTGACCACCACCCGAAGCAGCGGACCGACAGTTACAGATTTTTTGATATTCGCGAGGTCGGTGCCTGCGCGTCCATTATTGCGGAGTATTTCATTGAGAATGAGATTCCGGTAAGTGAAAAGGCGGCAACGGCGCTTGTATACGGAATCAAGATGGATACCGCGAATTTAATGCGTCAGACAACGGTACTTGATGTGGATATGTTCTGCCATATGTATAAGCGGGCAAATTTTGAAATGCTCCGGCTGTTTGACGGAAATTCTCTTCAGTTAAAGGATTTGAACGCTTACCGGCAGGCATTGGAAAACCTGAAAATTTGCGGGAATAATATAGGGTTTGCCAATGTGGGAGCGGGCTGTACCGAGGCCATGATGGGAACGCTTTCGGATTTTATTATGTCACTGGAAGAGGTAAGATGTTCGGTTGTATATTCCTATCGCGCGGGCGGTTTGAAAATATCGCTGCGCAGTGAAACACAGGAGTTAGATGTCAGTTCGATAATCCGGCGTGCACTTTCCGGATATCCGGGCGGCGGCGGCGGACATCCCGGAATGGCGGCAGGCTTTGTTCCGGGGCTGACGGAGCCGCAGGCGGCGGAGCTGGAACATGTTTTGACGGAACAGATTGTTGCTCTGGTTGCAGAGTGTGATGAAAAAGTGAATAACGGGAAATGATACCGTAATGGAAGGAGAAGAACAATGGAATTAGTAACAGTAAGAGAACTGTATCGCAGCCGCGATGCATATGTGGGAAAGAAAGTCAGCGTGGGCGGCTGGGTCAGAAGCGTCAGAGACTCCAAGGCATTCGGCTTTATCGTATTAAACGACGGTACTTTTTTTGAAACACTGCAGATTGTATACCACGACACGTTGGAGAATTTTGCGGAAGTTTCCAAGTTAAACGTAGGTTCCGCAATTCTTGTTACCGGTGAACTCGTTGCGACGCCGGACGCAAAGCAGCCGTTTGAGATTCAGGCGGAAGAAGTTACGGTAGAGGGTGCTTCGACACCGGATTATCCGTTGCAGAAGAAGCGCCATACATTAGAGTTTCTGCGTACTATAACCCATTTAAGACCGCGTACCAATACGTTTCAGGCGGTATTCCGTGTGCGTTCCCTGATTGCGTATGCGATTCATAAGTATTTTCAGGAGAGAGACTTTGTCTATGTACACACGCCGCTCATTACCGGAAGCGACTGTGAAGGAGCGGGCGAGATGTTCCGTGTTACGACTATGGACATGGAAAATGTGCCGAAAAAGGAAGACGGTACGGTAGATTATACGAAGGATTTCTTCGGAAAGTCCACCAACCTTACCGTAAGCGGACAGCTAAACGGTGAAACCTATGCGATGGCATTCCGCAACATTTATACGTTCGGACCGACGTTCCGCGCGGAGAACTCCAACACGACACGCCATGCGGCAGAGTTTTGGATGATTGAGCCGGAAATCGCGTTTGCGGACCTGCAGGATGATATGGCGTTAGCGGAGGGCATGATTAAGTATATTATTTCTTATGTATTGGAAAATGCGCCGGAAGAGATGAACTTTTTCAATAATTTTGTGGATAAGGGACTGCTTGAGCGCCTGAACCATGTGCTTCATTCCGAGTTCGGTCATGTAACTTATACGGAAGCAATAGAAATTTTAGAAAAAAATAATGACAAATTTGATTATAAGGTAAGCTGGGGCTGTGATTTACAGACCGAGCATGAGCGTTACCTTACGGAGCAGATTTTTAAAAAGCCGGTTTTTGTAACGGATTATCCTAAGGATATTAAGGCATTTTATATGAAGATGAATCCGGATAACAAAACGGTTGCGGCGATGGATCTTTTGGTGCCGGGCATCGGCGAAATCATTGGCGGAAGCCAGAGAGAAGATGATTATGATAAGCTCCGGGCCAGAATGGAAGAACTGAAATTGAATCCGGAAGAGTATGATTTCTATCTGGATTTGCGTAAATATGGTTCCGCAAGGCATGCGGGTTTCGGACTTGGTTTTGAGCGCTGCGTAATGTATCTGACCGGTATCGGCAACATTCGCGATGTTGTTCCTTTCCCAAGAACGGTCGGCACCTGCGATTTATAAACAAATGAGTAAAAAGGAGGAAGATTATGAAGTCAGAAGCGATATTTCCCAATATAGGGAAAACAAAACTTCCGTTTGTGACACCCGCAATCGGACTGAATAAAGAGCAGTGCCCGATTGTGCGGGAGTCCGGGTATTGTCTGCCTCAGTTGATTTTTGGTGTAGAAGGTGAGGGAGTTCTTGAAACGGAAGGAAAGATATTTTCTGTGCATACCGGGGATATTTTCTTTCTTCCCGCGAAGAGAGAGCATCGATATTACGGAAAAGGGAAATGGGTGACAAGTTGGATTCACTTGGCCGGCGAAGGAATGCAGCAGGCTTTGGAGTCTCTGGAGCTGAAGGACGCGGTTGTGGTAAGCGGGACGGATACTACCCATTGTGAACGCCTTCTGCGGCAGATATTGACGGAATTAAAAGTTGACCGTCTGCAGGGCATGGAGAGAAGCTCCATACACCTCTACGAGCTGCTGCTGGAGTTTTATATGTTACAGCATGAGCAGCCGCAGAACAAGGGAATGCAGAGGCTTTTGCCGCTGTTGGACTATATTGACGACCATATTGCGGAACAGATGACTCTGGCCGAACTTGCGGGAGTGCTTGGCGTTACGCCGCAGCATTTATGCCGTGCCTTTAAAGAGGCGCTTTCCATGCGTCCGTTTGAGTATATTACCAAACGTAGAATCCAGATTTCCAAACGGTATCTGGCGGACCGCAGTATGAAGATTGCCACAATAGGGAAGATGGTAGGCATTAGGGATGTCAGCTACTACTGTTACAATTTTAAACGGCTGGAAGGAATCACACCGAACGAGTTTCGGGCACAGAATTTTTAAGGGGCAGAGGGGGAAGACAGGAGGAAACAAATGGATTTCAGAAAACGGCTGATTGTTGCTTTTATGATAATGACGCTGTTTCCGATGCTTCTATTGACAAGCCTTGGATTTGCAATTATTAAATATCAGGCTGCAGTAATGCAGCATACCTATGATACCGAAGTAGACACGTTACAGGCGCTGCAGAATCCGGTGCAGGTATTGAACCGGCTGACACGCGGTATTTATAATGAGTTAAAGACGGTAACGAAAAGCAATCCTGATTCCCTGACGGAGCTTTCCTATTTACAGGAATTAAATGAAAGCCTTGGAAAACGGCAGGCTTTTTTGGTCGTACAAAAAAACGGCGAATCCGTCTATTGCGGAGATGAGGCTATTTATAAAAAAATAGAAGATACGCTTCCGGAGTATGGCTCTTACAATACCAATGTAGACGGCGGGCTTTATATTAACGGCAGGATTCCCTATTTGCTGAAACAGCATGATTTTTTGTTTTCCGACGGCGAACCGGGCAGCGCGTATATTGTTTCCAATGTCAACACACTGATGCCGCAGACAAAAAATTCTATCTTACAGGCAATCAGTTCTATTCTGGTTGTATTATTTATTACGGGAATGCTGGTAATTATCTGGCTTTACACGGGAGTCATAAGACCGATTAATAAGTTAAAAGCGGCGACAAAACGCGTGAAAGAGGGCGATTTGAACTTCTGTCTGGAAAAGACCGGTGAAGATGAAATCGGTGAACTGAGTGCGGATTTTGAGGAGATGCGCGCCCACTTAAAGACAGAGATTGATACGCGGATTCAGTATGAAAAGAATTTAAGAAACCTTATCGGAAATATATCACATGATTTAAAAACGCCGCTTACGACGATTAAAGGGTATGCGGAAGGTATGATGGACGGTGTTGCGGATACGCCGGAGAAACGGGAAAAGTATCTGCGTACCATACGGAGCAAGGCCGAGGATATGACCCGTATGGTAGAGGAACTGGCGCTGTATACGCGGCTTGACTGTAAATCATATCCGTACTATTTTGAAAAAGTAAGGCTTAGGGATTTCTTTGCCGATTGTATCGAAGAAGATGAACCGGAGCTGGAACAAAAGAATATTAAAATTGTGCTGGAGAATTCTCTTTCGGGAGAAGATGAAGTATACGCCGACAGAGAGCAGTTAAAGCGGATTACTATGAATATTATCGGAAACGCGGTAAAATACTTATCGAAAGAGAGTGGAAAAATAACCATAACCCTTTTAGATGAAGCTGCATATATCCGGACGGAAATCAGCGATACGGGTATTGGAATTGCAAAGAATGATTTGCCGCATATTTTTGAGCGTTTTTATAGAGGAGATGCCTCCAGAAATTCGGAGACGGGAGGCTCCGGTCTGGGGCTTGCAATCGTAAAGCAGATTGTGGAGGACCATGGAGGAACTGTCACGGCAAGGAGTGAAGAGGGGAAAGGAACCACCATTTCGTTTACTTTATTAAAGGTGCGAAAGGACGGCAATGAACAAACGGCTGCGCGGATACAGCAGGACCTGCCTGGAATCAAGGAATAACATTTTTTAAAAATGTGCGAAAAGGAGGAAGTATGGCGCGGATTTTAATTATTGAGGATGAAACGGCGATTGCCGAACTGGAGCGGGATTACTTGGAGCTTTCCGGCTATTCGGTGACGATTGCGGAGGACGGTTTAAAAGGGAAACAGGCTGCGTTGGAGGAAGAGTATGATTTGGTTATTTTAGATTTAATGCTTCCGGGCTGCGACGGGTTTGAAATCTGCAAAGCAATCCGCGATACGAAAGATATTCCGGTGTTAATGGTATCCGCAAAAAAGGATGAGGTGGATAAAATCCGCGGTCTTGGTCTCGGGGCGGATGACTATATGACAAAGCCGTTCAGTCCGAGCGAGATGGTAGCCAGAGTAAAGGCGCATCTGCAGCGTTATGAGAGACTGGTAGGCAGCGGAATCCGTACAAATAAGGTTGTGGAAACAAGAGGGCTTAGGATTGACAAAACCGCGAGGCGCGTGTTTGTAAACGGAGAAGAAAAACCGTTTACGACAAAGGAGTTTGACCTTTTGACGTATCTTGCCGAGAACCCGAACCGTGTATTTTCCAAGGAAGAACTGTTTCGTGCGATTTGGGACATGGATTCCGTCGGCGATATTGCGACGGTAACGGTACACATTAAAAAAGTCCGTGAAAAAATCGAAACGGATACGGCCAATCCGCAATACATTGAAACGATATGGGGCGTGGGATACCGGTTTAAGGCATAGTAAAGGTACCGCCCATATCGTTTGGAGTTTTGTATTTTGCGCAGAGAAACGTAAGCGTCCGGCAAAGAAGGAAAAGCCGGTCAGGACGATGTCAAAGAAATTAGAACGCAGATATGCGGATAAAAAGAAAGGGGTTAAAAAATGAACGAGGAAGGAATTGTAGTTGTAAAGGAAGAAAAGAAGTCTTTATTCGGGCGGCTGTTTCATCTGGTGATGTTTGCGGTGGCGGTGTACGGCGCGGTGACTGCGGTCGCGAAGGTAATGCTGCGTCTTTCGAACCGTCTGGAAGAAGACAACGAAGGAAATGAAAAAAAGCGTTATCTCAATTTTATGAACGGCAGAAATATCCGTTTTTCAAACGAGAAAGTTTCCAATGTGGAAATCAACGCGATAGCCGGCGGCGTGGAACTGGACTTAACGGAAGCGGAACTTGCACCGGAAACAACGGTGTTTGTGCGTGCGTTTATGAGCGGAATCGTAGTAAAAGTACCGCCGATGGTACGCGTGGAAGTAGAGACGGCGGATGTGCTGAGCGGTTTTTTAAACATGGTGCCGAACTATGAAAGCGAAAACCTTCCGGTAGTTTACCTGACGACGCAGAGCATTATGAGCGGTATCCGTGTGGAAATGGAGCCGGAGGAGGAATAATCGAAAAAAGTAAGGGGGAATAGGAATGAAACTGCTGTTTAAACAAAGATTTTTCTCGTGGTTTGACAGTTACGATATTTATGATGAAACCGGCAATGCCTTGTATGTTGTGAGGGGGCAGATTTCATGGGGACATTGCCTGAAGATATTTGATTGTGCCGGAAATGAAGTAGGAACGGTAAAGGAGCGTGTTTTCACGTTCCTTCCCAAGTTTGAAATTTATCTGGGCAGTGACTATGTCGGCTGTATCAGCAAAGAGTTTTCGCTTTTTAAACCGAAATATAATATTGACTGTAACGGATGGCATATCGACGGGGATTTTTTTGAATGGGATTATTCGATTGTCGGCGCAGGCGGCTCTTTGATAGCCACGATTTCAAAACAAATTTTTCACTGGACGGACACTTATGTCATTGATGTGACCCGGCCACAGGACGCTTTGTGCGCCTTGATGTTTGTTCTGGCGATTGACGCGGAAAAATGTTCGAGGAATGATTAAAGGGATTGACATTTTCTTAACTGTCACATATAATACTGGACGGAAACGGCAGGAAGTTTCCGCACCGATTCAAAGGATGTTCCGATGAAAAGGTGGAAATAATAATTCTGAATACAGGGGATACGTTCCCGGTAACGAAGAAAGAGAGGCAAAACATGAAAAAGAAAACAGCATTAGTATTGGCAGCCGCATTGCTCGTTTCGCTATTCGCGGGATGTACAAAGAACGGCGGAACAGAACCGACCGGAACACCGACGAACGCACCGGAGGAAAAGATTTCGATTAACATTGCGGCATTAAAAGGCCCGACGGCGCTTGGCATGTTAAAGATTATGAACGATGCCGATGCCGGTACTGCCGCAAACAATTACAGTTTTACGGTTGCGGGTACCGCGGACGAAATCACGGCAGGTATCATTAAAGGTGATATTCCGCTTGCGGCCGTGCCTTGTAATCTGGCATCCGTCCTCTATAATAAGTCTCAGGGCGGTGTTACGATGCTTGGTATCAATACGCTCGGCGTGCTTTACATTGTGGAAACCGGCGATACGATTCAAAGTGTTGCGGATTTAAAAGGAAAGACGATTTATTCCACCGGAAAGGGAACTACGCCGGAATATACCTTAAACCGTCTGTTACAGTCCGCGGGCATTGACCCGGAGAAGGACGTAACCATAGAATTTAAGTCCGAAGCAACCGAAGTAGCGGCTATTCTTGCCGATGCCAAGGATGCGGTGGCAATGCTTCCGCAGCCGTATGTAACTACCGTATTAAACAACAATGAAAAGGCGCGGATTGCTCTTAATGTTACGAAGGAATGGGAAGCGTTAAACGAAGGCTCCACCGTGGTAACCGGCGTTGTTGTGGCAAATACGAAGTTTTTAAACGAGCATCCGGAAGCGGTAGAGGCGTTTATGAACGAGTACGCGGTATCTACGGCATATACGGTAGAAAACGTGGAAGAAGCAGCGGCTCTGGCGGAGAAGTTTGATATTTTCAAAGCGGCCGTCGCAAAGCAGGCAATTCCGTACTGCAACATTGTCTTCATCGAAGGGGATGAAATGCAGAGCAAGGCAGGCGCTTACTTACAGGTACTTTACGAGCAGAACCCGACCTCCGTGGGCGGCGCGCTGCCGGAAGAAAGCTTCTACTTTAAGCGGTAATCAATTACAGAAAAATAATAAGACCCCGGCGGGCAAAGCACTTTGTCCCGCACGGGGTCTCCTTGTTCCTTGAGTTTCCGCATTTTGTATACTTTTTCACTAAAAACGCGCTCCCTCGGACAAATTTTGTTCTGCTTGTGGAATCCGCCGTTATCTGCTATACTTAACACGGGAAAAATATCGGAAGGAGGGCAGACTGTGGATAAAGAGAACAAAAAAAAGAGCCATATTTGGATAAAAACGGCGGCAGCGGCGGTATTCTGGCTTGCCGTGTGGCAGATTGCGGTCATGCGTATGGATAACCGTATTCTGGCGGCCTCTCCGTTTGAAACGGTAAAAACACTGTGGAAGCTGTTACAAACGGCGGTTTTTTGGAAAACGGTCGCTTCTTCCTTTGCCAAAATTGCCTCCGGATTTTTTATAGCAGTGCTTGCGGGCGTGTTCTGTGCGGCAGCCGCGTCGGCGTTTGGACCGGTACGCGTGTTGTTAGACCCGCTGTTTCGTCTGATTAAAGTCGTACCGGTAGCTTCGTTTATTATTTTGGCGTTGTTCTGGCTTTCGACATCGAAAAATCTTTCCGTTCTGATATCGTTTTTAATGGTGCTTCCGGTGATTTATACAAATGTGTCGCAGGGCATTGCGTCCACGGAGCGGGAGCTGTTGGAGATGGCGGACGTATTCCGGATTTCTTTTGGAAAACGGCTGCGCTATATTTATCTTCCGGCGGTGCTTCCTTACTTTGTTTCCGCCTGTTCCGTCGGGCTCGGATTTTGCTTTAAGTCCGGTATCGCGGCGGAAATTATCGGCCTGCCGCAGAATTCCATCGGCAGGCAGCTATACGAAGCAAAGCTGTATCTGATGACGGAAGAACTGTTTGCATGGACGGCGGTTATTGTAATCGTCAGCGTAGTCTTTGAAAAACTGGTAATGCTTTTGGTAAGAACGCTTGCAAAGGCGCTGACCGGAACGCTGCAAAAAACCGGGGATACAAAGCAGGAAGAAAATTTTATAGAGCAGAGCGAAGCCGCAGACTTACAGGAAAGTCTTGCGGCGGCATTTCGGGAGGCACAGGAAGTCCTTACGGGGCTTGTGGAAGCGCTGCCTGTCAGCAAAGAACCGGAGGGTTACGGCCTGTTTGATGTAACAAAGCGTTTTGACGATAAAACGGTATTGGAACGGTTTACATTAAAAATCTGTCCGGGGGAAACCGTCGCGTTAATGGGAGCGTCGGGTGCCGGAAAAAGTACCGCCGGAAAACTGCTTCTCGGCATTTTGGAGGCGGAGGAAGGAACGGTAAAGCGTCCGAAACGTATGGGCGCGGTATTTCAGGAAGATCGTCTGTGCAAAGAGTTTGACGCGGTAACGAATATCGCGATGGTAACGGGAGACCGCAGACAGGCAGAAGAAGCGTTAGCTGCGGCGGGGCTTTCCGGCATAAAGGGGCGGCCGTCAGAAGCGTTATCGGGCGGCATGAAGCGCCGTGTCGCCATTTTACGGGCGCTGCTTTCCGACGCGGAAGTGCTCGTGCTTGACGAGCCTTTTACCGGACTGGACGCGGCAGTCAAGCAGAAAGTATTGCGGTGTGTAAAAGAGAAGTTAAAAGGGCGGAATGCGCTTTTTATTACCCATAATGAAGAAGAAGCGGCATTTCTGGCGGACAGAACGGTGTCGTTGGAACAGTGCATGGGCGGAAAGGGGTGACAGGCTTGGTGATAGAACTGCCGGGAAAGGTAAAGCAGATTATTGATATATTACAGGAAAACGGGTACGAGGCATATGCCGTAGGCGGCTGCGTGCGGGACGCCATACTTGGCAGGAAACCCCAGGACTGGGACATTACGACGTCCGCGCTGCCGGAGCAGGTAAAAGCCCTGTTTCACCGTACCGTCGATACGGGAATACAGCACGGGACGGTGACGGTATTACTCGGAAAAGAAGGGTTTGAAGTAACAACCTACCGTGTGGACGGCAAATACGAGGACGGCAGACACCCTACGGAAGTGTCGTTTACGGCGAGCCTTACGGAAGACCTGAAACGAAGGGATTTTACGATAAATGCGATGGCATATAACGAAACGGAAGGGCTGGTGGATTTGTTCTGCGGCGCCGAGGATTTAAAGCATGGGCTTATCCGGTGCGTCGGCACGGCAAAAGAGCGCTTTTCGGAAGACGCGCTGAGGATTCTGCGGGCATTCCGGTTTTCCGCACAGCTTGATTTTTCCATTGAGGAAGAAACCCTGCGGGCGGCGGAAGAACTTGCCGGAAATCTGCAAAAAATCAGCGCGGAGCGGATTTACGCCGAGTTGGTAAAGCTGGTGGTTTCGGAGCATCCCGAGCGTCTTTTTTCGGCATATGAACGCGGCATTACGTCCGTGATTCTGCCGGAGTTTGACAGAATGTGCAAAACGCCGCAGCACCACGCGGCGCATTATGCCGACGTCGGCAGACATTCTCTGGATACGGTTTGTTTTGCGCAGAAACGCTCCGCGTATGCAGAGGACGGAGGCTTTGGTGCGGAGGAGTTTCGGCGGCTTCGTCTGGCGGCATTGTTTCATGATTTGGGGAAGCCGGACTGCCGCACGACGGATACGGCCGGCGTGGACCATTTTCACGGACATGCGGAGCGGGGCGCGGAACTCGCAAAAAAAATACTTCGCCGCTTAAAGACGGATAATGCCACAGCCGATACGGTTTCGCGTCTGGTAAGGTGGCACGACTATCCTTTTGTGCCGGAGGAGCGCGCGCTGCGCCGTGCCATGTATAAAATCGGGACGGATATTTTTCCGATGTTATTCGAACTCCGACAGGCGGATTTATTGGCCCATGCGGAGCCTTACCACACGGACGGGCCGGAAAATCTGCGGAAAGTATGGGAAGTTTTTCTGGCTGTAAAGAGCCGTGAGGAATGTACTTCCTTAAAGGAGCTGGCGGTAAACGGGAGCGACTTGATTGCGGAGGGTTTCCGCCCCGGAAAAGAGCTGGGAGAGATATTGGAGCGGCTTTTAATGATTGTTATCGAAACACCGGAGAAAAACACGAAAAAGGAACTTTTGCGGCTGGCAAAGGAACTTTAAAAATTCTTAAAAAACCGACACATGATTTTGTACTCCGTCACATAGTATGTAAAGAACATACCTGTCTGGGCTGTGAGGATACAGTCCGGCATGATGAGTCGGAGGAGATATCGTGGAGGAAAAAAGTGCTGAATTTTTTGAAAAGTATGAGATTACCGTAACCGGTACTGTCCGGACGCGCGGCGCGTACAGAATAGAAACCGAGCGGGGGCCGAAACTTCTGATGCCGTACGGCGGAAGCGAAAACCGTGCGGTCTTTGAACAGAGAGTGCTTGGCAGACTGCGGGAATGTGGGTTTTCGGTAGACGGTTATGTGGAAAATAAGGAAGGAAAGTATGTAACGCAGGACGAATACGGGGAGTCTTTTTTGTTGAAAGACTGGTACTACGGGGAAGAATGTAACGTCAAAAAGACGGAGCAGGTAATCGCGGCGGTGCAGAACCTTGCGGGGATTCATAAAAACCTGTCCGGCATAGAGGTGTCGGCGGAAGAACTGCCGGGAGCGGTGCAGAGAAGTCTTCCCGCGTTATTTGAAAAGCGTAACCGGGAACTGCGGCGGGTGCGTGCGTTTATACGGGAAAAACGCAGGAAAGTGTATTTTGAGACCGTGTACCTGAATATATTTTCGGAGTTTTATGAGAAGGCGGAAGCGGCGCTTGCCGAGGCAAAGCAGAAGGACTGCGCGGCGACGCTGGAGGACGCAAAAAATGCGGGAAATATCTGCCACGGAATGTATACCCATCATAATCTGCTTTTGCTGTCTGACGGTTCTTTTGCGACGGTAAATTTTGATAAAGCTTGTATTGGGGTGCAGATTTCGGACTTTTATCTTTTTTTCCGGAAACTCATGGAAAAGACAGGCTGGAACCGGCAGTTGGCGGAGGAGATGATGGAAGCGTATATGGCGGTGCGTCCGGTGGAAAAAAGAGAGTGGCAGATTTTTTATTTATTACTGTCTTACCCGGAAAAATTTTGGAAAATCACAAACAGTTACCATAACGGGAAAAAAACATGGATTCCCCAAAAAACAACGGAAAAACTCCTTGCGGTAAAGGAACAGGAACGGGAGAAACAGGCATTATTGGAGCAGATAATCTGCCGGTGGTGTTAAAACCGTTTATTGGCATACAAATATTACTTGAATCGGAGCGCGTTTTTCGTTATAATGTCCTTATAAGCTGTATGCTGAAAGGAGTTTGCATGAAAAGTGAAAAGCGCGTTCTTTTATTGTTGGCAGCATCGGCAGGGGTAATTATTCTTGTGACGGTGCTGACGCTTTTTCCCGGAAAAGAATCGTCCGCGGGCTCGAACAAAAACAGGCCTACCGTGCGTCCTACCGTGACGCCGGTCTTAAAGCCGGCTGCGGAATATAATATATTGGCTATGGTAAAATCGGTAGATACGGCGGAAGGTACAATTACGCTCTACAATCTGGAAAAAGGCGGGGAAGTTACCCTGACTTACGGAGTGGCGGCGGATATCCGCGGTAAGTACGGAAGACTTTCCTATGCGGCTTCCTTTGCGTTCGGAGACATTGTCCGGGTGGAGTATGACAAAGAAGACTGTCTGGTTCGTATGCAGGAGTCTTCCGAACACTGGGAGCTTCACGGTGTGGAGGAGTTTTCCGTAACCGACTCCATGCTGACGGTCAACAATACAAATTATAAAATAACGGATAATACGGTAGTGTACTGCGAGGGCGAGGAAATTCAAAAAGGAGAAGTAAAAGCGATTGACCGCGTCAATTTGTGCGGGCTGGGTTCGGAAATAATAAGCATCTGCGTTACCAAAGGGCACGGCTCCGTAAAGTTAATCAACTGCGAAGAGTTTCAGGGAGCCGAAGTAACTTTCGGAGATGAAACCCATACGTTAGACGGAGAGCCGTCTTATCTGATACGGGAGGGAAAGTATACTATTCTGGTAAAAACAGAGGAAAAGGCCGCGGCCGCAGAGGTTACGGTGGCGCGGAACGAGCAGGTAGTCATTGATTTATATGAATATGGCGGCGCGCCGGTACAGACGTCGGAGGTTCGTTTTCATATTTCTCCGTTTTCGGCACTTCTGCGGATTGACGGTGTTACGACCGAGTATTATGAGCAGGATTTGACACTTTCTTACGGAGAGCATCAGATTGAGGCGGAACTTGGCGGCTATGTTACATACAAAGGGATTCTCAGGGTTTCAAAGCCGTATCAGACGGTTAAGATAGACCTGTCGGAGCGGACGGCGTCCGATATCGGAGGCGGGAATACGCAAGTCGGAGACGGAAGCGGCGGAACCGGGGACGGAAGCGGTGAAATCGGGGACGGAGGCAGCGGAATCGGAGACGGAGGCAGCGGAGGCTTAGGAGAAGAACTTCCGGACACCGGCACGGCAGAACGCCGTTATGTTGCCATCGGCGAAGCGGCGGGTTACGAATATGATAAAAACCACAGTACCTTTATTTTAGTGCCGGAGGGCGCCGTGGTATTGATTGACGGAATCAGCCTCGGCATGGCGCCGGTGGAGTTTGAGAAAATACTCGGCACCTATACCGTAACGCTCCGAAAGGGAGGAAACGAAAAAGAGTATACGGTTACGGTAGAAGATGACGGCGAAGATGTATATTGGAAGTTTCCGATGGAATAAAAAACGGGAAATAAAAGGAAAAAGAAATGAGATACCGGTATATTTTATTTGATTTAGATGGTACGGTAACAAACCCGAAAGAGGGGATTACCAAAAGTTTCGCGTATGCGCTGGAATCGTTCGGAATAAAGACGGAAAACAGAGATGAACTGTGCAAAGTAATCGGTCCGCCTCTGACGCAGTCTTTCCGGGAGTTTTACGGCTTTACAAAAGAGCAGGCGCTTCTCGGGGCGGCAAAATACAGGGAGCGTTATGAGAAGATTGGCTGGGCGGAAAACGAGGTATATGAAGGAATGGAAGAAGCGCTCGCTGCGCTTTCCTCACAGGGGGCGGAACTGATTCTTGCCACCTCGAAACCGGAGCGTTTCGCGGTGCGGATTATGGAGCATTTCGGTCTGGCAAAGTATTTTACCGCACTTTGCGGCGCGGACGACTACGCGCAGAACCGCAGCACAAAAGAAGAGGTAGTCCGTTACGCGTTAGAGCAGAACGGGATTACGGACGTAGGGGAAGTTATCATGGTGGGCGACCGGAAGTATGACGTTACCGGTGCCGCCGCGCTGGGGATAAAAACGGTTGGCGTATTGTATGGATTCGGAGACGAAAAGGAGCTGACGGAGGCCGGTGCCCTGCATCTGGTAAAAACTCCGCGGGAACTTGCGGAATATTTGGGAGTATGATAACGGGGAAAACGATATACAATATACATACAAAAAAAAGAGGAGGAAGTTATGGACAAAACAACAAAAACAGTTCTTCAGGGAGTTTGCGCGGCTGCGGTGGTGATTGCGGTGCTTATCCTGATTTTTCAGTCGTTTTATACGATTAAGGAACAGGAACAGGCTGTGGTAACTACGTTCGGCGTTCCGCATGCGGTGAGCGAACCGGGACTTCATGTAAAGATTCCGTTCGTACAGCAGGTAACAAAGGTGAATACCACGATTAAAGGATTTGCTATCGGTTACGATGAGACTACTAACATATCAAGGGAAGACGAATCTCTTATGATTACTTCCGACTACAACTTTGTAAATGTGGATTTTTATGTGGAGTATAAGGTGTCCGACCCGATTAAGGCGCTGTATGCGTCCGAACAGCCGGTAAGCATCTTAAAGAATATAGCGCAGTCCTGTATCCGTTCGGTTGTGGGACGTACTACGGTAGACAGCGTGATTACGACCGGAAAGGGTGAAATCCAGGCGGAAATCAAGGAGCGCATTATTGCGGAGCTGACAGCGCAGGATATCGGGATTCAGCTTATCAACATTACGATTCAGGACGCCGAGCCGCCGACAACGGAGGTTATGGAGGCGTTTAAGGCGGTAGAGACCGCGAAACAGGGAAAAGAGACCGCAATCAACAATGCAAACAAGTACCGCAACGAAAAGCTTCCGGGCGCGGAAGCACAGATTGACAGGATATTAAAAGAAGCGGAGGCCAAGAAAGAGGCGCGCATTAACGAAGCGGAAGGCCAGGCGGCACGTTTCAACGCGCTGTATGAGGAGTATATTAAATATCCGCTTATTACGAAACAACGGATGTATTATGAAACGATGGAAGAACTGCTTCCGGATTTAAAGCTGATTATTGACAGCGGCGACAGCTCTGTCGAAAAGTTTCTGCCGTTAGAGCCTCTTACGGGCAATACGGTTATAAATGCGGTAACGGAGTAGCCGAAAGGAGGAAGAATAATGGAAGAAACGTTAGAGAGATTTCCTAAAAAATCAAAGACAGGGAAATGGATTGTTCTCGGAGTCATAGTAGTTGTGCTGTTTTTCGTTTCACAGACCTGTTTTGTCGTAACGGAGCAGAATGAGTATAAGTTAATAAAGCAGTTCGGCAAGGTAGAACAGATAATTTCCGAGCCGGGAATCAGTTTTAAAATTCCTTTTATCCAAACAGTTGACACACTGCCCAAAGAGATGTTATTATATGACTTACAACCATCTGATGTTATTACGATGGACAAAAAGACAATGGTATGTGACAGCTATGTGTTTTGGAGGATTTCGGATCCGCAGGTGTTCATTCAGACCTTAAACTCCAAAACATATGCGGAAGACCGTATTAATACAACGGTTTATAACGCAGTGAAAAATGTGATTTCCAGTATGCAGCAGACGGAGGTAATCAGCGGAAGAGACGGGGCGTTAAGCCAGAGAATCCGTGAAAACATCGGAAATTCCATGGAGCAGTACGGAATCGATTTGATTTCCGTAGAGACAAAGCATCTTGACCTGCCGAGCGACAATAAGAGCGCGGTATACGAGCGTATGATTTCGGAGCGGAATAACATTGCGGCGCAGTACACCGCGGAAGGTGAAGCGGAGGCGACCAAAATCCGCACGCAGACAGATAATGAGATTACTGTCAGCCTTTCCGAAGCAGAGGCTCAGGCGGAGAAGATTATCGCCGAGGGCGAAGCCGAGTATATGAGAATTCTTTCCGGCGTGTATGCAGACGAGTCCCGGAGTGAATTTTATACTTTTGTACGGGCGCTGGACGCGGCAAAGCAGTCGCTTACCGGAAAAAATAAAACAGTAATTCTTTCGGAAGATTCTCCGATGGCACAGATTTTTAATTTTCTGCAATAGGGAAATTTACGGAGAAAGAAGCTGCTACGGAGGAACGGGTGAATGATTTCGGTATACCTTTCGCTGTTGAGCGGGGAAGAAGAAAAAGGTAAATTTGAACGGTTATTCCGTACCTATTACCAAAGTATGCTGAAAGAGGCACAGAGGATTATAGGCTCTTACGCAGAGGCGGAAGAGGTTGTACAGGAAGTATTTTTTAAAGTAATAGAAGTACTGGACAAGTTTCCGGAAAAGCCTTGTAAGAAAGAGCATTCTCTTTTGATTATTATGACAAGAAATAAGGCAATCGACATTGTCCGAAAGAAAGGGAAACGGAGCGAAACCTCTTTTGGAGAAGAGAGACTTCTGGAGGATTTGAGTGACCCTGAAGTGGAATATATCCAAAAGGAAGGAGTAGAGAAAATTCTTTCCTTTCTGGACGAGCTGCCGGAGAATTACCGCTCCGTGCTGCTGTTACATATTGCCGACGGATGGAAAGTAAAAGATATTGCGGAGTTTTTGGGAATCAGCGTTCATATGGCGGAGGTACGCCTAAGCCGTGGGAAAAAGCTTCTGAAAAACCGTATTATAAAAGCAATGGAAGAACATCTTCCAAAGGAGTATAGGGACAGCGAATAAAGGGAGGGAGAAAAATGAGTAAACAGACCAGACAGATTAGACAATGGCAGGCAGGATTTGAAGCAGCGTTAAAAGAGGCGCTTTTACGGTACCGCGACAATATGCTGGCGCAGGCGGAACCGGAGGAAGGAGAGCTTTTCCCGGTTTCCAAGGAGTTTTTCCGCAAAAATAGGGCGCTGGGCAGTGTCAGCGCCGCTATGGAACGGCGTCGGAAGTATTATGAGAGAAAGGCAGTCCTTTTAAAGAGCGTCGCCAAAGCGGCGGCGGTCCTGCTTATCTTCTTTATAACGGGGATAAAGGAGCTCCCGTTACAGATGCCGAAGACGGTGCCCGCTTCGTCCGGCAGCTTTATAATTGCGTGGTTCAGCGACCATGTATGCATTTCGTTTAACCCGGCGACCAAGGAAGAGCTTGCGTCAATGGAAATCCGAGAGCCGGAGGAGTTTGAGCTCGGTTATATTCCGGACGGGTTTGAGCTGTGGATGGAGGATTTGACTCCCGGCAGATGTGTCTATGAGTATAGGGATGGGGACGGCTGTGTCCTGTCGCTTTCGGTACACCGCCGTAAGGGAACGCTCTCGAACAAAATAGTACGCTCCCGCACAATCAATATGGATAATGAGCACACGGAGTTCCATATGATAATGGACGGCTCGGTCGAGCTGATTGTGGCAGGCCCCCTTGGGGAAGAAGAGCCTGAATTTCTGCTGTGGACACAGAACAACTGTGAGTTTATGCTGTCGCTGTATACAGAGCAGGAGCATGGGCTGGATATCTTTGATATTTACCGCTCGCTCCGCGTGAAAAATGACGAAAAATAAAAAAAAATAAAATTTTTTCCAAAAAAGTGAGAGGATTTGCCCTTAAATTTCGTTCTA
Source organism: Lachnospiraceae bacterium (assembly GCA_022510665.1). Lineage (GTDB taxonomy): Bacteria > Bacillota > Clostridia > Lachnospirales > Lachnospiraceae > SIG307. The sequence goes on from JAFLSZ010000004.1 coordinate 20,345, forward strand.
TTAATAGGACGGTATAGTTTGCTCTGTACAGGGACAGGAAAAATCCGTCACTATTTAGGAAAGATGGTGGTTTTTTGAAGAAGCTGTTAAAAAAGATGGCGCTGCTTTTCGCCGCAGCCGCGTTTACCGTTTGGGGAAACGGCGTTTCTGCGTATGCCGCGGCGCCGGGGGTGGAGTCGCCGCAGTATTCGCACCATGCCACTCTGTCTCCGACCATATATGTTGAGGACGGCATAGCGTATTGCAGAGCATGGGTTGAATCCCGGGAACTGTCGAGCGTTGTTTCCGTTACGGTAAACTGGAAATGCAACATGAATACTTATGCCGGAGAGCTTTACATGGTTGCGATGTTTGCGGATTGCACCGGGACGGAGGTTCCGTTTCTCGCAAAGAAAGACATAGCGGTGCCGTCGGAGGGATACATGTATGAGCTGGTTGTAACGGCTACGGTTACGTTCAACGATGGGGAGGTCGTTGTGCTGAATGGCTCGGACGTAGATTATTATTAATAGGGCAGGACAGGAAGTTGTAATTTATATATAAGCGAAAAAAGAAAACAAGCGGAGGCAGAAGCCATATTCCCTGAATGGCGTTCTGCCTCTTGCGGTTTTTGGGAAAAAGAAGTAAAATGAAGAAAAACAGAAAAAAGCAGTGACAAAGAAAGGCGGAGCGGACGATGCACATTACATTAACCGGCAACTTGGGGAGCGGGAAATCCACATTGGGGAAGGTTTTGGAAGCCGATTACGGCTATGAGATTTATTCTACCGGCAAAGTGATACGCCAGATTGCACAAGAACACGGCGTCAGCGTTTTGGAAATGAATAAAATGATGGAGAAAGACCCTAAATATGACCATATGATTGACGATACCACGGCGCGGATTTCCAAAGAGCAGAAAGAGAAGAAGCTTTTGTTCGACTCCCGCCTTGCGTGGAATTTTGTGGAAGATTCGTTTAAAGTGTTTCTCTCGGTCAGCCTTTCGGTGGCGGCGGCGCGTGTAATGGCGGACGCAAGCCGCGGCGCGGTAGAGGCGTACTCTTCGTTGGAGGAATGTAAGGAGAGCCTAAAAGAACGCGCGGCGACCGAAGACCGCCGTTATAAAGAACTTTACGGGATAGAGTATTTTAATTACGCAAATTATAACCTTGTGCTGGATTCCAGCGAATGTTCCCCGGAAGTTTTAGCGGAAATTCTTGTAAAGGAAGCGGCTGCCTGTGAGGAAAAGAAGGCAAAAGGGGAAAAGGTCGGAACGAAGCTGATTCTGGACAAAAACCGTCCGGCGGAGGATTTCGCGAAGGAGCGCGCGCAAGGGAAAGAAAGCATTCAGACGATTTGCGGCGTGGAGTTTTCGGTAATTGAATTGTAATAACTTGGAACGATTGTCAATAATGTGATATCATACCGGAAAACGCGGCGGGACATACTGTTATAAAGAAATCAACAGTATGGACAGGAGCGTGGCGGTATGGAAAAGTCGGGATTTTTGCAGGAACGGTATGTACGGTTGTATAAAATCATCGGGGTTACGGCGGGAGTTTATCTGACGTTCCGCTACGCCCTGCCGTTGTTCGCGCCCTTTGTTGCGGCGTATCTGCTGGCAGGCATAGTGCGCCCCGCCGCTTTGTTTTTAAAGCGGAAAGTCCGGATTCCGGTAGGAGTCGGAGGGGCGGTACTGCTGCTTTTTTTGCTTGCTGCGCTTGGCTCCGGTGTGTGGTTTCTCGGAAAACTTCTGGTGAAACAGATTGTTTTGTTTACGGAAAACTATGCGGGGTACCGGGCGTCGTTTTTCAGTGCGGCGGAAAAGTTCTGTCGGTGCGCCGACGGCTGGTTTTCTTTAAAGCAGGGAACCATGGACGGGCTGTTTCAGGCAGGGATTTCCCAAATCGGCAAAAATATGAATGAAAAAATGCTGCCGGAGATGTCAAAACAGTCGATTGTCGTGCTGCGCGCCTTAGTGTGCGGCGCCGCGGGCGTTGTGATTGCGTTTGTCGCGGCAGTCCTGCTTTTGACCGACAGGGAAAAATACGCCAAAGGTTATCGAAACAGCGGGTTTTACAAGGAAGCCCGGCAGGTGCTCGGACGGCTTTCCGCCGCCGGAGCCGCCTATTTAAAGACTCAGTGCATTTTGATTTCTCTTGTGGCGCTTATTTGCAGCGTCGGTTTTCTTTTTGTAAAAAGGGAGTACGCGTTTTTGCTCGGAATCGGCGTTGCGATGCTGGACGCGCTGCCGGTAATCGGTTCGGGGATTGTTTTGGTTCCGTGGACGCTTGTCTGTCTTGTAAAAGGAGACTATATACAGATGGCGGTGCTTATTCTTATGTATCTTTGCTGCGTGTTTGTGAGAGAGGGGCTGGAACCGAAGCTGTTAGGCAGCCGGATAGGGATTCCGCCGCTTTATACGCTGATGGCGGTTTATATCGGGGTGGAATTGTTTGGAATTTTGGGCGTTGTGCTGGGACCGTTCGGACTGGTAATCATCCGGTCGATATTGTAAGATATTCTGTAAAGCGGTTCGGGAAGGGAGCCGAATAAGCGGAATAAAAGATTCTGCGGCAGGAAAGGAAAAACGGAATGACAAAGTTTCTTATCAAACGATTTGTAAAAAACTATGAAGACGTACAGAACCCGGAAGTACGCGCCGCCTACGGAAAGCTTTCCGGACTGGTGGGGATTTTTTGCAATGTCGTATTGTTTGGCGTGAAATTTTTACTTGGTACATTAGCCGCGTCCGTGGCGGTTACCGCGGACGCGGTCAATAATCTTTCCGATGCTTCTTCGGGTGTTGTCAATCTGCTTGGGTTTAAGATGGCAAGCCGTCCCGCGGATAAAGAGCATCCGTACGGCCATGCGCGGTATGAGTATCTGGCGGGTCTTACGGTAACGGTGATGATTCTGGTAATCGGCGTAGAGCTTCTGCGGGGCAGTATTTCTAAAATTCTGCATCCGAAGCCGGTGGAGTTTGGTTTTGTTCTGGCAGTCGCTTTGGCAGCCGCGATTGTCGTAAAGATTTGGATGGCGTTTTTTTACCGGAATATCGGAAAAAGGATTTCTTCCCAGACGTTGCTGGCGACGGCGGCGGACAGCCGGAATGACGTGCTGTCAACCGGCGCGGTGCTGCTTGCGGCGATAGTGTCTTATGTGACGAAGGTGGAGCTGGACGGTTATATAGGGGTTTTGGTAGCGGTATTTATTCTCCGCAGCGGTCTGGGACTAATCAGAGAAACGCTGGACCCGCTGCTCGGAAAGGCGCCGGATGCCGGGACGGTGGAAGAAATAAGACAGAAAATCATGGGGTATCCGGGCGTACTCGGCACGCACGATTTAATGATACATGATTACGGTCCGGGGCGGCAGTTCGCGAGCGTTCATGTGGAAGTGGCGGCGGAAGAAGATGTGATAAAAAGCCATGATGTTATCGATAATATAGAGCGTGATTTATATGCCGAGATGAACCTTCATCTTGTGGTACATATGGATCCGATTATCACAAAGGACGAGGCGGTAAGAGATTTACGGAAGTGGCTTTCCACGGAAATAAAGAAGGTGGAACCGGAACTGACGATACATGATTTCCGTCTTGTGCAGGGAACCACGCATACCAATCTTATTTTTGATTGTCTTGTGCCGTGGGGGATTGCGCAGAGTGACGCGCAGATTAAGGAGGCCGTCGAGGAACTGGTAAAGGAAACGTATCCGAATTACTATTGTGTGATTACCGTGGACCACGGGTATGCCGGGGCGGCGGGGAAGGAATAGCGCGGAAACCCGAGTGAAATTTTGATTGACAAATCGTTTTTTTTCGGTTATGATACACATAGATTTCCGGCTTTGCCGGAAGAACGTGGCGAAGAAGAGGAATAGTACATCAAAGCGGTCTGTACAGAGAAGGAGGATGCGGTTCTGCCGTATGCTGAAAGCCTCCCGGATGAGCGGATGGAACCGGCCTCAGAGTCCCGCGCGAGGAGCGCGGCGTAGCCCTGCGATATCGGGGGAACGCGGTGAATGCCGTGTGAGAGAGCCGGAACAACAACGACCGGCTAAGAAGGGTGGTACCGCCGAATGATTATTTGGTCCCTTCTACGGGGTTCCCGTAGAAGGGACCTTTCTGTATCATAAAAAGGAGGTTTTATATGGCAAACGACAAGAAAATGGTAGAAGCGATTACTTCGATGGAAGACGATTTCGCGCAGTGGTATACGGACATCGTAAAAAAAGCGGAGCTGGTAGAGTATTCCGGTATTAAGGGGTGTATGATTATCCGCCCGGCGGGGTATGCCATCTGGGAGCTGATTCAGAAGGAGCTGGACCGCCGCTTTAAAGAAACCGGCGTGGAGAATGTTTATATGCCGATGTTTATTCCGGAAAGTCTGCTTAATAAAGAAAAGGATCATGTTGAGGGGTTTGCGCCGGAAGTGGCATGGGTAACGCACGGCGGCGGCGAGCAGTTACAGGAGCGCATGTGTGTACGCCCGACATCCGAGACGCTGTTCTGTGATTTTTATGCAAGGATTATCGGTTCTTACCGCGACCTGCCGAAGGTATATAACCAGTGGTGTTCGGTTGTGCGTTGGGAAAAGACGACCAGACCGTTCCTTCGTTCTATGGAGTTTTTATGGCAGGAGGGGCATACCGCCCATGCGACCGCCGAAGAAGCGGAGGAGAGGACCATACAGATGCTGAATCTGTATGCGGATTTCTGTGAAGAAGTTCTTGCGATTCCGATGGTGCGCGGCAGAAAAACCGACAAAGAGAAGTTTGCGGGAGCCGAGGCGACCTACACCATCGAGGCATTGATGCACGACGGAAAGGCATTACAGTCCGGTACGAGCCATAATTTCGGCGACGGTTTTGCGAAGGCGTTCGGTATTCAGTATACGGACAAGGAAAATAAGCTGCAGTATGTCCACCAGACATCATGGGGTATGACTACCCGTCTGATCGGCGCGGTTATCATGGTACACGGCGACAACCGCGGTCTGGTGCTTCCGCCGGAAATCGCTCCGGTACAGGCTGTTATTGTTCCGGTGCGTCAGGACAAGGAAGGCGTGCTGGATAAGGCGTATGAGATTGCCAAGACATTTAGTAAGGTCCGCGTAAAGGTAGACGACTCCGACAGGTCTCCGGGCTGGAAGTTTGCGGAACATGAGATGCGCGGCGTACCGCTTCGCGTTGAAATCGGTCCGAAGGATATCGAGGCAAATCAGGCGGTAATTGTAAGGCGCGACACCGGAGAGAAGCTGACGCTGTCTTTGGACGGCTTGGAGGTTAAGCTGCATGAGATTCTCTGCACGATGCAGAAGGATATGCTGGTGCGTGCGCAAGAGCATCGTGACGAACACACGTATACCGCGGTCAGCATGGAGGAGATGATGAATCTCGCCCAAAACAAATCCGGTTTTATCAAAGCGATGTGGTGCGGCGATTCCGCATGTGAGGACGCATTAAAAGAAAAGGCGGGCGTTACCTCCCGCTGTATGCCGTTTAAACAGGAAGAAGTCGCAAAGACCTGTGTCTGCTGCGGAAAGCCTGCGAAGTCCCTTGTTTATTGGGGAAAAGCATATTAGTCCGCAGCCCGGACTTGACAAACAGGTGCTTTCGTGCTAGTATGAGAAAATGTTGAAAGGCTTTTGATTATTAGCGCTTTACTTTAAAAAAGGAGAGAGATTATGAAAAGAAAAATTGCAATTTTATTAACGGCTGTTTTCTGCCTGTCCGTGTTCGCGGGCTGCGGCAGCAAGGAGACTGACCTTGCCTATATTAAGGATAAGGGCAAAATGACTATAGGTTATACCTTGTATGAGCCGATGAACTACTACGATGAGAACGGCAATCTGACCGGTTTTGAAACCGAGTTTGCGACGGCTGTCTGCGAGAAGCTCGGCGTAGAGCCTGATTTTCAGGTTATCGACTGGAAGCAGAAGGAAGTTGAGTTAAAGTCCAAGGCAATCGACTGCATCTGGAACGGTCTTACCGTCTCGGAAGACCGCAAAGAGAATATGGCATTCTCTACCGCGTATGTCAGCAACCGTCAGGTGGCAATCATCCGCAAGACGGATGCGGAAAAGTACACCACGGCCGAGAGCATGAAGGGTGCGAAGATGATTGCGGAGAGCGGTTCCGCAGGCGAGACCGCGATTAAAGCGGATGAGTTCCTTTCCCAGAATGATTACATAGCGGCAAATGCGCAGAAGGATGCCCTTCTTGAAATTAAGGCAGGTACTTCCGATGTTGCGGTATTGGACTATATTATGGCAAAGGCCGTAATCAGAGATGATACCGATTACAGTGATTTAATGATTGTTGAGGAGATACAGCTTACGCCGGAAGAGTACGCGGTTGGTTTCCGTTTGGAGGATACCGAGTTACTGGCGGAAGTAAATAAGATTATTGCCGACCTGGTAGAAGACGGTACGCTGGCAGGGCTTGCCGAAAAGTACGATATGTCCGAAAACCTGGCGTTTAAGTAAGGCACATCCGCAAAGGGGAAGGTAAGCTATGTCATTTATTGACGTTACAATGCAGCTTTTGAGCGGCTTTAAAACAACGATGATGATTTTCGCGCTGACGCTGCTTGGCGCAATCCCGCTCGGATTGATTATCACGTTTGGCTCTATGTCTAAAGTCAAGCCGCTCCGCTGGCTGACCAGAACATTTATCTGGATTATCCGCGGAACTCCGCTTATGTTACAGATTATTCTTGTATTTTACGGTCCGGGATTGATTTTCGGGGCAACGGCGCTGCCGCGGGAGATGGCGGTGCTGCTTGCCTTTATTATCAATTACGCGGCGTACTTTTCGGAGATTTACCGCGGCGGTATTGAAAGCATTCCGGCAGGCCAGTACGAGGCGGGACAGGTTCTCGGTATGACAAAGGGTCAGATTTTCTTTAAAGTGGTGCTGTTTCAGGTAATTAAGCGGATTGTACCGCCGATGGGAAACGAAATCATCACATTGGTAAAGGATACGTCCCTTGCGCGTGTTATTTCCGTTACCGAACTTGTCATGGCGGCACAGGATATTGTTTCCGTAAAAGGAATTATCTGGCCGACGTTCTATATCGGCGCGTTTTACCTGTTGGTTTCCGGCTTATTAACCATACTGTTTGACCGGATTGAAAAGAAACTGGATTATTATAAAGGATAGCAAAATGGCGGTATTGGAAGTTAAACAGATTCGAAAAAACTTTGACGGCGAAGAGGTTTTAAAAGGAATTGACTTTTCCATGGAAAAAGGCGAGGTACTGGCAATCATCGGTTCTTCGGGAAGCGGAAAGACCACGCTGCTGCGTTGCCTGAATTTTTTGCTGACGCCGGATGCGGGGCAGATTTTTGTAAACGGCGAGTGTATTTTTGACGCGGAAGATACACGGAAGCTAAGCGAAAAGGAAATCCGTGAAAAAAGGCTGCATTTCGGGCTGGTGTTTCAGTCCTTCAACTTGTTTCCTCAGTACAACGTATTGCGGAATATAACCCTTGCCGCAGAGCTTCAGGTAAAAGAAGAAGGAAAGGCACGCAAGGCGTCCAAACAGGAGAAAAAGGAAGCCCTTGCGGAAGTGACCGCGTATGCGGAGCAGCTTTTGTCGCAGGTAGGGCTTTTGGAAAAGAAGCAGGCGTACCCGTGCGAGCTTTCCGGCGGTCAGCAGCAGCGCGTGGCGATTGCGAGGGCGTTGGCGCTTAATCCGGATATTCTCTGCTTTGACGAGCCGACCAGTGCGTTGGACCCGGCGCTTACCGGAGAGGTACTTCGCGTAATCCGCGGATTAAAGTCTTCGGAGCGTACCATGATAGTCGTTACCCATGAGATGGAGTTTGCGAGAAGGGTAGCGGATAAAGTGATTTATATGGCGGACGGCGTTATCGAGGAATACGGTGAGCCGGAGCAGATTTTTACAAATCCGCAGAGCGAAAAGTTAAAGGCGTTTTTACAGAACGCGCAGGAAGGTCTGTAAGAAAAAAGATAATAAAGAGAACGGTGCAGAAATGAAAGAAGAACGAGGCGCAAAATTAAGGCTTTCGCTGGCAATGCTGGTGTTTGGTTCCATTGGCGTGTTCCGGCGGTATATTCCCCTTTCGTCTTCGTGGATGGCATTCACAAGAGGAATTATCGGAACGATATTTTTACTTTTGGTGGTGCTTCTTTCCGGAAAGCGCGTGGATAAGGCGGCGGTGAAGAGAAATCTTCTGCCGCTTTTGATTTCGGGCGCGGCGATTGGCGTGAACTGGATTTTATTGTTTGAGGCGTACCGCTACACGACCGTAGCGGTGGCAACCCTGTGCTATTATATGGCGCCGGTGCTTGTCATTGTGTTTTCGCCTCTGGTGTTAAAAGAGAGACTGACGGCAAAAAAAGTTGTCTGCGTGCTGACGGCACTGGTAGGAATGTTGTTTGTATCCGGCATTTTTCAGGGAGGCGCGTCCGCGGGCATTAATGCCAAAGGAATCGCGTTCGGTCTCGGCGCGGCGGCGTTTTATGCCACGGTAATGCTTACAAACAAGTTTTTCAGGGAAATTTCCTCTTATGACAGTACCATTTTACAGCTTGCAATCGCGGCGGCCGTAGTGCTTCCGTATTCGTTTGCAACCGGCGGGATAAAAGAGTTTTCGGAACTCACCCCGGTTCAGACGCTGCTGCTTTTGGTAGTGGGAATTATACATACGGGCGCTTCGTATTGGATGTATTTCGGAAGCATGCAGAAGTTAAGCGGACAGACTATCGCGGTATACAGTTATATTGACCCGGCGTTTGCCGTAGTGCTTTCCGTTGTATTTTTACGGGAAGAAACCGGACTGTTCGGAATCCTTGGCGCGGTTCTGATTCTCGGCTCCACGCTGTTTAGTGAGTGGAAAGGAAAAAACGGTTAAATTATCCGCATAAGGTCTGTGCTGTCCCGGCTTTGCATAAGCTGTTATTAAACAGCTGTTTTAGGAGAAGCCATGAAACCAATCAAATGGAGTGACCTTTTGATTTCTATCGGAATCGCGGAACTGGTAGGAGTTTTGTCGGCGGTTCTGTCCGGAAACTCATGGGGATTTTACAAAGAGCTGAGCCGTCCGCCGTTTTCTCCGCCCGGAATTGTGTTCCCGATTGTCTGGGTGATTTTATACGCGCTCATGGGAATTTCCGCTTACCTGATAGAGCAGAGTAAAAGTCCGGAGGCCGAAAAGCAAAAGGCACTGCGGATATACGCCGCACAGCTCTTTCTCAACTTTCTATGGAGCATTGTGTTTTTCCGTTTTGAGCTTTTCGGGCTTTCGGTTATTATTATCTTAACATTGCTTTTTTTGGTGGCGCTCATGATTTATTCTTTCTATAAAATAGAGCCGCCTGCCGCATACCTTAACATACCCTATTTTCTTTGGCTTGTATTTGCGGCCTATCTGAATATCGGTATTGTTATTTTAAACTGACTTAAAAACCGCACCGGTGAATCATATTTGTCGGTGCGGTTTTTGGTATACGTTTTTATATTCCGCAGATTGCACGATATCTTATTTTGCGTATAAGATATCGTGCAATCTACGGAACTTTTTAAAGCAACTGAAAAAATGCGAAAACTCAAGAAGCATGTTGTATTTTCCGTGGCAGGTATGTTAAAATAAATTGGGAAAAGAGAGACGGAGGTATTAGAGTGTTTAAAAACAACAGAACGATTCTTCATTTAAAAGTTAAGGAATCTATCGCGTCTGTGGTGCCGATTACGGTAATTGTTTTTGTTCTGTGTTTTACCGTTATTCCGGTTCCGACTGAGTTGCTTATGACTTTTGTGTTCGGAGTTGTAATGTTGATTATCGGCATGGGTATGTTCACCCTCGGAGCGGACCTTTCCATGACTCCGGCAGGAGGGCATGTCGGTTCGGCGGTGACAAAGTCCAGAAAGCTCTGGTTTATTGTTTTAATGTGTTTTTTGGTAGGTGCAATGGTTACGATTTCCGAGCCGGATTTACAGGTACTCGCGGAACAGGTTCCGAATATTCCGAATGCGGTAATTGTCCTCTCGGTTGCGGGCGGCGTCGGTTTGTTCCTGATTATTGCCATACTCCGAATTCTTTTTAAGTGGAAGCTTTCTTATTTGCTGATTTTCTTTTATGCGGCGGTGTTTGTGCTTGCACAGTTTATTCCGAAGGAGTTTCTGGCGGTGGCATTTGATTCCGGCGGTGTAACCACGGGACCGATGACCGTTCCGTTTATTATGGCGCTGGGTGTCGGCATTGCTTCCATTCGAAGCGACAGTAACGCGGAAAACGACAGTTTCGGATTGGTAGCGCTTTGTTCGGTCGGACCGATTCTTGCCGTTATGCTGCTTGGTATGCTGTTTAATGCCGGGAGCGGAACCTACACACCGATGGAAATCCCGTCGGTAGAAACATCAAAGGATTTGTGGCGGCTGTTTTTTTCCGAGATTCCGGAATATATAATAGAGGTTACGGAAGCGCTTCTTCCGATTATTGTGTTTTTTGGTTTGTTCCAGATTTTTAATCTGAAGCTGAAAAAAGAAAATATTTATCGTATCAGCGTCGGTTTTGCCTATACTTTTATCGGTCTGGTATTATTTCTCTGCGGCGCGAATGTCGGCTTTATGACTGTGGGAAACTATATCGGCAGGCAGTTAGGCTCCTTAGAGTATAACTGGATTGTCATTCCGATTGGTATGATAATCGGCTATTTTATCGTAGAGGCGGAACCTGCGGTACACGTTTTGAATAAACAGGTATATGAGATGACTTCCGGCTCCATTCAGCCAAAGGCGTTAAGCCGCAGTCTTTCCGTCGGAGTGGCGTTTTCCATAGGCCTTTCCATGCTGCGTATTGTTACGGGTATTCCGATTATGTATTTTCTGATTCCGGGGTATCTGATTGCGATTGTGCTTTCCTTTTTTGTGCCGCCGATTTTTACGGCAATCGCGTTTGACTCGGGCGGAGTCGCGTCGGGACCGATGACCGCGACGTTTTTACTTCCGATGTCCATCGGTGTGTGTACGGCTTCCGGCGGCGACGTTGTTTCCAACGCGTTTGGCGTAGTGGCGATGGTTGCCATGACGCCGCTTATTACAATCCAGATTCTCGGTCTGGTATATAAGTTAAAGATCCGCAGGCATCAGGCCGACGTTGTTGAGGAAAAGATTGTCATTGATAATGAAATCTTTGAAATGGAGGGAAACGATGAGCAGCTATAATATGGTACTGGTGATATTGAATCGCAGTTACGAAAAAGAATACGTTAAGTTTTTCCAGCAGAACAACGTCACTAATATGACGGCCATGCTCGGTAACGGAACCGCGAGCAAAAGCATATTGGACTATCTCGGCGTCGAAAATAACGAAAAGGTAGTACTTCAGACCGTTGTCGCTGCCGGAAATGTGGAGTCCCTGTTTGCCGGGCTTGTGAGCCGCATGGGGATTAACCTTCCGGGAACCGGAATCGCGATGTCGATACCGGTAGAGAGTATTGCAGGAACTTCAAGTATGAAATATTTAACCGAGGGACAGGAAACCACAGCATCGGAGGAAATAAAAATGAAAGAGGCAGTCTATTCTTTAATTACGGTTATCGCGGAAAAAGGTTGTTCGGATATGGTTATGGATGCCGCCAGGGAAGCCGGGGCCAGAGGCGGTACGGTAGTCCACGCGAAGGGAACCGGAAGAGAGTCGGAAGCGAAGTTTTTCGGCGTTTCGATTACCCCGGAGAAAGAAATGATTTATATTGCCACAAGAAAGTCGGATAAGGGCGATATTATGCGCGCCATTATGGAGAAAGCGGGGCCGCATACGGACGCGAAAGCCGTCGTGTTTTCTCTGCCGGTTGAAGATATTGCGGGACTGACCGCTCTGATGGATGAGGAAGCAGAAGGGTAACCGAATAAAACTTAAAATATCAGGAAAGAGAGGAATAGTTTTCCTTCTCTTTACGCATACTGTATTTAACATTGTGCAATACGGAAAAAGGTGTCTCTGACGACATACGAAAGAGTCCGTGGCAGTACGGCAGCCTTGTCCGGTGCAAATATAAAAAACGGAGGCAGAATATGGCAGTAGATTTTAAGACAAGTGAAACCAAAGACAATTTAATGCGCGCGTTTGCGGGAGAAAGTCAGGCAAGGAACCGTTATACGTTTGCTGCAGAGCAGGCAAAGAAGCAGAAGCTTCCCGTGATTGAGGCGGTTTTTACCTACACTGCGGATCAGGAGAGAGCTCATGCGAAGGTTTTCTATAAACACCTTTCGGAACTGTCAGGGGAAACCATTCACGTTGACGGCGGTTATCCGGTAGATATCAGTAACAGTGTTTCTGAACTTTTACGGATGGCGCAGCACAATGAGTACGAGGAGCATGATGACGTGTACAAGGCGTTTGCCGAAAAAGCGAGAGAGGAGGGATTTCCTGAGATAGCGGCATCTTTTCAGCTGATTGGAGAGATTGAGAAGCAGCACGGTGACCGTTTCGGAATGCTGGCACAGCTTTTGGAAGAAAACAAATTGTTTATTTCCGACGTAAAGACCGGCTGGGTCTGCCTGAACTGCGGTCATGTATACGAAGGCGAAGAAGTGCCGGAGAAGTGTCCGGTATGTAACCATGACAGAGGATATTTTGTCCGTCTTGAGTTTGCTCCGTATACCGGCAGCTGCAGCAAGTAAAAATCCGCCGGGAACTGTTAAGACGTCCGAGTACGTTTAACGGCTTAAAGAGCGGGAATATCACACTGTAAGAAATCGAACAGGAAGTAAGTCAAAGGTATTAGGGGGGTTGCCAAGCCCCCCTTTGTTCTGCTATAATGAACTGGGCTTACGGCAAACCCGATAAAATACGCTCAGGAGGAAGAAAGATGAAACTTATTTATGATGTGGAAGACCGGATGGGCTTTGGAAAGCTTATCGTTTTCGCAGTTCAGCAGCTTTTGGCCATTATGGCCGCAACCCTTGTCGTTCCGATGATTGTCGGACACGGAATGAAGTCGGAGGCGGCATTGTTCGGCGCAGGTGTCGGTACTTTGGTGTATATTGCGTTTACCAAAAAAAAGAGTCCGGTATTTCTTGGTTCTTCGTTTGCGTTTCTCGGCTCTATGGCGGCAGCATTTGCCGGCGGCGTGTCGATGGAGGTGGGATATCTCGGACTGATTCTCGGCGCCGTTTTTGCGGGACTTGTTTATGTAGCGATTGCGGCGGTTGTAAAAGTAATCGGTGTAAATTGGGTTGATAAGCTGATGCCTGCGGTAGTTATCGGGCCGACGGTTGCGATTATCGGACTTTCTCTTGCGGGTAATGCAATCGGCGATTTGACTTCCGGTGAAATATTTAAAGAAGAACTGGTAGACGGTGTGATAGTGAAAACGCAGCTTGCTTCCCCGCTTACGGCGATTTTCTGCGGTCTGGTAACGCTGTTTGTTACGATTCTTTGCTCTACATACGGAAAGAAAACATTAAAACTGATTCCGTTTATTATGGGCATTCTGGCAGGTTATGCCGTTGCGGCGGTGCTTACCGGAATCGGAAATGCGGCGGACATTGACGCATTGAAGGTAATGAGTTTTGACCCGCTTGTTGCTCTTGTGACAAAAGAAGGAGGCGGGTTTGCGGTTACGGCTGCTACCTTCTTTTCCGTACCGGAGTTTACGTTTGTGACGGCACTTGGCGGATTTTCGGAAATAACGGGTTCCTATATCGGAACGATTGCGGTAGCGTATATCCCGGTGGCATTTGTTGTATTTGCGGAGCATATTGCGGACCATAAAAATATTTCTTCGATTATTGAACGTGACCTGTTAAAAGAGCCGGGATTGAGCCGGACGCTTCTCGGCGACGGCGTCGGTTCCATGGCGGGCGCGATTTTCGGCGGCTGCCCGAACACGACTTACGGTGAGTCGGTGGGCTGTGTGGCAATTACAAGGAACGCTTCGGTGATTACAATTATTGCGGCGGCGGTCGGTGCAATTTTAATTTCGTTCCTCAGCCCGTTTGTGGCATTTGTAAATTCCATTCCGTCTTGTGTGATGGGCGGTGTTTGTATGGCACTGTACGGATTTATCGCGGTCAGCGGTTTAAAAATGTTACAGAAGGTAAATCTCGGCGAGGATAAAAATTTGTTTGTCGTATCCACGATTCTCATTGCCGGAATCGGCGGACTTTCCGTGACGTTCGGCAAGGTAACCCTTACCTCGGTTGCGTGTGCTTTGATTCTCGGTATTATCGTAAACGTAATGCTTTCTAAGGCAAAGCCGGAAGAGACGGAAAAATGACAGGCGGCGGATAAATGAATGAGACCGAAAGAACTGTTACTTACCTACCTGTCCCGGCTTTTGCCGAAAGTATCGGAAAGGTTTGTTAGAAAAGGAATTTTAAGGTAATAAACAGTAGAATATTTTTCTTCGATTGACACACAATAGTATTGTAAAAAGTAAGATACAAATTGTGAAAAAGCTGTTTAGTCAACGGAGGTATTTTTAGATGAAAGCAACAGGAATTGTAAGGCGGATAGACGACCTTGGCAGAGTGGTAGTGCCGAAGGAAATCAGAAGAACTTTAAGAATCAGAGAAGGAGACCCTTTGGAGATTTTTACCGACCGTGAGGGTGAGATTATTTTGAAGAAGTATTCTCCTATCGGCGAGCTTGGAGTTTTTGCGAAGCAGTTCGCGGAGTCTATGGCACAAACGACAGGGCATATTGCGGTAATCTCGGACAGAGACCAGTTCATTGCAATGGCAGGCACTTCGAAAAAAGATTTGCTGGCAAAGTCCATCAGCCGTGAACTGGAAAACCTGATGAGCGACCGGGAAAGCATTGTTGCGACGAAAGGCGAAAAGGGGTATATCCCGATTAGTTTAGAAGAAGATGAGTTTGAACAGCAGGTCATTGCGCCGATTATCAGCGAGGGTGATGTCATAGGAGCCGTTATGATTCTTTCTAAGGATAAGAAAGAGCGGTTGAGTAATATGGAACTCAAAATTGCCGGAACGGCTGCGGCGTTTTTGGGAAGACAGATGGAGCAGTAAAAAGGAAAAAGGTCCTTGTATCCGTTTTTCATAGGCGGATTACAGGGACTTTTTTTCGGGCAGGACACAGCCGCGGAAAGGAACTAAATGCTGCACATTCCGCTCGGGTGCGTACACAAAAACCGTTGCAGACGGGTTATTAACGAATTGTTAACGAGTTATTAATTTTGTGTTAGGGGCCTAAAAGATATTGAAATCGGAAGGAAGGCGGTAGTAATATAAAAGAAAGCAGCAGTAATATTTTGTATACATATAATTTAGGAAGGAGTAATAACCATGAGAAATGAACCAAAAGAAAAAACAAAAAAACTCAGCAGGAAACTTATTTTCGCGGTACTGGCGGTAATGGTGCCGGCAGCAACGGCATTGTCCTGCGCTTCCCCGGGAGGGAATGTAAATGGGCCGACGTCTAAGGCAGAGATAAGCGTTACGCCGGAACCAAGTGCCGAACCGGAAACGAGTGCAGCGGTTTCGCTGGCGGCAAGTATGCCTCCGGGATATGAATATGAGAAAGTCAAAGAGGCATTTTTAGAATATCTGAATTTTAAGGCGTGGTGCAATCCGTCCGAAATGCCGCAGACTGCCTATGAATGTACTTATGAGGTATACCGTGAGCCTAAAAAGGAAGGCTTAAAGGATATATCAAATAAAATAGGCTTTCGTTGTCTGACTGCGGACGGTATGAAATGGTATACATGTACCCCTGTCACAGGTTCCGCTCCGTTAGATTGGACAAAATGGACAGGTGAGTTTTATTTCAGTGAATCGCCCTTCGCGCTTTCTTCTCAGATGTCTGACATACAGTATCTTGGAAAAGATACGATTTTAGTTCCGGCGGTGACAAAACCGGAGTTTGCGCCGGAGGAGAAAGAAACGGCATTGGAGGAATTAAAGCGTCAGACAGCAAGGATTTATCAAGATTTAAAAACAGATGAAAAGTTTAAGAGATTGTATTGGGAAGATTTTAAACTGAAAATAATTGTTTCGGATTTTTCGATGGTAAAGAAGTTGAATCCATATATTTATGTTATTATCAATGACAAGATAGTCTTTGAGATCAACCTTTACACACACCAGCTGAATGAGTTTGCACGCGTTTTTTTTGCGTATAATCATAATGAGGATCCGTATAGTCCGTACTGGGAATTTGAGGAATTTCTTGGGAATGAGCTGCATTCTTTAGAAGATATCGACCAAGACCGCCTCGAACGCATCAAGGAGATTGCCGTGCTGGATTATGTGTATGAGGGAGAGGGCTCCACGGAGGCGGAGGAGTAGAGACGTTTGTAATCTTGTGCAATAGGTCGTATTTCCTGTTTCGGAAAGCAGTACAGAGCGGTCATAATGCCCGTAAATGAGGGAAGAACGCAGGGGATTTTCCTGTTTTACCCTGTGAGAACAGGAAAAAAGCCCTAAAAGTGGGACTTTTTTCAATATATTTCATAGGAAATGGCGAAGAACCCTTGACAAAATCGGGAAATCAGTTTATAAATAGAAGTGTAGGTGCTGACCGATGTACACGAAGTACCATAAGGCACCGTTTGTTTGTCCGGGAAAACCGATGTGTCAGAACAGAGTGGCGTTATTTGGACGGCCGGATATATCTAATACTTTTCGAGGAGGAAATTTACATGAACAAGGCAGAGTTAGTAGCAGCAATGGCGGAGAACGCAGGATTGTCCAAGAAGGATTCCGAGAAGGCATTAGCAGCTTTCGTAAGCGTAGTAACCAACGAGTTAAAGAAGGGCGAGAAAGTTCAGTTAGTGGGCTTTGGTACCTTTGAAGTAGCTGCAAGACCGGAGAGAACCGGAAGAAACCCGCAGACCAAGAAGGCAATTAAGATTCCGGCATCTAAGGCTCCGAAGTTTAAGGCTGGTAAGGCATTAAAGGATACTGTGAACGCATAATTTAGTGCATTGGAGTATTGCCAAGTGAAATTTTGGGACCGCCTTTGGGCGGTCCTTTTTCCGTGCAGGCAAAGTGAGCATGGATTTCGGCAGCGGAAGCTTGCTTCCGGCTGCCAAAACCATGCGAACGCGCCCACGACCGAGTGACGGAGTCACGAGGGCCGTGGGAGGCGCGGAGCGCGGGCCTGCACGGAAAGATAAGGCAAAGTGCGAACGCGCCCACGACCGAGTGACGGAGTCACGAGGGCCGTGGGAAGCGCGAGCCTGCACGGAGAGGAAAGGAAGAGATTTTATGAGATTGGATAAGTTTTTAAAGGTTTCCCGTCTGATTAAGCGCAGAACGGTTGCAAACGAGGCGTGTGACGCGGGACGCGTCATGATTAACGACAAACCGGCGAAAGCGTCCGCCAATGTGAAGGTCGGAGACATAATCGAAATCGGTTTCGGAGGGAAGGCAATACGCGTAGAAGTGCTGGATATTCAGGAGACAACGCGCAAGGAAGAGGCAAAGGAACTGTTCCGTTATTTATAGCGAGGGGTTACGCATTTTTGGGTCACTTTAGAAGTTCTGCAGATATCGCATAATCTACGGAATATAAAAAGCCATACAAAATGCGTAAACGCAAGTTATAGGCATTGTCATAAGCGGAGTTTCACAGACATATGTTGTAAAGAGACGGTGATGTGAGGCGTTTGCATGGAACAAAAACAGGAAGTGGGGGCGCATAAACTGACCCTTGCGGGGCGAAAGTCGCTTGCCCTGACCGGAGTAAAAGAAGTAATTTCCTTTGACGCGAAAGAAGTTATGCTGGATACGGCGCAGGGAGTTTTAATGCTGCGCGGCGACGAAATGAATGTGACGAGGCTTCTGGTGGAAAAAGGAGAAATGGATTTGGAAGGACGAATCGACAGTCTGATTTATACCGAACGCGGAAAAGGGAAACGGCGTGAGGAATCCTTTGCGAAACGCCTGTTTGGTTAGGAGACGGACTGCCTATGAATTATGAAATTGCGGGGGAAGTGCGTTTTTTTCTGGCGGCTGTTTTGCTTGGCATAGCCGCGGCAATGGTGTATGATCTCCTCCGGGTGTGGCGGAGATTTCATCGCCAGACATTATTTACGATTTCCGTACAGGATTTTATTTTTTGGTTTGTGTTAGGAATTTTCGGATTTCAACTGATTTATTATTACAATGCGGGGACATTGCGTTTTTTTGCTTTTGGCGGTATTTTTTTGGGAGCCTGCATTTATGTATGCACATTAGGACGGTTTTTTGTAAAATATTGCTTAAAATTGCTGTTATTTTTGACATTTCCTCTACGAAAGGGATTGAATTTTTTACAAGAAAAGAGTAAACTTATAAGAAAGAAGTTTCGAAAACGAGAAAAGCACGGAAGGAAGGATATACTTGCGTCAGAAAAGCAAAAATAAAGGACTGATAGCATTGCTTATGACGGTGCTGTTTGGCAAGACAGGTCTGCGGCTTTTGTTATTGGTCGTGCTTGTGCTGTGCGTTGTGCTTGGACGCAGTAAGAGCGAGGCGGCGGCCAAGGAAAAGGAGCTGGCGAGGCAGAAAGCGGTTTACGAGGAGCGGCTGCTGTTAGAGGAAGAACGCCAGAGGCTGTTAGAAGAAGAAAGCGCCTATCGGCAGACAAAGCAGTACATAGAGGAATTAGCGAGGGAAAAACTGGGCCTGGTTAAGCCGGATGAAATCATACTTCGCGAGGAAGATGCGCCGTAGTGCGCCTTTTGGAATGAGAAATGGGAAATAAGTCGAGATTTTTAGGATTCGGTTCCGTGTAAGGAATTCGGGTCCTTTTTTGTCGCACAGTTTTAGGGGAAGTTTCCGGTTTCGACAGACGTAAACAGGACTTTATGCTAGAATCTCTAAAAAAGGAAAGACAGGAGGCTGGCGAAAGACATGATGTGGAAAAAGAGAACGGCGGGAAGATGGTTACGGTATTTGGGATTGGTCAGCGGGGCAGCCGCGTTTTGTGTTGGATTGATTGGATGTTTGTGGAAGAATTCCACGATAAAATATATGTGGCTTGCGACTTTGACGGCAGGTTTTGTACTGCTGTTTATCTGGGCGGGGGAGCAGGCGTTATGGGTACTGCTGCGTTCGGGAAGGGAAGAACTGGTACGCGCGGATATTCGAAATCATACAAAAAAGCGTTTGCTGGAGGCAGCCGCGTCGTTTGAGGTACTTTCGGGTGTTTTTGACAGTGTGGCATCGGAGGAAACAAAAGGGTTTCAGAGTTTTGTAGTAACTCTGCCCGAGGTTGTATGCGCGGGCTGTATCCGTTGTATGGAATGTTGGGAAGAACGCATGGAGGAGAGCTGCGCGGCGGCATATGCCATGTATGAAAAAACAATCGGCGGACAGGTACCGAAATACGCGGAGGTGGAATACCGCTTCCGTGGCTGTCTTCGTGCGGGTAAGATTACGGAGGAGTATGCCATGCTGCCGTTAAAGGAGCAGACCAAACAGATGATGCACCGCCGTACCGAGGAGGGGCGTGCGGCTATGGTAACGCAGCTTCGGGTCGTTTCGGATATGTTAAAAGAGTATTCGGAAGAACTGTATGAAACTACTATGGGGGACGGGCAGACGGAGGAACAATTGGCGGCGGAACTGCGCCGTATCGGAATTTTCGCGGAGCAGATTGCGGTAATGAAGCGAAAAGGCCGCGGGCTTTTAATACGGATGCAGGCGTACTGTAAAAAAGGGCAGAGTATACCGGTACGGCGTGCCGCGCAGCGCATGGGAACGATGTTCGGATGCCCGCTTGTCAGCGGAGGAGAGTCGGAACGTTTTTTTGGAGAGACAATGGGAGAGTTTGTTTTTGAGGAGGAACCGGGATATCTGGTGCTGACCGGAGTTGCAAGAGCTGCGAAGCATGAGGAAACACTGTCCGGGGACAGTTTTTCTTTTCTTTACCCTGAGAGCGGAGAAACCGTGCTGCTTTTATCGGACGGAATGGGAAGCGGAGAACAGGCAAGCCGTGACAGCGAAGCGGTAATCGAGCTGCTGGAACAGCTTCTTTCGGCGGGTTTTGATGAAAAGACGGCGGTTCGTCTGATAAATTCGGTTCTTTTGCTCAGAACGGAGGGGAAAAGTTATTCGACGGTGGATATCAGCGTAATTAATCCGTATGCGGGAACCTGTGAATTTATAAAGCTTGGCGCGGCGGGAACGTTTATTAAGCGGGAAAACTGGATTGAAAGCGTGGCATCGGAAACGCTTCCGGTAGGAATGTTCGGAGAGGCGGATTATGACACGAAAGAGAAGAAATTATATGACGGGGATTATGTGATTATGATGAGCGACGGCGTTTCGGAAGTGCTCGGAGAGCATATGGAAGAAGTGCTGTTTCAGACCGGGCAGAAAAAGACGGACAGAACGCCGCAGTGTGTAGCAGGAGAGGTTTTAAAGGCGGCGTTAGAGCTTTGCGAATATAAGCCGAAAGACGATATGACGGTGCTGGTAGCGGAACTTGTAAAAAAACAGCTTCCGTATTATCTGAATTCCCCGGCGAAAGTATCTGCGGACGTATAGAAGAAAGGATACTTGCCTTTTTTTGGCGAGTGGTGTAGAATAGGCAAAGAGGGGAAAAAATCAAGAAAGGAAAAGAAGTACCGGAGGAATGGAATGCAGGAAAAGTTGACAAAGAAAGCGGAGCGGTTTATCCGGGAGCAGAAGCTCATAGAGGCAGGCGAACGTGTGCTGGTAGGATTGTCCGGCGGCGCGGATTCGGTGTGCCTTGCCGCGGTTCTGCATGAGCTTTCCGACACGCTTTCTATCCGGCTCGGAGCGTTTCATGTCAATCACGGGATTCGGGGAAAAGAAGCAGATGCCGACGAGGCATTTTCCCAAAAATTTTGTGAGACTCTGGGAATTGATTTTTATGCGGTGCATGAAGATGTGCCGTTGTATGCGAAAGAACACCGCATCGGTTTGGAGGAAGCGGGGCGCGAGCTTCGTTACCGGGCGGCCGAAAGTCTTGCCGCCGGGAAGGGGTACGATAAAATCGCTCTGGCGCACCAGCAGAACGATGTGGCGGAAACTTTTTTATTTCATTTATTCCGGGGCAGTTCCGTTTCGGGCCTTTCTTCCATACCGGCAAGGCGGGGGAACATTATAAGGCCGCTGCTTTTTTGTGACAGGGAAGAAATCGAAGCGTATTTAAAAGAAAAAGGATTGTCCTTTTGTGTTGACGCGACGAATAAGGAAACAGAGTATACAAGGAATAAAATCCGGCATCATGTTCTTTCTTACGCCGGGAATTATGTAAATGAGGGCGCGGTCAGGCACACCGCGGAAGCGGCGGCGGAGCTTGGCGCGTTAAATGAGTATCTTTTTGCCGAGGCAGAAGAGATTTGCGCGCAGGCGCAGGAGCTTTCAGGAGAGGTTCGGATTCCTGTTTCCGCATTGGAAAAAAAGCATCGCGTTTTACAGGACAAGGCGGTTCATATGCTGCTTACGAAAGCGGCGGGAAGCGCCAGGGATTTTACGAGGGCGCACGTTGAAGCAGTAAGAGAGCTTTGCTTTTCGCAAAGCGGAAAGCAGGTTTCGCTGCCGTACGGTCTGACTGCGGGACGGAATTTTGAGGAGCTTTTTATACAAAGGGTACAGTCTGGGGAAGATGCCGCAGAAGAAAGGGAGTATCTTGTGCGGGTTCCGGGGGAGTACTGCATCGGAGATGCGGGCGAAAAAATTATATTTCGCTGCTTTCCTTATAAAAAAAATGCAGAAATTCCCAAAAATGAGTATACGAAATGGTTTGATTATGGTAAAATAAAAGGTACACTTCGTCTTCGAACACGCAAAGAGGGCGACCGTATCGGAATGAAGCAGGGAAGTAAATCGGTCAAAGCTTTGTTGATAGAAAAGAAAATAGCAAGAGAGGAACGTAAAAAACGGCTGCTTTTGGCAGACGACGAGCAGGTACTCTGGGTGCCGGGAGTGCGTTCCTGTGATAATTATCGGATAGATGAGGCTACAAAGACAGTTTTGGAAGTACGAATGAACGGAGGAAGCGAGAATGAAGGACGAGGTAAAGGAACTGATTCCGGAAGCAGAAATAACGAAACGGGTTCGTGAGCTGGGAGAGCAGATCAGCAAAGACTATGCGGGAAAAGAACTTCATGTGATTTGTATATTAAAGGGCGGCGTATTTTTTATGTGCGAACTGGTAAAACATATTACAGTGCCGGTGACGCATGATTTTATGGCGGTGTCCAGCTATGGCGACGGGACGGTAAGTTCCGGAAGAATTAAAATTGTGAAAGATCTGGATGATTCCATCGAGGGAAAAGACGTCCTGATTGTAGAGGATATTATCGACTCGGGACGGACACTCCAACATCTTTTACAGGTACTTGGAGCAAGGAATCCGAAAAGCATCCGGCTTTGTACGCTTTTAAATAAACCGGACCGCCGTGAAGTGGAAATTCCGGTGGATTATATCGGATTTTCCATAGAGGATTTATTTGTGGTAGGATACGGGCTGGATTATGCGCAGCATTACCGCAACCTGCCGTATGTCGGCGTAGTGGAAGTGTAGCTGCCCGCAAAAATAAGATTAAGAGATAGAAAGAGAGGATTTCGTTTTGAAAAAATCCATGAGAGGCTTTGGTTTTTACATTGTCAGTATATTACTCATTCTTCTGCTGGCTACTTATGTGTCGGAGGCGCTTCGAAGCGGCGGTGAGCGGTATGGCTTAAAGGATTACTATGCAGATCTGGAAGCCGGGCAGGTTGCCGGGATTTCGATTTACCCGAACGAGGAAACTCCGACGGGCAGAGTGCGTGCCGTACTGTTAGATGGCAGCGAGAAAACGTTTTATGTGACGGATGTTGTACATGTAGAGGAAGTGACGCTGGAAAAAGGCATTGCGGTTTACGTCAACGAGGTATCGAAACCGAACTGGTTTTTGACCGGAGTATTGCCGTATATTTTAGGTTTCGGCGTTATTTTCTTAATGTTTTCGTTCTTTACGAATCAGTCGTCGGGCGGCAGCAATAAGATGATGAATTTCGGGAAAAGCCGTGCGCGTATGACGATAAACGGGACGACTACATTTAAAGATGTGGCAGGTCTGATTGAAGAAAAGGAAGAACTGCGTGAAATTGTGGATTTCCTTTCCGATCCCGGAAAGTTTACGAAGGTGGGCGCACGTATCCCGAAAGGCGTTTTGTTAGAGGGACCTCCGGGAACCGGTAAAACGCTTCTCGCAAAGGCGGTTGCCGGAGAGGCAAAGGTACCGTTTTTCTCGATTTCCGGTTCGGATTTCGTGGAAATGTTTGTCGGTGTAGGTGCTTCCCGTGTGCGTGATTTGTTTGCGGAGGCAAAAAGGAATGCTCCTTGTATTGTTTTTATTGATGAAATTGACGCGGTAGCCAGAAGGCGCGGTACCGGTATGGGCGGAGGCCACGACGAGCGTGAGCAGACCCTGAACCAGATGCTTGTGGAGATGGACGGTTTTGGGGTGAATGAGGGCATTATCGTAATGGCAGCGACTAACCGCGTGGATATCCTAGACCCGGCAATCCTGCGTCCGGGACGTTTCGACAGAAAAATATTGGTTGCCAGACCGGATGTGCGCGGCAGAGAAGAAATTTTGAAAGTACATGCCAAAGGAAAGCCGCTGGCGGACGACGTGGATTTGGGACAGCTTGCACAGACCACTGCGGGACTTACCGGTGCGGATTTAGAGAATCTTTTAAATGAGGCCGCGATTTCCGCCGCGAAGGACGGAAGGGGATTTATCGCGGAAGAAGACGTAAAGAAGTCTTTCATTAAAGTGGGAATCGGCACGGAGAAAAAGAGCCGTATTATTTCCGAGAAGGAAAAAAAGATTACGGCGTATCACGAAGCGGGGCACGCGATATTGTTCCATGTGCTGCCGGATGTAGGCCCTGTTTACGCGGTATCCGTTATTCCGACCGGCAACGGTGCGGCGGGTTATACGATGCCGCTCCCGGAACGTGATGAGATGTTTTTGACAAAAGGAAAGATGCGTCAGGATATTATCGTAAGCCTTGGCGGACGGATTGCCGAGGAACTGATTTTTGACGATATTACGACCGGCGCTTCTCAGGATATCAAACATGCGACCGCGGTTGCGAGAAGCATGGTAACCCGTTACGGATTTTCCGGCGAAATCGGTATGGTGAATTACGAAAACGACGATGATGAAGTATTTATCGGACGTGATTTGGCACATACCCGTTCTTACAGCGAGAATGTGGCAAATTCCATTGACGCGGAAGTGCGCCGGATTATTGACGAATGTTATAAGGAGGCGAAACAACTGCTTACGGAGCATGAGAATATATTACATTCCTGTGCGGCGCTTTTAGTTGAGAAAGAACGTATCAACAGAGAGGAATTTGAGGCATTATTTGAATAAGTAAAAAACAAAAGCAGTTTGACGGGCTTTTTTGGACAGTTTTATGTGATTTATGGGAACGTGGACAAAGCTATACGGCAAATAACACAAAAAAAAATGAAAAAAGGGGAAATGTTTGTGCACACTTACGACGGTGACGGTGCTATAATAACATACGTAAACCCCAATACATTATATAGTTTTTGCTACACCCCATAAGTAACAAAATACCTTCTCCGAAAAGCCCGATGACGATGTCATCGGGCTTTTCACCTTATCATAATGGTAAAGCTGAAAAGAGGTAGTTATGGACAAGGAAATAAGAGCATTGTTTGCGGATGGTACAGGTGAATATAGAATTCCTGCAGAGCCTGAGGCGGGTGATACCGTAAGGCTTCGTTTCCGTGCGGCAAAAGACAGTGTAACCGAGTTGTTTGTGTGTATTGAAGGTGAGCGGCTTGCATTATCTTTAGAAAAGGAAAAGGGCTGGTTTGCTTATTATGCCGTGGAATATGCGTTAGGAGAAGAACCGGTATCGTACTATTTTGAAGTTCATCTCGGAGAAGAGGTCTGGTATTATGACCGCAGAGGCGTAGTGTGGGAATGGAGTGCGGAATATATGTTCCGCATAACGCCGGGCTTTTCCGTACCGGACTGGGCGAAGGGCGCGGTAATGTATCAGATATTTACCGACCGTTTCTGTAACGGTACGGTGTCAAATGATGTAAAGGACAACGAATATTGTTATATCGGAGAAGCGGTGCATGCCGTTGAAGATTGGAACAGACCTCCGCAGGCAATGGATGTCAGGGACTTTTACGGCGGGGATTTGCAGGGCGTATGGAAGAAATTGGACTATCTGCAGGAGTTAGGTGTAGAGGTAATCTATTTTAACCCGCTGTTTGTTTCACCGTCCAATCATAAATATGACAGTCAGGACTATGATGCGATTGATCCGCATTACGCGGTTATTCTGCGCGATGAGGGGGAATGCCTTGAGGAAGGGGATAGGGACAATTCTCACGCAACAAAGTATAGCAGCCGTGTCAGTGCGCAGGAAAATCTGGATGCCAGTAATGCGTATTTTGCCTCGTTGGTAGAGGAAATCCATAGACGGGGAATGCGTGTAATTTTGGACGGCGTATTTAACCACTGCGGTTCTTTCCATAAATGGCTTGACAGAGAGCGGATTTACGAAAACGTGCCGGGGTACGCGAAGGGCGCCTATATTTCGGAAAACAGTCCTTACCGCAACTTTTTTGAATTTATAGGCGATACGGACGGAGCATGGCCGTATAATCCGAACTATAACGGATGGTGGGGGCATGATACCCTTCCGAAACTGAATTATGAAGCGTCGGAGGAATTGTGCAATTATATTCTGAATGTGGCGAAAAAGTGGATTGCGCCGCCTTATAATGTGGACGGCTGGCGTTTGGACGTGGCGGCGGATTTAGGTCATTCCGAGGAGTTTAACCATTCGTTCTGGAAAAGATTCCGAAAGAGCGTAAAAGAAGAAAATCCGGAGGCGCTGATTCTGGCAGAGCATTACGGAAGCGCCAGAGCATGGCTTGACGGAAGCGAGTGGGATTCCGTGATGAATTACGATGCTTTTATGGAACCGCTTACATGGTTCTTTACCGGCATGGAGAAACACAGCGACGCGTACCGGGGCGATTTGGTCGGAAACGCGTGGGCTTTTGCGGACGCCATGACGCACCATATGGCGCAGTTTCAGACGAGTTCGCTGCAGGCAGCGATGAATGAGCTGTCAAACCATGACCATTCCCGCTTCTTAACAAGGACAAACGGAAAGGTCGGGCGGCTGCATACGCTCGGTTCGGAAGCGGCGTCCGAAGGCGTGCGGCGTGCCCTGCTTATGGCAGCGGTTACGGTGCAGATGACGTGGGTCGGTTCGCCGACGATTTATTACGGAGATGAGGCGGGTCTGTGCGGTTTTACGGACCCGGACAACAGGCGCACATATCCTTGGGGATACGAAGATACGGAGCTTATCCGGCTGCATCGGGAACTGATTCGGATTCATCGCTCCTATCCGGCGCTGCGAACGGGGTCTTTAAAGCTGCTGCATCTGGAACAGGATGTGATTGTTTACGGACGGTTTGACGCGAAAGACAGCATCATTGTGGCTGTCAACTGCGGAAGGCAGGAAAAATGGGTAGAAATCCCGGTGTGGGAGACCGGCGTTTTTGATAACGCGCCGGTCGTATCACTATGTTCCACAGGATGGGGAGGGGTTTGGATTGCGGCGGAAATTGTAGAAGTCCGGGAAGGAATTCTTACGGTTACGCTGCCGCCGGAAAGCTCAATCGTCTGGAAAAGTCTGCTTCCGCTTTAAAAGCGGAAGCAGACTTTATTTTGCGTTATTCTTTATAAAACCGAGAATAGAAAGAATAATGCCGACAAGGCAGAGGATACCAACCAGAGCGGAAATGATACCGAGTACCCAGCCGATTACCGGAATTCCGGAAAGCAGACCGGTGATAACACCTAAAACAGCCGGAACAAGGATAAAAATTAAAAGGGAAACAACTAAATCCTTTACCGTTTTTACAGAATCGAATTTGTTTAAAATATTCATTGTAAAAACCTCCTTATAATTCATAATTATTTATGATGTATTATAGCAGATTATGCAAAAAAATGGAAGCATATTGTAAAAATTCTTATAACGCTGCGAACGGATTTCGACGGGAAAGGAGCAGATATGGCAGAAAAACAACAAAAGAAAAACCGCGGAAAGCAAAGCAGAGAGCAGCAGCGCGCGCATGCTCAGCGTGTTTTGGCACTCTTAGACCGGGAGTATACAACACAGTACCGGTGTTACTTAAATCATGAAAATGCGTGGCAGCTCTTGTTTGCCACAATTTTAAGCGCTCAGTGTACCGATGCGCGAGTAAATCTGGTAACGGCGGAGTTGTTTCGGAAATATGACAGCATAGCGGCGTTTGCGGGTGCGGATTTAAAAGAACTGGAAGAGGATATCAGGCCGACCGGCTTTTTTCACAATAAGGCGAAAAATCTTATTGCCTGCGCCAGAATGCTGTTGGAAAAGTATGACGGAACGGTGCCGGATTCCCTGGAGGCATTGGTAGAACTGCCGGGAGTAGGGCGGAAAACCGCCAATGTAATCCGCGGAAATATTTACCACCAGCCGAGTATTGTGGTAGATACGCATGTAAAGCGGATCTCGCAGAAACTTGGTTTTACAAAAAACGATGACCCGGAGAAAATCGAGTTTGAACTGATGGAGATTCTGCCGGAAGATCACTGGATTTTATATAACATTCATATTATACAGCTGGGGCGCACGATTTGTACCGCGCGTTCCCCTAAATGTACGGAATGTTTTCTGCGGGAGGAGTGTCCGTCATGTCTCGTCGGCAAGCATCCGGTCTAAGTCTTTCAGGATAGACGGCTTCATTAACGTAGAAAGCTGTTCCGCATGTTCTTTTAATTCGGAAATTTTCTGCAGTTCGCCGTTTTCTTTGTAAAGTCTGGCAAGCAGAGCATAGGTGCCGGCGATATCCGAACCGATGTTTACGGCGTAAGACAGAACCGTAACCGCGTCCTGAGAGTGTCCTGCAGAAACCAGCAGCGCGCCCCACTTCTGCAGGGAGCGTATAAGGAGCGTAAAGTTTTGGTCATAAGCGGTCAGCGGCTCCAGGTTTGCGGTGCCGTAAGTAAGGCGCAGGTCGGTGTTTGAGATACCGGAAAGATTTAAGATTCTCTTTCCGGAAAGCGCGCAGACGGCATATTCCGTTTCCGCCAGCTCTTCCGAAAGAGGAGCGGTATGCTCTGCGGAAAACGAGTAGGAATTCTCCTGTACGGATTCCGGCAGTGCGGAAAAATCGCCGGAAACATCAGAAGACGCGGCCGGACCGCGTTCTGCGGAGGAAATCCGCTCCGGTTCGCCCGCACCGGGAGCCCAGTAACAAAACGGAAGCGAGTCATAGGGAATCGTAAGGTAGTCCAAAGAAGAAATATCCTTTTTCGGGACAAATTGGGACGCGCGTTCCCGCTGCCAAAATTCCTCTGAGGTTTTTTGGGCATTTTTGGAGCGGGACTTGCCAAAACTCGCGATAATCATTATAATAAATGTTAGAGCAATAAAAACAGGCATTTTATCACAACCTTTCAAAGAAAAGAGGCGTACGCATGTATAATAAAAGGAAACAGAAAATCATTGCGGCAGTAATTGCCGGAATTTTAGTATTATCAATGATTATCCCGCTGTTCGCATCCGCGCTCAGATAAAGTAAGGAACTACATTAACTATATCCGACAAGGCGGGTGCTGTCAACCGTCTGCCTTTGTTTTTTGTTTCTTTTTTGCCAGATTATTTCATAATTTACTGTCATATATAGTAAAGAGAAAAGTTTTGCGTCGGGGGATGCATGGCAAGGAAACTTCCGGTGTGTTTTTTTGGAATCGGTATCGCTCTTATTCTTGCCGTCATGGCAGCAGGAATCGGAATAAAGGGAAAGCATAACGGGCGGATTGCGCCCGGTGTACAGCTTTTTGATGCGGAGCTTTCAGGGCTGAGTTTTACGGAGGCGGAGAGCGTGTTTGAGGAGCTCCTGCCTGATGTCACGCTGGAGTTAATCTGTCCTATTTTGCCGGAGATGAAAAAAGAGGCAGAGGAGAGAGCGCAGGAAGCCGGATACGGCATAGGAAATAATATCTCCGTAAGAATAAACGGAAACGAGTGGCGTCTGACGGCAAAAGTTCCTGTAATCAGGGTGCTTGCGGACGAAACGATAGAGCGGGTGTCTGCCTGCAGCAATGACGTAAAGGGCTGGGAATGGATTTACGCGGCAGTATTGAAACGTCCGTTTCGTATCAGACAGGCAGAAGCGGAGCTTGTATGGGACGTGCAATGCTTTTCGGGCCTGCTTTCGGTCTGTGAGGGATTATTGGAGCGGAAGAGGCAGGACGCAAAAATAGAATGGAACAACGGAGCGATTTTTGTAAAAGAGAGTCAAACCGGCTTTCGGATTGATACCGAAAGCGTATTTGCAGAAGCGCAGGATATATTCGCGCAGGTAATTGAAAGGATTAAGACCGCGCCGGCAGACGGGGTCGTAGTCAGGATATTTCTTGGCGGAACGGCTGTTATGCCGATGTTTTCGACCGCTCAGGCAAAAAAATGCGATACAAAGATTGCGGAGTTTACGACGCGGTATCAGAGTTCCAAAAGCGGCAGGGCGCAGAATATAGCGGCGGGGGCAGCTCATCTTAACGCGTGGGTCATTCTGCCGCAGCAGGAGTTTTCCACGACGGCGGCGCTGCTTCCGTTTACGGAGGAAAACGGATATACGGCGGGCGGCGCGTACATTAACGGGGTGCTTTCGGAAAGTATCGGCGGCGGTGTATGCCAGCTTTCCACAACGCTGTACAATGCCCTGCTCCGGACAAAGCTAGAGATTACCGAGCGGCACGCGCATTCCATGCCGGTCGCTTATATACCGCCCGGACAGGACGCCGCCATTGCGGTCAATTATAAGGATTTGAAGTTTAAAAACACGACGGACGCACCGGTGCTTTTGCTTTGTGAAGCAACGGGAGAGGAAGTGAGTGTTACGTTATACGGAACGGCAAAAGCCGCGCGTTCGAATGTAACAATGGAAAGTGTTGTCGTAGAGGAGAACGAAGAAGGTATGACTGTGGAGGTATACCGTCTGGAACAGACAGAGGACGGAGAAATTCTGCGGGAGCATATCGGGAAAAATCAATATCAATATCTTAAAAAAGAAAACAGGGCGCAGGACGGCGCCAATTAAGATAGAGACAGAGAAAGAAAAAGAGAGTAAGGCGGCATCATGGCAGAATGTGAACAAAGGAGAAGTGTTCTATGAAAGTTGTGATTTTAGCGGGAGGATTCGGAACCCGTATCAGTGAAGAAAGCCATTTAAAACCGAAGCCGATGATTGAAATCGGTGACGCGCCGATTCTGTGGCATATTATGAAAAGTTATTCGCATTACGGTTTCCATGATTTTGTAATCTGCTGCGGTTATAAAGGGCATGTCATCAAGGAGTATTTTGCGGATTACTATCTGCATCGTTCGGATATTACGTTTGACTTTGCAAACAGGAATGAAATGATTGTCCATAACAATGTCGCGGAGCCGTGGCGGGTAACATTAGTGGACACGGGATTAAACACGCAGACCGGCGGCCGGATTAAGCGTGTCCGCAATTACATCGGCGGGGAGCCGTTTCTTTGCACTTACGGCGACGGCGTTTCGGACATCGATATTACAAAACTGGTAGAGTTTCATAAGAAGCACGGAAAGATTGCTACGATTACCGCCGTACAGCCGGGTAATAAATTCGGCGTGCTGGATATCGGGGAAGATCAGGTGGTTCGGAGGTTTTCGGAGAAGAACAAGGAAGACGGCGGCTGGATTAACGCCGGTTTTATGGTGTTAGAACCGCAGATTTTTGATATGATTAAAGAGGATTCCACCATTTTGGAAAGGGAGCCGTTTGAAACGCTTGCTTCTATGGGAGAACTGACGGCGTACAAATATGACGGCTTTTGGCAGTGTATGGACACCCAGCGGGATAAGCACTATTTGGAAATTTTGATAGAGAGGGGCGCGGCTCCATGGATCAAATGGTAAAGGTAAGCGTCATTATGCTGACCTATAACCGTGAGGCATTGGTAGGACGGGCAATAGAGTCCGTTCTTGCACAGACGATGAAAGAGTTTGAATACATCATTGTAGATAACGGTTCTACGGACAACAGTGGACACATTGCGGACGCATATGCGAAACAGGACGCGCGGATTCGGGTTTTACACATCCCGAAAAGCAGTATCGGGGCAGGAAGGAACGCAGGGCTTTCCGCGGCAAAGGGAGAGTACATTACTTTCATAGACGATGACGATACGGCGGAGCCGGATATGCTGGAGTTTTTATACGGACTGGCAAAGGAAGCGGATGCCGAGATTGCCGTGTGCGGCTCCACGAAAGAAGTAGACGGTGCGTTTTTGCCAAACTGTGTATTTGAAGAAAAGCTTCTTTTGACGCCGGAGGAAGCGGTGGTAATGCTGCTGCAGCGTAAAAAATGCAACGCGGCAATGCCGTCCAAACTTCTGAAACGGGAACTTTTTTCGGAGATTCGTTTTCTTTCGGAGGGAAAGTACGACGATATCCGCGTCACATATAAATACTTTGCACAGGCGGCGCGTGTGGCGGCACACGGGATTCCGAAGTATTGTTTTTGGAGACATCCGGGAAACAATTCCGCATTCACGACCAATGACCTGCTTTTGACGCCGGAGCAGTTGGACGAGTATTTTGCGGCGTTTCGGGAGCGGACGGAATATTTATCCGAAAAACTCCCTGCAATCGCGGATTACGCGCAGTACAGCGAATGGTCGTATATGATTTCCATGTGCAATAAAATCGAGAAAAATAAGCTGGAACACTGCAGCCGGCAGCTTGCCTTTGTCAAGGACGAGCTGACAAAGCATTATGACGAGTTTTACAATTCGCCGTATATTGAGGAGTTTGAAAAAGAGTTTATGAGGAAATATATCGAAAAGAAGTTTTGATTGTGTAATTAATACCGGAAAAGGAGACTTTAAAGCGGTGGGTTATCTTAATTTATTTTTAAAAGGGGGAATTTTATGATTTATTTCCGTACCTCGGCCTATAATGCCGAAAAGACACTGGCACGCACCATAGAAAGCATTTTAAACCAGACTTATGGGGAGTTTACGTACTATTTGCTGGATAACGGTTCGAACGACCGTACCGGTGAGATTATCAGAGATTATGCGAAGCGGGATAAAAGAATTGTTCCGTTTTACAACAAACGAAACCGTGATTATACGGAAAATCCGGATTTCTACTTTATTTCGCATAGGTTAGAAGACGAAGATTATTTTTGTATACTGGACGCGGATGATGTCTATGAACCGACCTTTTTGGAAGAAATGCTGAAATTTCTGACGGAAAATGAATTAGATATTGCAATCTGCGGCTCAAAGTTTATTGACGCTACCACGGGGAAAGTGTGCGGAGAGCATGTGCTGCAGCACGATTACGTTTTGGACGATGCGCAAAGCTTTGAGGCGTATTTTCCGATTATCCATTGGAACCTCAGGCAGGTATGGGGAAAACTCTACACGGCCAAAGCCGCCCGCGCCGGCTATAAGGCAACGGAGCAACCGGACTGGTTTCCGAATTATGGAAGCGATACGATTCAGGTTTATAAAAGAGTCGAGGCTTCCGAACGAATCGGCGTTTACGCCAAGGCACTTCATTGCTATACGATATCACAGGGTTCAGGTTCTTATCGATGGGATGAGAGCAGGAAAACGGATGACTTTGTTGTATTTGAAAAGGCAAAAGAGTTTTTGGAACAGAAATGCGGAGGGGTTTCCGGACGGAATTTGAGTTTTCTTTATGATGTACAGTTTAACGCACTGAAAGATACGCTTCGTGTTTTATACCGGTCGGATTTGGCGCCCGAGTGTAAAATCAGCGTTACAAAGGAGATTTTCCGGCATCCGGTGACAAAAGCAGTGTTTGTGGAAGAAACAATGAGTGTCACGAAAGAAAATAAAACCGAGTTTTTGACGGGGCTGGTGTGTCAGCTGATAGAACTGGCGCAGAACGTTGACGCGTCATCGCTTTCGGATGTTTTTGAGATTTTTTCTTCGCTCAATGTGAATTTTCCGCGCTTTATTGCCGAAGAAAGTGTAGGCTGGTATGTGAAAATGCTTCCGGTAGTTATTCGGAATATTGCCCTGGGGGAATATGAATATGCGATGAATAATCTGATTGTTTACTTGGGAGGGGACAAGGAAACAAAACCTGAGTCGGATTTTCCGTTTGTACTTGGTCAGATGCTGGCGGCAATGCGGGAGGAAGAACAGAAGTATATTTTCTTTTCCAAAAAACTCATTCACTGGTGTATAGAAAACAATCAATTAGAACGCGCCCGATATGACTTGAATGACTGGCTCAAAATTCTTCCGGAAGATGAAGAATTGAAGGAATTAAGCAAAAAGATTTCTGCCTTTTCGGGAGCAAAATAAAAAAGTTGATTTTTAAGACAGGGCTGTTACACTAAGCGGCGGTGACTCCGGGCGTGGCGGATTCTTGCAAGCGGTTAGTATACCTGACTAACTGAAAGGCGGCGAATTTCCCCTTGCATTAAGAGAAGATACTAGCCGCTTGTAATAAGGGGCCGCGCTTAGTGCGACAGCCCCTTATTTTTCTTACGCCGGAATCCTTACGAACACCATAAGTAAAATTAATAAGTCGCATGAATATTTTTCGTCATAACCTACTAGGAAAAGGAAAAAAAGTATGCTATGATAAGTATGCTATGATAAAAGTAATTTTTCGGTTGTATTATCGGGATACAAAACGGACAGGAGGAAAAGATAATGGATTACAAGAAAGCCGGAGTGGATATTGAAGCCGGGTATAAGGCAGTGGAACTGATGAAAGAGCATGTGAAGGGTACGATGCGTCCGGAAGTATTGAACGGACTCGGAGGTTTTTCGGGTGCGTTTGCATTGGACCGTTTTATGACGATGAAGCAGCCGACCCTGCTTTCCGGTACGGACGGTGTCGGAACAAAGCTAAAGCTGGCGTTTATTCTGGATAAGCATGATACCGTCGGAATTGACTGTGTGGCAATGTGTGTAAACGATGTGGCGTGCGCCGGCGGCGAGCCATTATTTTTCCTTGACTATATAGCATGCGGAAAAAATGTTCCGGAGAAAATTGCAACGATTGTAAGCGGTGTGGCGGAGGGCTGTAAGCAGGCCGGTTCCGCTTTAATCGGCGGGGAGACCGCGGAGATGCCGGGCTTTTATCCGGAAGACGAATATGACCTTGCAGGTTTTGCGGTAGGCATTGTGGACCGTGCGGAAATGATTACCGGAGAGAATATGAAAGCGGGAGACGTATTGGTCGGCATCGCATCTTCCGGTATCCACAGCAACGGATATTCGCTGGTTCGTAAGGTGTTCCCGATGGAGCGTAAGCCGTTGGAGGTTTACTATGAGTCTTTGGGTATGACCCTGGGCGAGAAGCTTTTAACCCCGACCAAGATTTATGTGAAGGCGCTTTCCTCTTTAAAGACCGGCGGCGTTGCGGTAAAGGCATGCAGCCATGTAACCGGCGGCGGTTTTTATGAAAATATTCCGAGAATGCTTCCGGAGGGTATTCGCGTAAAGGTACGGAAAAATGCCTACGAGGTTCCGGCAATCTTTCAGATGCTTGCAAAGGACGGCAGCATTGAGGAGCAGATTATGTACAATACCTACAACATGGGTATCGGTATGGTAATCGCGGTAGATAAGGCGGATGCGGACAAGGCAGCAGCGGCCTTAAAATCGGCCGGCGAAGAAGCCTATATTCTTGGTGAAGCGGTAAACGGTGAAAAGGGCATTGACATTCTGTAACGAAATTTTACGGATATGCTAAAAAGGAGGAGCCCATGACGAAAGTTGTAGTGTTGGTGTCCGGCGGCGGCACAAACTTGCAGGCGATTTTAGATAAAATGGACAGCGGGGCCGTTACAAACGTAACGGTTGAGGCAGTTATCAGCAACAGGGCGGATGCTTATGCCTTGGAACGCGCGAGAAACAGAGGAATTGCGGCGGAGTGCATTTCCCCGAAAAGTTTTGCGTCCCGTGCTGAGTTTAATGAGGCGCTGCTTGCGGGTATTTCCAAGTATGAGCCGGATTTGATTGTGCTTGCGGGATATCTTGTGATTTTGCCGGCAAGTCTGATTGAGGCATACCCGAGGAAGATTTTAAATATTCATCCGTCGCTTATTCCGTCCTTTTGCGGCGACGGGTTTTACGGACTTCATGTACACGAGGCGGTGCTTGCGCGGGGCAGTAAAGTAACCGGCGCGACGGTGCATTTTGTGGACGAAGGCACCGATACGGGGCCGATTTTACTGCAAAAGGCAGTTGCGGTAAAGATGGGGGATACGCCCGAGGTGCTGCAGCGCAGGGTTATGGAAGAAGCGGAATGGGAGCTCCTTCCCGCGGCAATTAACGCGATTGCGAACGGGAAGGTTGTCTGGCAGGACGGACGGGCTTTTGTAACCGAATAAGAAGAAATAAAGAGAAAACGGAGGGACGTAAAATGAAAGTATTAATCGTAGGCGGAGGCGGAAGGGAACATGCCATTGCATGGAAAACAGCTCAGAGCGGGAAAGTAGATAAAATGTATTGTGCGCCGGGAAACGCCGGTATTGCGGAACTCGCGGAGTGCGTGCCGATTGGCGTAACGGAAACGGAAAAGCTGGCGGAATTTGCCGCGCAGGAAAAGATAGATTTGACGATTATCGGGCCGGACGATTCTTTGGGCGCCGGTGTGGTGGATGCGTTTGAAGCAAGGGGACTGCGCGTGTTCGGACCGAGGAAGAACGCTGCCATTATCGAGGGCTCCAAGGCATTTTCCAAGGATTTGATGAAGAAGTATAATATTCCGACCGCAGCTTATGAAGTGTTTGATAACGCGGCGGCGGCGCTCGAATATTTAAAGACAAGCCCGTATCCGACCGTATTAAAGGCTGACGGTCTGGCGCTGGGAAAAGGAGTTTTGATCTGTGCTGATTACGAAGAAGCGGCCGCGGGCGTTAAGGCAATTATGGAAGATAAGCAGTTCGGCAGCGCCGGCGACAAATTGGTTATTGAAGAGTTTATGACCGGGCCGGAAGTTTCCGTGCTTGCGTTTTGCGACGGAACCCACATTAAGACCATGACAAGCGCACAGGACCATAAGCGTGCGAAGGACGGGGACAAAGGATTAAATACCGGCGGTATGGGAACTTTTTCACCGACGCCGTTTTATACCGAAGAGATAGACGCGTTCTGTCAAAAGCACATTTACCAGCCGACGATGGATGCCATGAAGGCGGAAGGAAGACCGTTTAAGGGCGTATTGTTTGTCGGTTTGATGCTGACTCCGAACGGTCCGAGAGTGCTTGAATATAACGCGAGATTCGGCGACCCGGAGACGCAGGTAGTGCTTCCGCGTATGGAAAACGATATTGTGGATGTATTTGAAGCTTGTATCGACGGAACTTTAGACACCGTTGATTTAAAGTTTGCGGATAACGCGGCGGTATGTGTCGTGCTTGCGTCCGAGGGTTATCCGGAACATTATGAAAAGGGTTATCCGATTGAAGGACTGGATAAGTTTGCCGGAAATGACGGCTATTATGTTTTCCATGCGGGAACCAAGTTCGCGGACGGAAAGGTAGTTACCAACGGAGGCCGTGTGCTTGGCGTAGTAGCGGTCGGAGATGATTTAAAGGGCGCACGTGCCAATGCCTATGCGGCAACGGAGTGGATTTCCTTTGCAAATAAGTACAAGAGAAACGATATCGGCAAGGCAATAGATCAGGCATAAAGAGAGGAAAACAAAAAGGCGCAGGAGGCGGTATGAAAAGCGGAAAGGTTTCGGATACGGTGTTGCGCCGTTCCGTTTTACAGGAAGTGCAAAAGGTAAATCAGGGAACCGGTATTCCGCGTGTCGGCAGCGGTGCCGGCCTGCTTTTGTTGTCCGGTGCGGACGGAGGGCTCGCACGAGCCGGACAGGAAACGGAAGAGTTACGGTACGGCATTGCCGTTTCCGCCATGCAGACGGTATGTGCGGAAGGGCTTGCCACCGCGTATCTGGCGGCAGTGAGGGCGGTAAACAGTCTGGCGGCCAAAGCGGCAAGACCGGAATACGCGTTGGCGGCGGTTACGGTACCGGAAACTATGGAAGAGAGTTTGCTCCGCAAGATGTATGAGCGGTACGGCGTTTATCTGCGGAAACAAAAAATAAAGATTGCCGGGGGCCACACCGCAGTCAGCGGGGCCGTGTCGGAACCTGTAGTTTCGGTCAGTATGACGGGAACGGTTTCAAAGACCGCAGCCCGGCATTTGAAAAAACAGGAGGACTACACCGGACTTGACGTAGTGATGACAAAGTACTGCGGTCTGGGCGGTACGGCACTTTTGGCAGGGCGTTTTGAAGAAGAATTGGAAAAGCGTTATCCGCGGCGTTTTATTGCACATGCCGCGGAGCTTTTAGAATATACGGAACAGAACGAGGAAGCGTACCTTGCGGCAAAGGAAGGCGCGGTATACCTTCATGCGGCCGCAGAGGGCGGCGTGTTCGGAGCGCTCTGGGAGCTGGCGGAGTACGCGGAATGCGGATTGGAAATTGACCTGCGGGCAATTCCGATTTTACAGGAGACGGTGGAAATCTGCGAATATTTTGACGTAAATCCGTACCAGCTTAGAACCGAGGGATGCTTTTTGTTCCTGACGGAGCACGGCGGCAGACTTTGCGAACGGCTGGCGGAGCATGAGATTGCGGCGGCAGTTATCGGAAAAACCGTACCGGGGCTTGACCGTGCGGTACGAAACGGGGAAGAAGTACGTTATCTGGAACCGAACCGCGTGGAGGAATATGAGCGGGTACGGGCGCAGAGAAAATAAAAGGAGGATTTGATATGCGGGAAGAAATTTTAAAGACATTAGATAAAAACAGCAAAATTCCGGAAAGTGATCTGGCGAAAATGCTTGGCATGACAGAGGAAGAAGTGAAAGAAGAAATCAGGCATTTGGAAGAAGAACATGTAATCTGCGGTTATCCGACCCTGATTAACTGGGACGCGACGACTGAGGAGCGGGTGACGGCGTTAATTGAAGTAAAAGTTACGCCGCAGCGCGGACAGGGATTTGATAAAATCGCGGAGCGTATTTACCGTTACGATGAGGTAGAGTCGGTGTATCTGATGTCCGGCGGATTTGATTTGACCGTAATTATTGAGGGAAAGAGCATGCGCGAAGTGGCGAGTTTTGTTTCTTCCAAGCTGGCGCCGATGGAAGCGGTATTAAGCACCGCGACTCATTTTGT
This sequence comes from Lachnospiraceae bacterium, assembly GCA_022510665.1. Classification (GTDB taxonomy): domain Bacteria; phylum Bacillota; class Clostridia; order Lachnospirales; family Lachnospiraceae; genus SIG307. Next base: position 58,557 of record JAFLSZ010000004.1, read on the forward strand.
ATTAAAAAAATATAAAGAACACGGACTTCCGCTGGTTCCGGAAGGCGGTTCTGATGAAAGGATGTTGGTGACGCCGTGAGAAATCCGTTAAATGAAAAAGTACAGGTAATGAAACCGTCCGGCATTCGAAAGTTTTTTGATATTGTAAGCGAGATGAAAGACGCCATTTCTTTGGGCGTAGGCGAGCCGGATTTTGAAACGCCGTGGCACATCCGCGAAGAGGCAATTTATTCTTTGGAAAAGGGGAAAACCGTTTACACTTCCAATCCCGGTTTAAAGGAGCTCCGGCTGGAAATCTGTGACTATTTAAAGCGCCGCTGTGCTTTGGATTATTCGGAAAAGGAGGTACTGGTTACAATCGGCGGCAGTGAGGCGATTGACGTGGCGCTGCGCAGCATGATAGATCCGGGAGATGAAGTTTTGATTCCGGAGCCTTGTTATGTTTCTTATGTGCCGTGTGTAAGCCTGGCGGACGGTGTGCCTGTAACCATTGAGTTAAAAGAGGAAAACGAATTTCGCTTAACAAAGCGGGAGCTTTTGGACGCGATTACCGATAAGACAAAAATTTTAATTATGCCGTTCCCGAATAATCCGACCGGGGCCATCATGGAAGAAAAGGATTTGCGGGAAATTGCGGAAGTTGTAGTGGAAAAGGATTTGTTTGTGATTTCCGACGAAATTTACTCGGAACTTACCTACGGAAAAAATCATGTTTCGATTGCATCCATGCCGGGGATGAAGGAGCGCACCATTGTAATTAACGGCTTTTCCAAGTCCTTTGCAATGACCGGATGGCGTCTCGGTTATGCGGCGGGACCGGAACTTATTATCCGTCAGATGATAAAGGTACATCAGTTTGCGATTATGTGCGCACCGACCACCAGCCAGCATGCGGCCGTGGAGGCGTTAAGGAACGGGGAGTCGGATGTGGAGATGATGCGTGACGCGTACGATAAGCGGAGAAAGTTTTTGGTAACAAGGCTGCGTGAAATCGGTTTGGAGTGTTTTGAGCCGTACGGGGCGTTTTATGTATTTCCGAGTATCAAAGGTCTTGGAATGACTTCGGAAGAGTTCGCGACAAAACTCCTGGAAGAGGAAAAGCTTGCGGTTGTGCCGGGAACCGCTTTCGGTGACTGCGGTGAAGGCTTCCTTAGAATTTCCTATGCGTACTCCATTGAGCAGCTAAAAACTGCCTTAGAGCGTATGGAGCGTTTTGTAGCGCGCTATAGAAAGTAGGAGAAAGAGTACCGTTTCATGTGATTTGGCATATCTTTATAGAAAGAAAACGGCAGGGGCTGCCGCGCGAATGAGAACTTACCCGGAGGGGAGTTACATAAGTGCGGCGGCTTTTTTAGGTGTAATATGGCAGTTTGCAGTGAAGCGGTCACATCGAATGCGTACAAAGGCTTTGGATTGCCGTACCGGGGAAGTGATGAGGAGGTACGGACTCTTTTGGACGCGTCATGCGTCAGGCGGGTGTCTGACGGTCTGATCTTTGCCTATTTTTATTATCCGGAAGAATTGAGGGGCGGCAGAGAGTATCCCTTTGGCATTATGCAGAAATGTTACGGTCTGCTTTCGGAGCAGGAACTGGCGGCTTCGGGAGTGTTACAGCTTAGGGAAGGACCATATACGAGCCTTTATGGGAGAGGAGTTTTGCTCGGCTTTTTGGATACCGGTATCAATTTCGCGGAGGAGTCGTTCCGGAATACGGACGGGACAACAAGGATTCTGGCACTATGGGACCAAACGATGGAAACAGAGGCGGATACGGATACAGGAGAGGATGCCGAAAACGGAGAGGACAACGCGGAAAACGGCAGGAGCAGGGAGGCGCCGGCGTTTTACGGCAGGGAATTTAGCCGGAGACAGATAAATAACGCCCTGCGGGCAGAAAATCCGTATGAAGAAATTCCGTCGAGAGACGAGAGCGGACACGGAAACGCACTGGTGCGTACTGCGGCGGGGAGTGAACTTAGGCAGGATAACGGGAGAACGGGAAAAGAATACGGAGGGGCCGCGCCGCTAGCGTCGCTTGCAGTGGTGAAATTAAAGCAGGCAAAGCCGTATCTTCGGAACTTTTATCAGATACCGGAAGATGCGTTCTGCTATGCGGAGGAGGACATTATTTACGGTGTGGAATGGCTTCTTTCGGTTGCAAAAAGAGAAGGTCTTCCTTTGGTATTGTGTGTCGCGCTGGGAAGCAATCAGGGAGACCACACGGGAAGAACCGTGCTTTCCCGTTATCTGGACGGAGTGGCACAGATACCGGGCGTGTGCGTTATGACGGCAGCAGGAAACGAAGGGGGACGTGGACACCATTTTTCCGGCAGGATTGCGAGCGGCAGCTATGAGGAAGTGGAAATCAGTGTAGAGGACGGCGTAAACGGCTTCACGGCGGAACTTTGGGCAATGGAGCCGGATTTATTTACGATAGAAATGATTTCGCCTGCCGGAGAAGTAATTCCGCGGATTCCGGGGCGGGGTTCTTTTATCAGGAGGTATTCGCTTTACTTTGAGGGAGGTACTGTTGATATTCAGTCTAACCTTTATGACCAGTCGGTCGGGACGCAGGGAATCTGGATACGGTTTGCGGGAACTCCTGCGGGAATCTGGCGTATAAGGGTATATGCGGAAGGAGAATATTCCGGTGCTTACAATATATGGCTTCCCATTACACCGTTTTTGAGCGCGGAAGTGACATTTCTGCGGCCGGACCCTTATGTGTTAATCTGTGATCCGGGCGCGGCAAGAGAGGTACTGACGTTTACCGCGTATGACGTAATAAGAGATGCGTTATATACATCGGCCTCTTACGGGTATACGGCGGACGGCAGGATAAAACCGGATATTGCGGCGCCCCAGGGAGGCGGACTGTATGTGGGAACCGGCATGGCGGCGGCGTTCGGGGCCGGAAGCGCCGCATTGGTTTTTGAAGCGGCAATTCGAAGAGAAGGGTATATTATTCTTGATACGATGGTAATAAGGCGTCTTTTTATTGCGGGAGCGGAACGGGATACAATGGAATATCCGAATCGCGGCTGGGGATACGGAAAGCTGGATGTTTACGGAGCGTTTATCCGCACGCCGGGAAGATAAGAAAAAAACTAATGGGAAACAGCCGGACTGAAAAAGAAGACTTTTGGGTCCGGCTCATTTTGCCGGGAATCCTAGGAAAGAAAATCCTCTACGATATCCCGGAAATGGCAGGGGTATACCTGTGTACGATTTAAAATATCAAGCAGTTCGTTTATTTTCTCATAGCGTGTAGTAATTCCATGAATACAATCAAGTTTAGTGCAGCCGGTAACATCGCGGGCATACAGTTCGATTCCGTAGGCAAGGAAAGACACAGAATCCTCTGTATTCAGAATATGAGTAAAAGAACGATATTCGTATTTCGAATCGCCAAGTACGGAAACTAAACACATAGTTACTCCTCCTTATTTTTTAACAGACCTATTATAGTAATATGATTATAACAATTATTGGACAAATTCCTGCTTCTTTTTCATCAACATTGCGACGGTCGGTTCCGCCCAGCTGTAATCAACCATATATTCATCATTAAATTCGTGAATGGCGGAGATGTCACCGTCTAAAAAGCGGTAGTAATCACAGTCCAGTAAGGAGGGATTGATCGCGTTCTGATTGCGGCTGCATATCAGCAGAGATTCGATTCCTGCCTGTTTTAATGTCTTTTTTAAATCACGGAGAACGACATGAAAATAAGCCCGTACCGTGGAATCATAACAGCGCTCTTCCCAAAGTGCGTCAATAATCTGCTCGGCGGATACGGCGCCGCTTCTCCGGTCAATAAAAAACGCAAGGAGTTCTTTGCACTTCTGACGCGGAAAAGTAAGGAGCGTACCGTTTACGAAAATATCAAAATGACCGAAAGTGCGTACACGAATATGTATTTGTTTTGGTGTACAGAGCATTTTTGCGCGTTCCAATGCGTCGAAAATATCGGAAAAGTTATAAGGTTTCGTGATATAAGAGACCGCGCGCCGGCGGAAAGCAGACAGTGCATGCTGCTCGCTGGATGTTGTAAAGAAAATAAGTATATTGGGATTGATTTCGTAAAGACGGTCGGCAAGGGTAATGCCATCCTGTACAGGCATAATAATATCCAGAATAGCCGCATCAGGCAGCCATGTTGAGGCAAAACGAAAAGCATCTTCCGCATTAGAAAAGCTTCCTGCGACGGTAACATCCGGAATAAGGGAACAGAATCCGGTAAGTAAACGCAAAGAAGCCATATCATCATCAACTAAAATAATTCTCATAAAACCTCCCTATTCGGAGCCCCGAATTTCACCAAAATACTATGAATATAGAATATAAGCTGAAATGGAAAAAGTCAAGTATTGATAGAGGAAAAAATCTTCTTTAGCAGAAACTATATTCCGTAGATTGCACACTGTCTTATATTTGCATACGCAACGCTGCACCGGACTTCCTCTAAGAGCCGTTAAGCCGCTCGGG
>JAFLSZ010000040.1 GCA_022510665.1 Lachnospiraceae bacterium
CGGTTAGGCGCGAGGACGCACCCGAGCGGCTTAACGGCTCTTAGAGGAAGTCCGGCGCAGCGTTGCGTATGCAAAAATAAGACAGCATGCAATCTACGAAATATAAAAAAGTATACAAAATGCAAAATCTCAAGGCCTTTCGTATTTTTACCGCAGCCCAATCGGCGATGCCAGCACTACCTCCGTCCGGTCTGTCTCACGGTCATAGTAGATGGCAACCTGCACGTTGATTTTTTTCTGTTCCACCACGATATAGTCTTTCACCGCGCCGGTATAGGCATATACGGTATAATTTTTGTTTTCCCGGTTTTCATATACCGGCTGCGCGTAAAGCTCCTCTAAAAGCCGGTTCGTCAATTCATCTTTTCTGGCAAGCGGAATTTCTCCGGTATAGCTTCCGCATAATTCCAAGGCCGTTGTAATCTCCTCCATTTTCATTTTTTTCGCTACTTTTTCTAACGTATCCCGAAAAGAAGATACCAGCGCGGCATTTTTTCCGTAAAGGGTAATCTCGGCGCACAGATAATACTCCCCGGCCTCGGTCAGATACACCAGTTTCACTATTGAGTCTGCCTCCGCCGCCGCTTTCTCGTATACGAACTCCACGCGTCCCTCATAAGTGACTTCCCTGATTTCTCCCGCTATCGTAAGATTAATTTCTTTTGCAAAATAATTTAAAAGTTTCTCCTCCGAGAACCCATACGGCGGCGGAAGATACCGCGCGGTCATCGTCACCGTTCCTTTGCTTTGTTCCGGCGTTAATGTCGAAAACGCCCCCGCAATACTTGCCTGCGCTAAAAATGCCCGCTCCGTCATAACGCGGAACGCCATGGCGGTCAAAAGTACCGACCCAAACAAAATCAACGCTCTTGTTCTTTTTTGGCTCTTTTTCCATAAAAACTTCATAAAAAATACTCCTCTCCGCTTTGTATCGCAAAGCCTCTTTGTGAGGAGTATTTCCATTTTTCTCCGGTTCATTCCGCTTTATTTTAACTAGCCGCGCATTTCAATCACCGGTCCGCCGCAGCCCTTTACATAGTCTCCGGTAATCGTTACCCTTCCGATATTCTGGTCTTTCGGTATCTCATACATAATATCCAGCATAATTTCTTCCAGAATCGCACGCAGCGCACGCGCGCCGGTATCTTTCTGCAGGGCGCGCTCCGCGATTTCTTCCAGTGCGCCGTCATCGAAAACCAATTTTACCTCATCTAAGGCAAGAAGGTACTCATACTGTTTTAAAATGGCGTTTTTCGGCTCCCGCAATACTTTAATGAGCTGCTCCTTATCTAAACCCTGCAGAGCGAAAATAACCGGCAGACGTCCTAAAAACTCCGGAATCATTCCGTACTCCCGCAGGTCTTCCACGGTCACTTTTTCCAACAGTTTTTTATCCTCATCGTATTTATCCCGCAGTTCCGCTCCAAAGCCAATCATAGCGGTCTCGTTTAAACGCTTTTTAATAATCTTTTCCAAATCCGGAAACGCTCCGCCGCAGATAAACAGAATATCTTTTGTGTTAATCGTTGTCATCGGCACCATGGCATTTTTATTGGTCGCTCCGACCGGCACTTCCACTTCACTGCCTTCCAAAAGTTTTAACAATCCCTGCTGTACCGATTCCCCGCTCACGTCACGGCTGTTTGTATTACGCTTCTTTGCGATTTTATCAATCTCATCGATAAAAATAATGCCGTGTTCCGCGCGCTCCACGTCATTATCCGCCGCGGTCAAAAGCTTGGACAGTACGCTTTCTACGTCATCGCCGATATATCCCGCTTCCGTAAGGGAAGTCGCGTCCGTAATCGCAAGCGGCACATTTAACAGCTTTGCCAATGTTCTTACAAGATAGGTTTTTCCGCTGCCGGTCGGCCCAAGCATCAGCATATTGGACTTTTCCAATTCTACCGAAGCCTCTTTATCCGCGACACGTTTATAGTGGTTGTATACCGCTACGGAAACAACCTTTTTGGCATGGTCCTGTCCAATCACATACTCGTCCAGTTCCGCCTTTATTTTATGCGGCGCTTTCAAATTCTTTAAATCAGGAACCGGTATTTCTTTCTGTTCCTGTGTTTTTTCCGCCTCTTTCGCCTTTTTCTTCACCTTCGGCATTTTCGGAAGCTCACCCCCCAGACGAAACATCGCCGGGTCAAGCGCCAACATTTCCATATAAGGAAAATTATTGCTGTTTATGGAATCGAATGTCTTCTGGAGGCAGTCGTTGCAGACACATAGATTATTCGGCATATGAATCATCTTTCCGGCAACGCTTGCCGGCCTGCGGCACATCTGGCAGTATTCCTCATAGGCAGACTCCTTTTTTGTCTGCTTTTCTTCCGGCGTTTTCTTCGCCGTCTCCTCCCCCTTATTTTCTTCCGGCAGTTTCTTTTCTTCGTCCATCTTCTTCGCCTTTCCAATACGCATTCTTAATACGCATTTTTATTGATAAAACCCTTAAATATCGTTAAAAACAATATCTTGATATCCAACCCGATACTCCAGTTCTCAATATAATGTAAATCATACTCGATTCTCTTACGGATTGAGGTGTCTCCGCGGTATCCGTTTATCTGCGCCCAGCCCGTCATTCCCGGCCGTACCTGATGCTTAATCATATAACGGGGAACTTCCTCCTTAAACTTTTCCACAAACTTAGGACGCTCCGGACGAGGTCCCACAAGGCTCATATCCCCTTTCAGCACGTTAATTAACTGCGGCAGTTCGTCAATACTTGTCCTGCGGATAATACGCCCGATTCCGGTCACACGGGAGTCATTTTTCGTTGTCCATTCTCCTGCCTCTTTTGTTGTCTCCTGTACTACCATTGAGCGGAACTTGTACATCTTAAACTCGCGGTTATGAAGCCCTACCCTTACCTGTGAAAAAATCACGGGGCCTTTGGAAGTCAGTTTAATCGCAAGCGCCACAACCAGCATCGGCACGGAGAACAAAAGCAGACACACGGCCGCGCCGACAATGTCAATCGAACGCTTTATTATCCGGTTTACCAGATTGCTTAACGGCACTTTTCGTATATTGATTACCGGAAGCCCCTCCAAATCTTCAATATACGGCACCGTCGGCACAATATGATTATAATCCGGTATAAACTTTGTATGAACTCCAGAATATTCACATTCCATTACAAGCTTTTCCAGCTTTTCATACTCCTGAATGGCAAGCGTAATCGCAATTTCATCATACTCATTCTTTTTTAAATAATCGGAAAGCTCACTCATCGTTCCAATTACGCTTACCTTTTTATAGCGCGTTTCCACCGCCATCTTATCATCCAGAATCCCATGGATATAATACCCCCACTGCGGGTTGGCAAGAATGCGGTCCACATATGCCTCCGCCGCCCGGCTGTATCCTACAATTAAAACATGCTTTAAATTCTTTCCGTTTCTGCGGATATGCTCTAAACTCCGGCGCACCAGAAAACGAAAGATACCTTCCAGAATTATATTGCAGCCAAAGAAAAATGCTAAAAAGCTTCGTGATATGTCAATTTCCTTAAACAGGTAAAGTACCGCCATAAACCCGACACCGCTGATTATGTTTGCTTTCAGCAAAAGCCACAGTTCCCATTGCATTCCCTTGCCGCGTTTCGGCGCATATAACCCGCACATCCAATAAATCAACAGGCATACAGGGATTAAGACAACTAAGAATCTGGAATATTGCTCAAAAGTATAATTTCCCGCTTTTTCCAGTCCGAGCCAATAAAAGCGCAGCATATATGCTATCAGATATGCCAAAAGGATAAAAAAGCCGTCCGCGGCGATATGCAGTCTGTTAAATGCTTTTTGATTATCTTTAATCATCTCTTCGCTCCTATTTCATTCCGTCTTCCTTATATGCTATCTTACATGATTCTTTCCAAAACCTCAACAAAAAAATTTATTAAGTCAACATTTCTTAACCAATTCGTCACAAAGCCTACACAAACCCATGCTAAACTAAAAGCAAAGTCAAGAAACAGCAAGGAGGTTTTTTATGGAATCGAATCAGAACGAAACTTTATTCAGCAGCTCTACCCCTTCTTTTACAGATTTGCCGGAAACCCCGGCTGAACATAGTGTTTCCGAAGACTATCACTTCTGGGCGGAGGAAACCGTTTTGGCACAGCCGTCCGCGGAGGCCGAGACAGCAGTTTTTTCCGAATCCCCTGCTGTAACGCCGGCGGAGCCTGTCGAAACCGGTGAAAGGTCCGGAAAAAAACGCGGCCGCTTCCTTAAAAAGTTTTTCGGCGGTATTGCCGCCGCTATATGCTTCGGCGCTTTTGCCGGCGCGGCGTTTTTCGGTGTCAGACATGCATATTCCTATTTCTTTCCGGAAAAGACGGATGTTTATGAAAGCATATTAAACGGAAACGAGCCGACTCCTTACAGGCCAAATATTACGATTGCTGCCACTGCTCTCAGCCCGACCGGTGATATGGATGCTTCCGAAACCGTTTCTAAGGTAGTAGAGCAGACGATGCCTTCCATGGTATCCATTAAGGCCGTTTATACTACCACTTCCTATTTCTTTGGGCGGCCTTATACCGAAGAAAGCGAAGGCGGCGGTTCCGGCATTATTGTCGGCTCCAACGACAACGATTTACTGATTGCGACGAACTATCATGTAATTGAAGACACTTCTTCCTTACAGGTAATTCTCGCGGATAATACTTCACATACCGTAACCGTAAAAGGCTCCGACCCGGACGCGGACCTTGCCATCTTAGCGCTGCCGTTCTCCGATCTGACGGAGGATACCCTGTCTAAAATCGACATTGCCGTATTGGGCGACTCGGACAGCTCCAAAATCGGCCAGATGGTAATTGCCATCGGAAACGCGCTCGGCTACGGCCCTTCCGTAACGGTAGGCTACCTGAGTGCAAAGGACCGCGAAGTTACGATTGAAGGAAACGATATGATACTCTTACAGACCAATGCCGCAATCAACGCCGGAAACAGCGGCGGCGCCCTGTTAAATACCAAAGGGGAAGTCATCGGCATTAACAACGCAAAGCTTTCCAGCACGGATATTGAGGGCATCTGTTTTGCCATTCCGATTTCTATGGCAACCCCGATTTTAGACGACCTGATGACGCGTGAAATCCTCTCTGATGAAGAAAAAGGATATCTCGGCGTTTCCTTAAACGAACTGGACCCTTCTATTTTCAGGCTTTATAACTGGCCGGAAGGCGTTTATGTCAACTCTGTCAGCAAGGACAGCGCAGCCGAAAAGGCCGGCATTTATCCGGGGGATATTATTACCCATGTAAACGGGGTTAAAGTAACTACGGCAAACCAGCTGATTAACGCAGTTACTTCCCATCGGTACGGCACCGTGATAGAAGTCACATTGCAGCGAATCAACGAAGGAAAGTTTACGGAATACACCTTTTCCGTTACCCTGCAGCAGAATCCGGAGCTGCAAAGTTCACAAAACAGGAAATAATGATTTGGTTTTCTCCCTTCCCTTTAAATAGGAGGGTGTCCCGAAACTTTGAATTTTTCAATTCATAAGAAGGGACACCCTCATCCTTTTTTACTGTTTCTTTTCAAAATGCTCCGTCACCACATCAATCGGGCCGTCTTCTATCAATGTACCGCCTTCCAGCCAAATTGCTCTTGTACACAGGGAACGCACCTGCTGCATATTATGCGATACAAACAATACGGTAGTCCCTTTATCAAACATCTCTTTGATGCGGTTCTCACTCTTTTTACGAAACTTTACATCGCCTACCGAAAGTACCTCATCCAAAATCAGGATATCCGGCTCCACTAACGTCGCAATGGAGAATCCAAGCCTTGCCCGCATACCGGAAGAATAGTTTTTAAGCGGTACATGAATAAAATCTCCAAGTTCCGAAAACTTAACGATTTCATCAAACTTTTCCTTTAAAAACGGCTTCTGGTAACCAAGCATCGCCCCGTATAGATAAATGTTTTCCGCACCCGTATACTGCGGGTCAAACCCGGCACCAAGTTCCAAAAGAGGAACCAGCACGCCCGAGCGCTCCACTTTTCCTTCGGTTGCCTTTAAAACGCCCGCAATTACCTTTAACAGCGTACTCTTTCCCGCGCCGTTTAATCCAAGAATTGCCACGCGCTCTCCCTGTTTTACATCAAACGAAACATTTCTCAACGCCCAAAATTCTTTATAACGCATCTGATGCTTCAAAATGCGGATAACATACTCTTTTAAATTATCTACTTTTTGTTCACTCAGGTGAAACTTCACACCCAAGTCCTGTACCGAAACTGCTTTCCTTTCTTCCATTCCTTATCACTCCGAACTTACAGATACAGGATAAACTTGTCCTGCTTTTTATAAAATACTATAATGCCGATTAACAATGACAGCGCACCGCATACCGTTGCGTACCACATTGAGCGGAAATCCATTGCTTGTCCGAATACGGCATTTCGAAAATTTACAATCACCGCGTAAAGAGGATTCAGTTTGAAAATCCACGCGTTCCCTGCGTTAATTACGGTTTCTGCCTGATAAAAAATTGCGCTGGTATACATAATTAACATCAAGGCAACTCCCCAAAGATACTCCACATCCCGAAAAAACACCGCTACGGTCGCCAGAATCAAACCGACACCGATTGTCAGCAGCAAAATCTGTATCAGCGGAAGCACAATCCAGATAAGACGCAGAGTCGGATACACCCCGCGGACTGTTGCTACAACCGCAAGCACAATCAGCGAAATCAGAAAAATTATATAGCCGGACAGTACCGATGCAAAAGGGTACATATACTTAGGCACATATACTTTTTTAATCATGCCCGAATTGGCGCGCACGGACCTTAATGCCGCTTTCGTGCCGTTGGAAAAGAACGAATACAGCAGCCGTCCGGTCAGGATATACACCGGAAAGTCTCTTGTCCCTTTCCCAAGAAGCTTTGAAAACACCAAGGTAAGAACAATCATTGTAAGCAGCGGCTCTAACATCGTCCATATCACACCAAGGTAAGAATTACGGTATTTGAGCTTAATATCCTTCTTTACAAGTTCCCTAAGTAAATTACGATATTTGCCAAAGGTCTTAAAAACCGACATTTCTGTTGTTATCTCCTATCTTTTCATTAAAGAGTGCCGCAGGCGGAACTCTGCGCCGGGGCGCGGCCGCGTCTGCGACACCTTTCTTACTCTTATGCTCCAAGCAGGCGGTTCATCGCACTGAACGCCGCACGAATGGAAGCCCGGGTAATGTTTGAGCTTACGCCGACACCAAATGTCGTTTTGCCGTTTTCCGCATCCAGCATATGAATGTAAGCGGCCGCCTGCGCGTTGGAACCAAGGCTTAACGCATGTTCGGTATAGTCAAGCACCCTTAATTCCAAACCAACCTCTCTGCGAATACCGGTCAGCACCGCATCAATCGGTCCGTTTCCCGAAGCGGAAAAGCTTCTCTCTACCCCGTTTACCTCATAAGTTACCAATACATTCGTGGTAGTTGTATTCTTATCCGTATGGATTTCCTCCATGGAAAGCTTGAGGAAGTGATACGGCTCCTTTTTCTCTAAGTATTCCCTGCGGAATTCTTCCATAATCCGATCCGGAGCAACCTCGCCCTGTTTTTCGGAAATCTTCTGAATTGTATCCGCAAACTCCTTGTGCATTGCCTTCGGGAGCTTAAAACCAAAATAAGTATCCATTACAAACGCTACGCCGCCCTTGCCGGACTGGCTGTTAATACGAACAAGCGGTTCGTACTTTCTGCCCACATCCGCCGGGTCTATCGGAAGATACGGCACTTCCCAGTAACCGTCGTTGCGTTCATTCATCGCCTGAATGCCCTTATTGATTGCATCCTGATGCGAACCGGAAAACGCGGTAAATACAAGCTTTCCGGCATACGGATGGCGCTCATGGACCGGAAGTTTGCAAAGTCTTTCATAAACTTCCATAATCTCGTTCACATTTTCAATATGAAGCTCCGGATTGATTCCGTGAGAGAACATATTATACGCAATCGTCAATATATCCACATTACCGGTACGCTCACCGTTGCCGAACAACGTACCTTCCACACGGTCCGCGCCCGCAAGCAGGGCAAGCTCGGCGGAAGCCACGCCCGTACCGCGGTCATTGTGCGGATGGACGCTTAAAATAATACTGTCGCGGTTCTTAAAGTGTGTATGCATCCACTCAATCTGATCCGCATACACATTCGGCGTATTCATCTCTACCGTAGACGGAAGATTAAAGATAATCGGCTCCTCCGGAGTCGGCTCCCAGATATCCTGCACTGCCGTGCAGACTTCCAGCGCGTAATCCAGTTCCGTACCGGTAAAGCTTTCCGGAGAATACTCTAAAATAATCTTACCCGGGAAGTCTTTCGCGTACTCCTTTACCATCTTTGTTCCGTCAACGGCAATCTGCTTAATCTGCTCCTTGTCCATATGGAACACCGCCTCACGCTGCAGCGTAGAGGTGGAATTGTAAATATGTACAATGGCGCGCCCGATTCCCTCCAGCGCCTCAAAAGTACGCTTCAAAAGATGCTCACGGCACTGTACCAATACCTGCACGGTTACATCCTCGGGAATCAGATTGCGGTCAACCACGGAACGCAGAAAATCAACCTCTAACTGGGAGGCGGAAGGAAATCCCACTTCAATTTCCTTAAAGCCGAGCTTTACAAGCATATTAAAAAACTCAATTTTTTCTTCTACTACCATCGGCTCTATCAGCGCCTGGTTTCCGTCACGCAAATCAACGCTGCACCAAACCGGAGCCTTCAAAATCTCATTGCCCGGCCATGTACGTTCCGGGAAATTCACAACAGGAACCCTTTTGTATCTCTTATAGTTTAACATCTTCTTTTCCTCTTTTCTTTTTATTCAAGTCCTGCCTCCGTATGCGGAATAGACGCTTCTTCTTTCGATACGACTATATCCATAAAGATTTTGCCCTCCCATAAAACATTCGACGGCAGGTCCATCATCAGTTCCAAACGGTATGTACCCGCTGTGTATCCCGTAAGATCCACATAAGGTTTTAGTTGTTCGACGGTCAACAACGGCTCTCTCGCCGCCTTGCATTTCAGCGTTACCGGTACATTCAGTCTTTGTAGCAGCTGCGCGCTGTATCCCTCCGGCAGATTCCTTAGTTCAATTCTGGCTGTCGGAATTTCCAAGGTTTTCTCTACATACGGCGTTACCGTCACCGTCACGGCTACCATCGGTGTATCCACCACACGCAGGCTGGTAAGCGTATCGTCCAGTTCCGTGCTGACGTATATATTTTTCTCAATCGTATCGGTCTGTCCGGCAACATCAACCTTGAGTACCAGATATCTGCTTAACTTCTCTAAGTCCTCTTTTGTTCCGGCAACAAGTACCGTCTCCGGCTGGAACGCGATATTCTCCGACAGGATTTCATAGCCTTCCGGCACCTCTCCTACGGTCTCTACTCTGACCCTTAACTGCTTTGTCAGCAGGACAGGCACGTTTACCGTCACGTTTTCCAGATTCATGCTGAGCTTGGATGACGCAATTGCGTCCCCGTTCATATCATACACAATCGGCACCGCCGTTGTCGTAAAGTCAACGCTTCTTCCGCTGACGTCAACTTCAAGCACCACCTCTTTAATCTTATCAAGTACCGTCTTCGCTCCGGAAATCTGGATAATGTTCGGGCTTGCGAGGGCGTCCCCCACATAATAGCCCTCCGTTGCTTCCCCGACGGTATTTACTTTAAAACTAAACAGCCTTGTAACATAATCGTCAAAAATCAGTTTCATTACGTTCTCGCCGTTATTCAGAACTTTTACCTCCGGATGAGACGGCAGTGTCACCCGAATCAATACCGTATCCATAAAGGAAACTTCTTCCAAATCCGCAGTAGCGTAAAAGTCCTTCTCCGTCAGGCGTTCAAGCTCGGAACGTCTTCCCTCTACTTCGACATTAACCTTATCTCCCTTGATTACTTCAAGAATCTTTTCCCTCTCCATCACCTGTTCCTGATTTAAAACCGTGACCGGAATATCCCGAAATGTCTTGCTCTCTATCGGATCATCCAGATTTACTATGACAATCCAAAATACAATCGCAATCCCCAGAGAAAGCAGCTTCATACCAAGATTATTGGTTAGTTTCTGTTTCATTTATGCGGCCCTCCCTTCTTCCGCAGCGGCTTTTTCTTTTCCGCGGAGGACTTCGTTTTATCTTTCTGAATTTCCTGTAACTTCATACGCAGATAATCACCGTCAATGTTGCTGATAAGCGTACCGTTTCTCGCAATCGAAACCTTTCCGGTCTGCTCGGATACAATAATCGTAAAACTATCCGTCACTTCACTGATACCGACACCCGCGCGGTGTCTTGTGCCGAGTTCTTTGCTCAGCCGCATATTCTTTGACACCGGAAGATAACAGGTCGCCGCGACAATCCGGTTGCCCCGGATAATCACCGCTCCGTCATGTAACGGCGTATTATGTTCAAAAATATTGATTAACAGCTGATTACTGATAAGCGAGTCAATCGCAATACCGGTTTCCTCGTACTCACTCAGGGAAACTTCCTGCTCAATAACAATCAGCGCCCCTATTTTATGTCTCGCAAGCAAAAATGTCCCCTTTACCAGTTCCTCAATGGTCCTCTCGGAAAAACGCTCCTCTTTTTCCTTACCTTCCGAAAAAAAGCGCAGCGACGATGTAAAACTCTGCTGGCCGAGCTGTTCCAGAGCCCGTCGGATTTCCGGCTGGAATACAATGATAATCGCCGTAATTCCGACACCGATGGTATTGTAAAAAATCCATAGGATTACGTCCATTTCGAGAAGAGACGCAAGAAGCCAAAACACCAGCAAAATCATAAGTCCTTTTACCGGCATCCATGCCCTTGTCGTCCTGACCCATTTAATCACATGGTAAACAATGAATGCGATAATAATAATCTCCAGCACATCGGTCAGATGTATTGCAGGAATCCGCATCCACAACTTTGAGAATAGCTCTTTTAGGCTCTCCATACCTATCCGCCCCTTGTATCTTAATTTTCACCGTTTTTCAAATTTTCTGTTTGTAACTGCGGCTAAAAAAACTCGCCGTTCTCCTCGTTTTCCTCTCCCAATTCTTCCCCCAAAGCATAGCGTTCCTCGTCCGAGAGCTTCTGCACTTCCTCTCTTTTCTGCGGCTGGGCGGGAACTTCCGATTCTGCCTTGGCACTGATTTTCTTTACACTGCGTTCCGGAATCGCAAGATTGATTTTCGGAACCGCTTTCACATAGTAGTAATAATCGTCATCTTCAAACTGTACCCGTTCCACGGCGGTATAATCGAGCGCCATGCGGAAAAACTGGAACACAAGCGTGATTAACATGGAACCCACGGTTTCAAACACGATAGAAGTAATATCCAAATCCGTATCCAGCAGCCTGCCCGCAAACAAAAATCCAAGAATACAGAAAATCGCACCGACCGCAACGGAAATCGCAAATACATAATCTATGCTGAGCTTCCGTAAAAGATACATTACAACTATAACAGCCGAAAATACCGCGATTGTAATAATCATCTGCTTATCCGCAACCAGACGGTCAATAACATCAATATAAAGCGCCAGTATATCTTCAATTACCGTAGTGCTTTCCAATTCCGTCGCGGTACTGATTACAATGAACATCCTGTATATGATAATACCGCATGCCGTCGGGATAATCGTCATCGGCGTCGCAACAAGCCCCAGAATCAGAGGAATCACATACGGAATCTTTAACAGAAACAAAATCGGCACCGCAAGCACCACATATCCGTACTTTCCCGAAAAGCGTGCGATAAAGCAATATAAAATCACCATAAGCAGGGCAACTAAAATCGCAAGCAGCGGAGAAGCCACATACACATGCGCCAACGACACCGCCGCCCCCAATAACACCAGAATTACCGGAGGAGTAAATGTCCCCAGAAAAGCTAACAGTAATTCTGCCGGCAGGCTCATCAGGTGCGTTTCGTGTCCGATTGCGTTATTGATACTGCGGAACACCACAAACGCCATAATAAACTTCACAAGCGGTTCAATCACAATCTGAAACTTTTGCAGAAAACGCATTAACCGCGCACGAAGTTCAAGTATTGTCACTATCATAACCTATGTTCTCCTCCTCTCCGGCCGGCCCCATGCCGTCTTCTTCTCTGTAAATGCTGCGGAGCCTGCGCAGCATCCGAAAATACTTTGCCAGTTTTTTTCTGGACGCACGGTATCGTATGATATAACCGATTGTTGCCATAGAACAGTATACGGCAAGGATAATCACATATATACCTGCATATTGAACAATCATAGCCTGATAATCCAAAACCACCGCGTTGCGGATTAAATATTCGGAATGATATACAACCAAAATAAGAAGCACCAATAAATACCCTATCGTCAGCGCAACGATGGTTTTGAGTACCTGAAGCCTGACATAATCCGTTCTGAAATATTTACTGAGCCGAATATCTTCCCTGCCCTCCTTCTGCTCGTACATGGCAAGGCGGGCCATCAACCGTACCTTTCGATTGTTTAACATCAAAACCTCCCTTTATGCCTTCAAAAAAACTCAAATAATACCTCCCCCATCTTACCTATCATATGATTATAACACATCTTTTCCGCTTTTTCGAGAACTATTTTCTATTTTTGCCATATTCTTATAAAGTATTCCGCCTCCCGCGGCTCTACCTGTTAAAATGTAATCGTTTTAGGAGCTTCCGTAAAGGAACAGATTTGCGCGGTAGCGTTTTTTAAATAAAATACTTCCGTGTTGCCGTCACCCGGTTTATACATCGCCTGAAGGGACGGATACGCTGCCAGCATATGTTCCTGTGCGGCAATACTTTCGTCAAGTACCGCCTCGGCGGCAATCCGTATCCATTTGCCTTCCGCCATAGCGGAAATCTCTATCTTAGGATTCTTTTTCATCTGCTCGGATACGGCTTTGACCTTTCCGGTCTGGATATAGAGCTTATCCTCATATAAATCAACGGTGCCAAACGGGCGCACTCTCGGCTGGTCTCCCTCTACGGTCGCAAGGTAATATACCTCGCTCTTTTTCAAAAACTCATATACTTCTTTCATTTTAGACCTCCTGAAACTTTTATTATGATGATTCGTGGTACAAAGGACACAGCTTCTGTCAGATTATGCGATAGGTACGGCTGCGGCTGTATAACTTCATTATAGACATTCCGCCGCGGTTTAGCAATACTCCGAGGCATTTTTTCAAGCATATCATAAAACCCCCTAAAAAACCATAATTTTTTCCAAGAACCGTAAATTTTTCATTTTAGGCAAATTTTTTGCTTTTTTGACAAAATTTCGCTTCCCTTTTTTCCGATACCTGTGGTATAATAGCGACGGCTATTATACCCGCGCCGGTTCGCAGTCCGACCAAAGGGAGGACATTCCAAAGCGAACCGTGTGCATCCCCCGGAGGGTAGCATGTCCGAAGGACATGGTATAATAGCGACGGCTATTATACCTGCGCCGGTTCGCGTCTGACCGCAGGGAGGACAGATACCGATGCGAACCGTGTGCATCCCACGTCTGATATAAAGGAGTAGTTTTAAATGGAACAAGATATGGAACAGAATAACGAATTACAGAATTTTGAACAGCGCTTAAAACAGCTGCTCATGTTGGCACGTGCCAGCAAAGATGTACTGGAAACAAACAAAATCAACGACTTTTTTAAAGATATGAATCTGAGTACGGGGCAGATTGATAAAATATATGAGTACCTCGATGCCAACGGCATCCTCGTTATGCCTCCTATGGGCAGCGAAGATATGCCGGACGACGAAGCTCTGCTGGAATTAGAGGAACCCGAAGAAGTCCTCTCGGAATTAGAGGATTTAAATGTTCTCGCGAACGCAATGTCCGATGACCCGGTAAAACAGTATTTAAAAGAAATCGGCGGTTATCCTCTTCTTACAATTTCCGAAGAAATCGAGCTTGCAAAGCGCATTGAGGAAGGGGACGAGCATGCAAAGCAGCTTCTTGCCGAGTCAAACCTCCGTCTGGTTGTCAGCATTGCAAAGCGCTATGTGGGCCGCGGGCTTTCTTTCCTTGATTTAATTCAGGAGGGAAATCTCGGCCTGATTAAAGCGGTAGATAAGTTCGACTACAACAAAGGCTATAAATTCAGCACTTATGCAACATGGTGGATTCGTCAGGCAATTACCCGCTCCATTGCGGATCAGTCCCGCACCATCCGTATTCCGGTACATATGTCGGAGGTCATCAATAAGACCTACCGCATTTCCCGTACACTGTTACAGGAGCTGGGTCGGGAGCCTACCGAACAGGAATTGGCGGACGCTTTGGATATGCCGCCGGAGAAAGTGCGCGAAATTTTAAAGATTTCCGCAGACCCGATTTCTTTAGACACTCCTATCGGCGAAGAAGACGACAGCCATTTGGGGGATTTTATTAAGGACGACCGTGTTATGGGACCGGAAGAAGCCGCTTCCTATGCCGTATTACAGGATCAGATTGCGGACCTTTTGGATACCCTGACCGACAGGGAGCGCCGGGTACTGGTACTCCGCTTCGGCTTAAAAGACGGCAGGAGCCGTACACTGGAAGAGGTCGGAAAGGAGTTTAACGTTACCCGTGAACGTATCCGCCAGATTGAAGCAAAAGCGCTCCGCAAACTCCGCCACCCGAGCCGCGCGCGGATGATTAAAGGATTTGACTTCAATTTTTAATAAGAAATGCAACACAATTTCCTATAATACAAAAAAGCTGCACGGAATTGTCGGGTTGACGGTTCCGTGCAGCTTTTGCCATGTTCATAAACAACATCCTTAATCTGCGCTTGGCGCTTAACGCGCATACGGCAGCTATCTTATTTTGTAAATAAATACGTATTCATATCTTCTTCCAGATTCAGACGGTTGTACAGCACCAAAACATCCGTTATGCCGTACTGCTCCGCAAACTGGCTGACCGACATGCTAAAGTAACGCAGGTCTATCATATACACCGTTTCAAAGTGTTCCGCCGCAAACGGCACAAAAGAATGAGCAAAGGAATCTTTTACCACCAGCAGAGTCTTTCCGTTTTTCTCCCCTCCGGTGATTTTTACCAGAGCATGGTTTCCGTCTAAGAATACGGAATACTTATCTTTGGTATCCAGATGTCCCTTCACATATAAACCTTCCAGCGTATTTGCCATATCATACTCTACCGTAAACGGCGTACCGCTGTAATACAGGGTAATGGTATCCGGTTTCACCGAAATATTTACCCGGGAGTGTACGGTTCCGTAGAAATCGTCAAATTTCTCCGCAGTAAACTCGGAAAGCGCCTTCGGTGTAATCCCGCAGGATTCCGCCCACGCAGCATAAGCATAGTACGCACCCAGTGTCGTCCAGTGGTGGTCGGTGCGGTAATAGATGCTCTCATCCTTATGGGAAAGCAGCAATTCATAAAGGTCTACATAAATCTCCTCCGGCACAAGTTCTTCCATTGTTTCTATAAAATACGGCTTACTGTCGTCTGACGCAAACGGCGGAAGCTTATCCTGCAGCACGTCAATGCTTCCCGGCACCAGTAAAAACTTGCAGTGTCCCTCTCCAAGCAGCTCAAGCTGCCTTTTTACAAACTCCGCCACACGTTCCGCGTTCCGGTCCGCAATCGCTTTATCTTCCGGCATGGACGAATGCTTTTCGATAAGGTAGCCGTCTTTTCCGAAATAAACGCCGTTAATGTCTTTCTTTCCGATTAAAAGCTCCGTATATGTCTTAATGGTAATCCATGTATCCCTCGCAAAAAACTGGTCGGATAAATAGGTCTCATAATCGGCTCCGAAACTTCCGTCAAACAGCGTGTCCGCGGAAAGCTTCGGCATCTGCGCAAGCATCCGGTTTTCGTTTTCCGAAAACAGCCGTTTTTTGGAAAACAGCGATGCCACCGTTCCGCCAAAAATCAACACAGCAAAAACTATAACGGATACTACCGGTTTTATATTTTTTTCCTTTTCCATTAGAAACGCCCCCTTTCCTCAGCCTAAAATCTAAAATATAAGAACGGGTTATACGACGCATCTACCAAATACGCAACCGAAAGTACCATGATTGCCACGACAAAAACACTCAACGCCGCCTGATACCACTTTTTCTCTATTACAAACTTATTCGCAAGTCTGGACGGAAGCTCGGTACTTCCCACTGCCATAATAAGAAGCGGTATTGCAAAGCCCAAAAGCAGATAGACCGCCTCGTTGCTGCAGAATACATTTCCCGCCGCACCGAACATACTTTTAAGATACCCGGCGCCCCGGCCGAAATCTTCAAAGGCAAACAGAACCCATCCGAGCCACACCACTAAAATCGTATACAGCCAGCTCACAAATGACGGCAGGCGCTTTAACACCTTGCCGAGAAATAACTTTTCCATGATAATGAAAATGCCGAAATAAACGCCCCAAAGGACAAAATTCCAGCTCGCACCGTGCCAGAATCCGGTCGCCAGCCACACAACCGCGAGATTAAACACCTGACGCGGAAGGCGGACACGGTTTCCTCCGAGAGGAATATATAAGTATTCGCGAAACCATGTGCCGAGGGAAATATGCCAACGGCGCCAAAACTCCGAAATACTCTTTGACATATACGGGTAACGGAAGTTCTCCGGGAAATGAAAGCCGAACATCGCCCCCAGACCGATTGCCATATCCGAATAACCCGAAAAATCAAAATAAATCTGGAACGCGTATGCGGTAACTCCAAGCCACGCCATTACAACCGAAATCTCTCCCGGTGCTCTCGCGGAAATATCGTCCCAAAGCAATCCGATTGTATTCGCAAGCAGTACCTTTTTCCCTACACCGGTTACAAAACGGCGAATCCCGTAAGAAAATCCCTCCATAGTTTCCTTACGGCTCCTGAGTTCCTCCGCAATCGTCTGATAGCGGACAATCGGTCCCGCAATAAGCTGCGGAAACAGCGCCACATAGGCGCCGAAACTAATAATGTTTTTCTGTGCCGATGCATCCCCGCGGTAGATATCAAGCGTATATGACATCGTCTGGAACGTATAGAAGGAAATACCTATCGGAAGCGCCAGCTTCTTCATCACAAAGCCGGTTCCAAACAGGCTGTTGACGGTTTCCACCAAAAAACCGGCATATTTAAAAAAACCCAGCAATCCGAGGTTGATGATAACCGAGGAGCAGACAACGGCAACGGAACAGCGATGATATTTTCTCTTTTTTGCTTTCGCCGCCGCGTCCTCAGGCGCGTTGTCCAATACTTTTCCGGCCTCTGCTTCCTTTTTCCGGAACCGTTCCACTAAAAGACCGTGGCTATAGTCTACAACTGTAGAAAACAGCATTAGCACGACATAAACCGGTTCCCCCCATGCGTAGAAAAACAGACTTGCGAAAAACAGCACCGCATTTTTTAAAGAACGCGGTGCTGCAAAATACAGTATCAGCACAACCGGTAAAAACCGAAATAAAAATAACAGACTACTGAATACCATATCCAATCCTTTCTGCCGTCCCCCGCGGCAACTTATCCTAACCCTGACACGAATTACTTACCAAGTACCTCATGGATTATGTCAGTTGCAATTTTATTTGCTTCTATACACGGAGCAATTGCCTCTTCCTGCGAATTATACGAGGTTGTTTCTACAGCGCCGAGCATATAAAAGAATACATAATCACCTACGGTTTCTACTACAGAAGCCTGAATCTTCGGTACGTTCATCGGATACTGGAAAGTATCGTTCTTTAATCTGTCCTGATATGCAAGAACTGCCGTCTTTAATGCTTCCGCGTTTCCTTCCGTTGCATGAAATGCCGTAAATCTCTCAACATTTGTACTTATCATCGGACCTTCTCCGATTGCCACGTCATAAAGAGACGAATCGATTCCCATCATCTCGCTGAACATCATATCTTCGTACGGCATATTCGGCAGATACTTGTCACCGTAAGCCTCCTTTATCTTTTGATGAATCTCAGCAAGAACTTCTGCCGGGTCTTTCTCCGGTTCCGGTGTAGGGGTTGCTTCCATCGTCGGCGTCGCTTCCGGAGTTCCCGTCGGGTCCGTATCCCCGTCCTTCTTACCGCAGCCTCCCAATACCGCCGCTGCCAGCAGCACACTTACTCCTAACACTAATAAACTCTTTCTTTTCATATAATTGCCTCCTTTTCCGCCTTCGCGGTTTTTAACTTTTTCTCTGTGAAACTTTGTTCTCACTAACATTATGACGAGAGCAAGCAAATTTTGGTTCCCTAAATCGCAAATTATTCTCCATTTTCTTTTGCCTGATTCCCACTGTAATATAATTTACTGTAAAAACCACCCTTCGCAAGAAGTTCTTCATGCGTCCCCTGTTCAATAATATCTCCCTCTTTCATTACGAGAATGACATCTGCCTCACGAATCGTTGACAGACGGTGCGCCACGATAAAACTGGTCCGCCCTTTCATCATCTTATGAAATGCCCGTTGAATACGGACTTCCATTCTCGTATCAATCGAAGAAGTCGCCTCATCCAGAATCAACATCGGCGGCAGACATAACATTACCCTTGCGATACAGAGAAGCTGTTTCTGTCCCTGCGAAAGATTGCCTCCGTCTTCCGCAATGACCGTCTCATACCCCTGCGGCATACGCCGGATAAAATTATGCGCATAAGAAGCTTTGGCCGCTTCCTTAATTTCCTCCGGTGCCGCATCCGGTCTCCCATAAGCAATATTTTCTGCAATCGTACCGGATTTTAACCAAGTTTCTTGCAAAACCATGCCATAGTTTTCCCGTAACGACGCTCTGGTAATATCGCGGATATCCGTCCCTTCTACCGTAATCGTTCCCGCGTTTACGTCATAAAAACGCATCAGCAGGTTAATCAGCGTCGTTTTTCCGCAGCCGGTCGGTCCTACAATCGCCACGCGCTGTCCCGGTTTCACCGAAAGCGTCACATCTTTTAACAGCGGCACCTCCGGCACATAAGAGAACGCCACATGATGCAGTCCCACGTTTCCTTTCGCTTCTTTCAGCACCAGCGCGTTTTCTTTATCCGGCGTCTGCGCTTTTTCGTCCAAAAGGTCAAACACACGTTTCGCGGAAGCGATTGCGTTCTGTAACTCCGTAACTACGGAAGAAATCTCGTTAAACGGCTTCGTGTACTGGTTTGCGTAGGACAAAAAACACGAAAGCTGTCCGACGGAAATCCCGCCTCCAAGCGCCACAAAAGCACCGAAAATACCGACTCCCGCATAAACCAGTCCGTTTACGAAACGGGTACACGGGTTTGTCAGGGAAGAAAAGAATACGGCACGGATACCTACTTCTTTTAAACGGTAATTGACATCGGAAAAACGCTCTTTTGCCGTTTCCTCATAACTAAACGCGGTAACTACCTTCTGATTTCCCACCAATTCTTCCACAAGGGAAGTCATCTCCGCCCGTACCTGGGACTGCGCCCGGAACATGGAGTACGTTCTTTTCGCGATAAACGCCGCCACAAACAGAGATATCGGAGTCAGTACCACTACAAGAAGCGCAATCTGCACATGAATGGAAAGCATAAACCCAAGCGTCGCCAGAATCGTAACAACGCCGGTAAACAACTGGGAAAATCCCATTAAAAGCCCGTCCGACAACTGGTCGATATCCGTCACAATACGGCTTAACGTATCACCGTTCGGGTGGGAATCCAAATAACTTAACGGAAGCTCCTGCACATGGCTGTACACCTTTGCTCTTAAATCACATACCACATGATAAGCAATCCGATTATTGCATAAATTCATAATCCAGTTAGACAGCGCCATAACTCCTACAACGATCAGGAACCGTATAAGAACCGGGGTAATGGACGCAAAATCCACCCTGCCCTCCGCCACTACGAAGTCGATGGCACGTCCGGTCAGCACCGGCGCGTACAAAGTCGCGACTACCGTAATCACGGCCAGCAGAAGGGAGAGTAAAAGCAGTCCCATGTACGGCTTTATCAAGGAAATTACCCGAAACAGAGTTTTGGCACTTTCGCTTTTCTTTTTCATGCGCCCTCCTCCTCTGCCGCCATCTGCGACTGGCAAATCTCCCGGTAAACCTCACAGTCCCGATATAAATCGAAATGAGTTCCGATTCCTGCCACCTCGCCGTCTTCAAGTACAACAATCAGGTCGGCGTTTTGAATCGTTGTCGTGCGCTGGGATACCATAAACACCGTCATCCCCCGCGTCCGCTCCGCAAGCGCTTTCCGTAACGCCGCATCCGTCGCAAAATCCAGCGCCGATGCACTGTCGTCCAAAATCAGGATTTCAGGTTTTCGTACAAGCGCCCTTGCAATCGTCAAACGCTGCCTCTGTCCGCCGGAAAGGTTTCTGCCCCCTTGAGACAGCTTATAATCAAGTTTTCCTTCCTTTGTATCCACAAACTCTTTTGCCTGTGCGATTTCAAGCGCTTCTTCTATTTCCTCATCGGTCGCATCCGCTTTTCCCCAACGCATATTATCACGGATACTTCCCGAAAACAAGACGGCTTTCTGCGGCACAATGCCGATTTTACTCCGCAGTTCTTTCTGCGGATACTCCCGTACATCGACACCGTCCACCAAAACCGTTCCTTTCGTTACGTCATAAAAACGAGGCAGAAGATTTACCAGCGTTGACTTGCCGGAACCCGTACCGCCAATAATGCCTACCGTCTGTCCGCGCATCACGGAAAAGTCAAGATTCGTCAATGCTTCTTCCTTTGCGTCGGGATAAGCAAAGGAAACATTTAAGAAACGGACAGCAGGCACATTTTCTTTTCTTTCTGCTTCGACCGCAGACACCGTTTCTTCTTTATCTAATATGCCAGGCTGCAGCGCAAGCACTTCATTGATTCTCTTTGCGGAAGCAACCGCTTTTGTAAAGGAAACAATTAAAATCTGCAGCGCCACCAGTGCGTTTAAAATCTGCGTCATATAATTGACAAGCGCAATTACCTCACCCTGTGTAATTACTCCGTTATTTACTTCCCTGCCGCCCTGTAAAATAATTGCGGCAATAGCAAGGTTTACCACAACATACGTCAGCGGATTCATGGCGGCGGAAACTCTTCCCACCCGCTTCTGCAGTTTTAACAGGTCTTCGCAGTCTTCACAAAACTCCTTTGTCTCGTCCTTCTGTCTGCCGAACGCTCTGATTACCCTCGCGCCGTTTAATCCTTCCCGCGTCGCAAGCGATATTTTATCCAATGCCTTCTGCGCCTTGGAATACATCGGAATCGTTAAAACCATAATGCCATAAATAATCAGTGCCAGAATCGGCGCCGCAATTATAAAAATTACGGCAACTTTTACATTTACCAGAAACGCCGCTGCCAATGCACCGATTACAATAAAAGGGGAACGCAGGAACAAGCGGAGAATCATATTAACGCCCGCCTGCACCTGATTCATGTCACTGGTAATCCTTGTCACCAGCGTGGACGTACCCGCTTTATCAAGCTCCGCATACGACAGACGATTCATGTGCGCAAACAAATCCTCCCGCAGTTCCGTTCCGAAACCAACCGAAGCTTTTGCGGCAAAATACTGGGCTACCAATGAACAGACCAGTCCCAGTACGCCGAACAAAATCAAGATAAAAGCGGCTTTATAAATGTAGCCTTTCTCTCCGTTCGCAATACCGTTATCAATCATATCCGCCATCACAAGAGGTACTAAAAGTTCAAAAAACGCCTCCAGCATTTTAAACAGCGGCCCGATAACACTTTCCTTTTTATAATGTCTTAAATAACGTACTAATCGAAGCATAAAAATTCCTTTTCTCTTTTCCGCAATTTTACTAAAACGATTATAGCAAAAACCGGAAATAGTGTCAATGCGTGGAAAACTTGAGTTTCCGCATTTTTTTAGCTACTTTAAAAAGTTCCGCAGATTGCACACTATCTGATTTTTGTATTTGTCCGAAGGA
>JAFLSZ010000041.1 GCA_022510665.1 Lachnospiraceae bacterium
ACGGCTCTTAGAGGAAGTCCGGTGCAGCGTTGCGTATGCAAAAATAAGACAGCGTACAATCTGCGGAATATAAAAGTATACAAAATGCGAAAACTCAATCAACAAAGACGCAAACCACACTTTGGTTATCGCATTTTTCAGGGGCTCTTTTTTGCAGTTTTTTCAGCATAAGTGCAATCCACTCCTGCGGCGTATGCGCTTTTTTCAGAGCCTTTTCCATTTCCTTTTCCAAGACATATTCCCAAAAACCGTCGGAACAAAGCAGATACGCGTCTCCGGCAAGCAGAGGAAACGGCTGAAACTCCTGACCCAGCTTAAGATTCCGATCCGTTCCCAATACTTTCGTCAGTTTGTTCCGGTCTTCATGAAAGCGCATTTGATCTTCCGTAATCATTCCCATATTCACGCACGCCTGCGTCACGGAATGATCTTTGGAACGGAAGAGAATCTTATTGTTCCTGAAAAAATACAGCCGGCTGTCGCCCACATTAAAGTAATTAAACATTCCGTCTTTCACAAACGCAGCAACTACCGTTGTCGCCATATTGGACGGAGCTGCCGCGGCATCTTTTGTCTGCCACACCGCCGCATTCACTTCTTCTATCAATCGGTGCATTGCCGCATTATCAATCACATCCGGCATATTTCTTCCCATCAGATACTCCACGCACGCACGGGAAGCCACCTCACCGTCCTCATGGCCTCCCAGACCGTCGGCGACAACAGTCGCCCACTCGGAAATTCCGACGGAGTCTTCGTTATTTGTCCTGCCGCCTTTATCCGTAAATTGACTGAAAAACAACTCCATAGGCATTACCTGATACTGACGGAGAATTTCATTTTCTCGCTGCCAAGCCAGAAAGTATCTCCGTCGGAAAGTTCAACTTCCGTATTCTGGCCGACCTTTAATCCGCCGCTTACAAAAGTACCGTAGGTCGAGCCCAAATCCTGCAGCTTCACTCCGGAACCTGCACGGCTGATCTGACAATGAAGCCCCGATACGCCTTCCGCATCTAACGGGAACACTACATTGCAGCGTTTGGAATCACGCCCGAACACCAGCTTATCTTTCAGAATATATTCTTTCCCCTCACACGAGCCGGCTATGCCGGTAATTACAACGAGACCGCCGGAAACCGCAACGGTGCTTGTGATATCGTTTACCGCCACCGTACGGTTAATCTCCGTGTCCGCAGACGCCCTCTCGCGCACAGGACTGTTTGGCATACTGCGTCTGCCGTCTGCCGGTTTCTTTTTTCCGGTCAAAGACAGTAAAACGAATACGGCTGCTGCCAAATCAACGAGCACAATTACCGCCAAAACAATAATGCCTCCGGTATTGACGTCCGTAGAAAGAACATAAGGAATTTCATAAGAACCAATGACCCTTAACAATTCGTCAATGCATACGGCGTAATTTGACCTTGCCCCACTGGAATCGGTAATACTGAACGTATTAATTCCGACTACCTCTCCGTTCTTATTGACGAGCGGGCCGCCGGAGTTTCCCGGCGTAATTTCCAAATCCAGCATATATACGTCTCTTTCATCAACCATTGTCTGTCTGGAAATCATTCCGCTGGTTGTAACAATTTCCGATTTGTCGTACCGCTCATAATCCGTCCCCGCCGTTGCTCTTGCCGGATAGCCCAAAGCGTAGAAAGTCTGGCTTCTGTCGGTGTCCTCCGATTTGCACAATTTCAACGGCTCGACCTCATTTGTCGGCTCCGGCAGGCGAAGAACCGCAATATCCCTGTCCGCATCGTAACGATAAATCTGTGCCACCATATAGCGGTTTGCCGCCGCGGAGAAGTATACGATTACTTCGTTGGCCTTTTCTCCCGTATCCGTATCAAACACGACATGATAATTTGTGACAATATACTGCACCGGTTTCCCGTTTTCTCCGATTGCAAAGCCCGAACCCGTTCCGGCAAAGCTCTGAAAATCCGAATAAATAAATACGACACCGTTCTTTGCCTTCGTATAGTCAGACGGCATGGAATTACGCGGATATGCAAATATCAGCATAAGTACAGTAAATACCACCGCACACGCGGCGATTATTGCTCCTAACCATTTCTTCATTTCTCTTACCTCTCTTCTCTCTCATAATGAGCGTTTACAAAATACCTGTATTTCCCCTCCTTATCCGATGGCTCCTCATGGACAAAATAAGCCTTTATATCTTTACGGCTGATTTCCATAAATTTCCGACTCTGTTTTCCCACAATAACGGCATCTAGACCCCTCATAATGCTCCCACCATGATGCCTCCCGAAAAAGATGCTCACCGTAATCGCCCTCTTGCCTGCTATCACTTCGTCCGCAGATTGAACATTCATACCTTATCCACTGCCTGTCTTGGCAAGTAGCACCACCGATAAAATATCTGTCAGTTTCCACCCAATTGTGACTGCACGCCCAAAATGGGGGTGATGTTGGCTCCGGGATCGGCGTTGGCGTAGGTCTCGGCGTCGGTGTTGACGTAGGTCTCGGCGTTGGCGTAGGCGTTGGCCTCGGCGTTGGCGTAGGCGTAGGTCTCGGGGTTGGTGTAGGCGTTGGCCTCGGCGTCGGCGTTGACGTTGGTCTCGGCGTCGGCGTCGATGTTGGCCTCGGTGTCGGCGTTGCCGTCGGTTTCGGGGTCGGCGTCGATGTTGGCCTCGGCGTCGGTGTTGACGTTGGTTTCGGGGTCGGTGTTGACGTTGGCCTCGGGGTCGGTGTTGACGTTGGCCTCGGCGTCGGCGTCGATGTCGGCTTCGGCGTTGACGTCGATGCTGGCTTCGGTGTCGGTGTTGACGTTGGCCTTGGCGTAGGTGTCGGTGTCGGGGTTGACGTTGGCTTTGGTATATTGCCTCCGATGCCGTCGACTTCTACCAATCCGACTCCCTCATAAATGTGCTTAGCGTTTTTATCATGGCTCTCCACATAAAAATAAAATGTCATCGTTTGGCTCGCGTTGTCGATATTTATAATCTTCAGCATCATGTCGTCAAAGTAATCCGACTCCGACTTACTTTCGATATACCAGATTTCGTACGGCCCCTCGTAAACGCCGCTCATACCGACAAAGTTCATCTCGCTTCTAAGGTCTCTCGTCTCATAGACCTTTCCCGCCTGCAACGACGTTGCATCGGCGTCCAGCCAGAAGACACATCGGAAGTCGTCAAAGACGCCAGGCGGCGTCGTAATAGCTATCCGGATATATTCCAAATCCGAGTCTTTGTCCCAGAAATATGCCCAATAAGTCGTAACATAATCATCTATGGAAACGGAGGCACGCTCCGACTTTCGCGGTACGGTAAATACCGTTCCGGTTTTATCGCCCGTATATTTTCCGGTTTGAGATTGGTCTCCTTCGTTAGGCCTCGGCGTCGGTGTTGACGTCGGTTTCGGTG
The DNA here is from genome assembly GCA_022510665.1 of Lachnospiraceae bacterium. Lineage (GTDB taxonomy): Bacteria > Bacillota > Clostridia > Lachnospirales > Lachnospiraceae > SIG307. The sequence continues at coordinate 3,399 of JAFLSZ010000041.1, forward strand.
TCGCCGTTGCTTCCTGTACCGGCTGTTTTGTCGGCGTCGGAGTCGATACCGGCTTTTCTGTCGGAGCCAACGTTATCGTCGGTTCCGGCGTTCCCGCCTGCGTTACTTTCGTATTTCCTGAGGAAATACCGTCATCCCATACTTTTCTGCGGTTTTGTCCCGCAATCGCGAATCCGGCTACAAATATTACAATTACGGACAGAATTGCGCCGCCCGCAATAATCATTGTACGTTTCGAGAAAGGAAACTTCTTTTTCGGAGCCATTCTTCCGCCCTGCGGAACTTCCGCCCGCACATTTCCTCCGGCATAACTCCCCTGTGAAACGGCGACTGTCCCCGGAATTTCCGCCGGTATACCGGCGGTCGCTCCCGCAACCGGAATCCCCGCCATTACCGTCATCGGGATTTCGTCCTGCTTCTTTGGCTCCGACAACGGCTGCGGAACGATTGCAAGTCCGTTCAGCGCCTGTTTTAATTCGAGCACACTCTGATACCGGTTCTCCGGTCGTGTTGCCACACAGGTTTCAATAATCTTCCAAAAATCGGGATCCACCCCGTACTGCCCCGCACTGCCGATTTCCTCCGATTCGAGCCGCTCCGTGGCGTCATCCATGACCGTCCCCGTCAGAAGATAAAACAGCGTCGCGCCTAACGCGTAGATGTCGGTCCACGGTCCCTGCTTTCCCCGTCTTTGATACTGCTCTAACGGCGCAAAGCCCTGTTTTAAAATAACCGAAAGGCTTTTGGACTGCTCTGCCATAACCTGCCTTGCAGCCCCGAAATCAATCAGCTTAATCTCACCGGAGTCAAGTACAAAAATGTTGTCCGGTGAAATGTCTCTATGTAACACGGATAAGCTGTGCGCGATGGCAAGCGCGTCCGTTACTACATTCGCAACATATAACGCCTTTTCCTGCGGCAGCTTTCCGCCGTTTTCTTTGAGGAACTGCTTTAAGTCCTTTCCTTCCAAAAACTCCATGACATAGTAAACCGTATTATTTTCATAGAAAAACTCATACACGCCTACAATGTTGGGATTTCCGTTAAACTTGGATACCGTCTTGGCCTCGTCATAAAACTTCCCTGCCCCCGTCTGAAAGCTCTCCGTATTTTTCGCGTCGGAGACGGTAACCCCCGTTGTCCCCGTTTCGCGGTAAACAAGCCCGTTCGGATAATACTCTTTAATGGCAACGATTTTCCCTATCAGCGTATCATATGCCTTATAGGTTACGCCAAAACCGCCTTTTCCCAATACCTGCCCTACTGCGTAGCGGCCGGCAAGCATGGTTCCTACCGGCAGCGTTCCAAACTCCGGCTTATAGTTTGAACGCTTATAAGAACAGTTCGGACAAGGTTCGCCTTTTATTACGGCAAAACAGTTGTCGCACAGCCTTTTCCCGTTTAAATTCATGGTTCCTCCTTTAAATCCTTCTATGTCTGCGGTAGTTTATGATGCGTTTCGTTTTACAATTTAACAAAATTCTTCAAAATATTTATCATTATATAAATTTTATCTTATCCTATATCCTTTGTCAACTTTTTTCACGTTCTCGAGGTTCCGCGTTTTTTCGTTGTTTAAAAAAAGAAGCAGGTTTTCTTTTATTCCTGCCTCTTCCAATTTTTCCCGACGCAAAACGGCATATCCGCCGCCCTACCTATTTTTAACTTCTTCCCTGTTTATGCTCATATCCCGGCAGGTCAGCTTGGCGTTTTTGCCCTTTTTTTCAAACTCCTGCTGCATCCGGCAGGCAAAAGCGGTCGAACGGTGCTGCCCTCCGGTACAGCCGAACGCTACGACAAGCCGGGCCTTGCCTTCTTTTTCATACAACGGAACGGAAAACTCCAAAACCTCGCGTATGCGCTGATAAAGCCCCTCCGCTTCTTTGGTGGAAAACACAAACTCCCGTACCGGCCGGTCAAGACCGGTCAAAGTCCGCAGGCCTTCCTCGTAAAACGGATTCGGCAGACACCGCACGTCAAACACCAAATCCGCTTCCGCGGGAATGCCGTACTTATAGCCGAAAGACAGAAAATGTACCGGCATTCCGCCCCCGTCCGTATCCGTCTCCACAAGTTCCACGATTTTTTTGCGTAACGCCGCCGTCGCGAGCGCCGAAGTATCGATAATATAATCCGCGGACTCCCTTACCGAGGCAAGCACACGGCGTTCCTCCCGCAGCGCGGAAGAAATATCCGTCTGATTTTCCAGATTCATAAGCGGGTGTAAACGTCTGCTCTCCTTGTAACGCTTAATAAGTACCGTATCTTCACAATCCAGAAACAGGACGCGCACCGGCACACCGCCCTTTTTTACCGCCTCCAACGCCGTAAAAAAGCTGTCCGAAATGTCCCTGCTGCGGATATCCAATGTTACCGCAACCTTTTGGGAAAAATCTTTATTATTTTCCATCCAGCCCACAACGGAAGACAACAGCTTTACCGGAAGATTATCCAGACAATAATATCCCAAATCTTCCAGATAATCTACCGCCTTTGACTTCCCTGCACCGCTCATTCCCGTAACAATAAATAGCTTCATAACCCCTCCGATTTATTGATACATTGCCTTTGGCATCACCACATTCGGCTGATAGCCGGCATCCTCCAAAGCCTTTAAAATTTTCTGTTTATGTTCGCCGCCGAACGCTTCTAATGTAATCGTCAGTTCCACCGCACTGTTACGGTTGATGCTGACAAACTGGTTATGGTCCAGACGAATGACATTGCCCTGGTTCTTCGCGAGAATGGACGCCACGTTCACCAATTCGCCCGGCTTATCCGGCAGAAGCACCGAAAAGGTAAAGATACGCTCACGCAGAATCAGACCCTGCTGCACGACGGACGCCATGGTAATGACATCCATATTGCCGCCGCTTAAAACGGCAACGACTCTCTTTCCCTCGCCTTTTAAGTGCTTTAACGCGGCTGCCGTTAAAAGACCGGAATTTTCCACTACCATTTTATGATTTTCAATCATATCCAGGAAGCAGACAATCAGTTCCTTATCGGAAACCGTCATAATCTCGTCTACATTTTCCTGAATGTACGGAAAAATATTCACGCCCGGCGTTTTTACCGCCGTACCGTCTGCAATCGTGTCAACCGTCGGCAGGGTAACAACCTTTCCCTCCGCGAGGGAAGCCTTCATACAGCTCGCGCCCTCCGGCTCTACTCCGATTACTTTAACATTCGGGTTCAGCATTTTGGCAAAGGTCGATATGCCCGCAAGCAGACCGCCGCCGCCTACCGGCGCTAAAATAATATCCACCGTAGGAAGGTCCTTAAACAGCTCCATGGCAATCGTCCCCTGACCGATTGCAACCGTTTCGTCATCAAACGGATGGATAAACGTATAGCCATTTTCCTCCGCTAACTTTAACGCATACTCGCAGGCCTCATCGTACACGTTGCCGTAAAGCACGACTTCCGCGCCGTAACTCTTGGTACGGTTTACTTTGATGAGCGGCGTCGTTGTCGGCATAACAATCACTGCCTTACAGCCGTACTCCTTTGCCGCGTAGGCAACTCCCTGCGCATGGTTTCCCGCAGACGCGGTAATCAGACCACGGGAACGCTCCTCCTTTGTCAGTGTGCTGATTTTATAGTAAGCGCCGCGGATTTTATAGGCACCCGTCACCTGCATATTTTCCGGCTTTAAATACACCTTGTTCCCGGTCTGCTCGGAAAAAAACTTACTGTAAACCAACTTCGTCGGCGCGGTTACGCGCTTGACCGCCTCCACCGCTTCTTCAAAACGCTCCATTGTCATCATAACTGGTATCCTCCGTTTCTTTATTCCCCGTCGAAAAGTGCATCGGTAAATGCCTTCGCGTCAAATTTCTGTAAATCTTCCAACTGCTCTCCCACGCAGATATATTTTACCGGAATGTTCATCTGCGCCTGAATCGCGACCGCGATTCCGCCCTTTGCCGTTCCGTCTAACTTTGTCAGAATAATGCCGTCAATTTTCGCCGCCTCGTTAAACTCTTTTGCCTGTGCCAGCGCATTCTGCCCGGTCGTCCCGTCCAAAACTACCAGCGTCTCCCGATAAGCGTCCGGATATTCCCTTGTAATTACACGGTCAATCTTCTTTAACTCCTCCATAAGATTTTTCTTATTGTGAAGTCTTCCTGCCGTATCACAAAGCAGAACATCGGTATCTCTCGCCTTTGCCGCCGTCAGTGCGTCAAACACCACCGCTGCCGGGTCCGCCCCTTCCTTCTGCGCGATAATGTCTACGCCCGCTCTGTGGCTCCATTCGGTCAGCTGTTCCGCCGCTGCCGCGCGGAAAGTATCCGCCGCCGCCAAAAGCACCTTTTTCCCTTCTTTCTTTAACTGCCACGCGAGCTTTCCGATGGACGTTGTTTTGCCGACGCCGTTGACGCCGATAACAAGCACAACCGATTTGCGTTTTTCAAACTCGTATGCGTTTTCCGGCACATTCATCTGCTCGCAGATGCTCTCTTTCAAAAGCTCTTTGCACTCCGCCGGTTCCTTGATATGCCGCTCTTTTACTTTTTCCTTTAAATCCGTAATGACGGCCTCCGTGGTATCCATACCCAAATCCGCCATAATCAGGATTTCTTCCAATTCTTCATAAAAATCATCGTCAATGCCGGAAAAGCCGGAAAACAACGAATCAAACCCGCTTGCAATCTGCTTTCTTGTCTTTGAAAGTCCTGCCGCAAGCCTGCCAAAAAAACCTTTTTTCTCGCCCATAAGACCCTCCTGTATTCTTTTATGGCGTACCCTTTTATAATTTACTCATTATATCTCTTTTTTAAGCATCTAACTTATCCTCAATCAGGTTTACCGACACCAGCGTCGAAATGCCCTTTTCCTGCATTGTAATTCCGTACAGAATATCCGCTGCCGCCATTGTGCCGCGTCTGTGGGTAATGACAATAAACTGCGTATGCTTCGTCAGTTTATGTAAATAACCCGCGTACCGCTTTACGTTGGAATCATCCAACGCCGCCTCGATTTCGTCAAGCAGACAGAACGGAGACGGCTTTAGGTTCTGAATCGCAAACAAAAGCGCGATTGCGGTCAATGCCTTCTCTCCGCCCGAAAGCTGCATCATATTCTGCAGCTTCTTTCCCGGCGGCTGCGCGTTAATGCGTACCCCTGCCGTCAGAATGTCTTCTTCCTCAGAAAGTTCAAGGCTTCCCTTGCCGCCGCCGAACAACTCGCGGAACACGACGTCAAACTGTTCTTTAATCCGCTCAAACTTCTCCGCAAACTGAACCCGCATCTTTTCGTCCAGTTCAAAAATCATCGCGGTCAGGGTTTCGCCCGCCGTTACAAGGTCATTGCGCTGCGTGTCTAAGAACGTAAAGCGTTCCATACATTCGCGGTATTCCTCAATGGAATTGACATTGACGGAACCGAGCCCGCGGATTTTGTTTTTCAGTTCCTGAATCTTTTTCTTTGCCTGAGGAAGATTATCGAACCCTTCTTCTTTTAACGCCGCGGCATCCGATAAGGTAATCTCATATTCTTCCCACATATAGGCACATTGTATTTCAATCTGCTCTTTCAGCTTTTCCTTTTTGTCATTCAGACGGAATAACTCTTTGTCCAGTTCCGCCCTCCGCTCATAAAGCGACTCGTGTTCCGCCAAAAAACCTTTGTGCTTTGCGCCCATTTCCTCACGGCGTTTTAGCAGCTTTGACGCTTCCTGTTCCATCGCGTCACAGACTTCCCGCAGGTTTTTCACTTCCTCACGACTCTTTTCAATCTCCGCCTCTTTTTCGGAAACCGCAATCAGTGCGCCCGCGCCGTCATCTGTCAGCCGGTTCTCCTCCCCGGTCAGTTTGGCAATCTCCGCTTCGATTCTTGCGATATTCTCCGCAAGGAATTGGTTTTTCTGCTGTATGGTACTTAACTCCAGCCGGAGGCTTTCGCCCCTTTCCAACGCGTAATGCTCCAGACGGCGTTCTTCTTCCAAATGATGCCCGCATTCTTCAATACATTCCTCACAATGTTTGCTTTCCGCGATATTTTCCTCAAGCTCCCGCTCCATCTTGGAAATGTTTTCCTCCAAATCGCGTTCCTGCGCCTCAATCTCTGCAAGCTCTTTCTGAATCTCGTCGTAAGAAGACGTATGTTCCTCTTCCTGCGCCCGTACACGGTCAAGCTCTAACTTGGCTGTATTTTGAAGCAGGAACTCCTCCTGCAGCGCCGCTTTGGACTTTTCCACCCGTCCGGAGATTTCGTCCCTGAGCGCGCGAAGTTCATCACGGCGTTTTTCTATGGAAAGCAGTTCTTTTTTCAGGCGTTCCGCCGCTTCCTGCGCTTCCTCCACTTCACGTTTTCTTCCGAGCAGATTTCCGGCGTTTTTATACGCTCCGCCGGAAATGGAGCCTCCCGGATTAAGCTGCTCCCCTTCTAACGTAACTATCCGCAGGGAGTAACGGTACTTTTTCGCGAGTGCTAAAGCGTTTTGAATCGTATCCGCCACCACAATGCGTCCGAGCAAAAACGAAATCACACCCTCAAAGCGTTTCTCTGTTTTTACCAGTTCCGCCGCGCAGCCGATAACGCCCGGCTCTTTTTGTACTTCTCCAAAGGCTTCTTTATTTCGTTCCTTCACGGCATCTAACGGAAGGAAAGTCGCACGCCCCGCTTTCTCCCGCTTTAAAAAATCAATCAGGCGTTTTGCCGTATTTTCCGTATCGGTGACAATATTCTGAATACTGCCGCCGAGCGCGGTCTCAATCGCGGTTTCATACTTTCTTTCCACCTGAAAAATATCCGCAACCACGCCGATAATTCCCGGTTCTTTCTCCTTTTGCTCCATGACGCGTCGGATTCCGCTGCCGTAACCGTCGTAACGCTCGGAAATATTGCGCAGGGATTCGGCTCTTGACTGCTCCCGCAGGGATTCCCGCTGTTTTGCCTCATAGTCTTCCCTGAGCCGGCCAAGCTCCTCGCGGACTTTTAAAAGCCGCTCCTCGTCCGCTTTATTCTCTTTCAGGCGCGCCGCTATCTTTCCGGAAATTTCCTCCAGACGCTTTGACACCTCTTTTACCGCGTTCTCCGCGGCGGATTTGTCGGTCCGGTTCTTTAATATGCGCTGTGTCAGCGTGGACTTTTTAATCTGGTTCTGTTCACGGATTGTCCGGTAACGCTGTACATTGGTTTTAATTGTACCGTTTTCGCCAAGCAGCCGGAACACGTCGGCATTCCGGTTTTCGATTTCATTTGTATAACCGTTAATCTGTGCCCTGATTTCTTCAAGCTGGCGGTCACTTTCCTCTTTTGCGTCTTCTAACTTAAACAGTTCGCCGTCTACTTCGATTTTCTCTTTCTGATAACGTTCTAACTCCTTGTACTTTTCTTCGCGCTCTTTCTTTACAACGCCTTTTCGCTCCTTGTAATGGGATTCGCTCACGCGGATAGAGGAAATCTGCTCCTTGAACAATTCAATCTCGCTCTCTTTTTTCTGAATCTCCATCTGAAGCTCTGTTTTGCGTGCCGCGTTCTTTGTAATTTCATCGGAAAGCGCATCCGTTTCCTGCTCTAATTGCTCATATGCCGACTTACTGGCCTCGCATGCCGCTTCCGTTTCTTTAAAATCGTTCTGTACGATGCGTATGTTTTCCTCTAAACTGCGCTCCGTTTCCTCCTGTTTTTCATGTTCCAGCAAAAAGGAGTTCACTTCCATGTGCTTTAATTCTTCCCGCAGGCGCAGATATTCCCTCGCCGCGCTCTGCTGTTTTTCCAACGGCCCAAGCTGTTTTTCAATTTCGGAAAGAATGTCCGTAATACGGGACAGATTCAGCTTTTCTTCTTCGAGCTGCCGCTCCGCCGCCGCTTTTCTTTTTTTGTACTTTACAATCCCCGCCGCTTCATCAAACAACTCCCTGCGTTCTTCCGGTTTTCCGCTTAAAATTTTGTCAATCTGTCCCTGTCCGATAATAGAATACCCTTCCTTACCGATACCGGTATCAAAAAACAACTCCTGCACATCCTTTAAGCGGCAGGCATTCCCGTTCATCAGGTACTCGCTCTCGCCGGAACGGTACACTCTTCTTGCCACCGTTACTTCGTCAAACTCCACCGGAAGCTTATGGTCGGCATTGTCTAACGTAATCGCCACATAAGCGAACCCCTGCGGCTTTCTTAACTGCGTTCCCGCAAATATAACGTCCTCCATACGGCTTCCGCGAAGCTGTTTCGCACTCTGCTCTCCGAGCACCCAGCGCACCGCGTCCGCCACGTTACTCTTACCGGAGCCGTTCGGTCCGACAATAGCGGTGATTCCGTCATGAAACTCAAATACGATTTTATTGGCAAAGGATTTAAATCCCTGTACTTCTATGCTCTTTAAATACATAACCCGCTCTCCCGTTCATTCTTCTTTCTTATCCCCGAAAAGCATCAGAATACTTTGATACGCCGCTTCCTGTTCCGCCGCCTTTTTGGTTCTTCCGCTCCCTTTGGCAAGCATCCGATCGTCCAGACAGGCACAAACCGTAAACTTTTTCAGATGTTCCGGACCTTCTTGTGCTAAAAGCCGATAGGAAAGCACTCCCTTGTGTTCGCTTTGTATCAATTCCTGTAAGGTAGTCTTACTATCGCAAAAGAGCTTCCTGTTCTCTGCGTCGGAAAGCACGGTCCGCTCCACAAACTCTTTTGCACTAGTAAAGCCGCCATCGAGATAAATAGCGCCAATTACCGCCTCAAATGCGTCCGAAAGGATGGAATTCCTTTCTCTGCCTCCGGTTGCTTCTTCTCCTCTCCCAAGCAGAAGGAAATCACCCAGTTCTACTTCGCCCGCACACTGTGCCAAAGCCGTTTCGCAGACCAGAGCGGCGCGAAGTTTTGTCAACTCCCCTTCCGGCATCTTCATATTCTTCTTATATAGATACTCGCTGGATATCATTTCCAGTACGGCATCGCCTAAGAACTCCAGACGCTCGTTGTTTTCTTCCCGTTTCAGATGATGCTCATTCGCGAAAGAACTATGCGTCATGGCATGACGCAGAAAAGTCTCTTCCCGGAACGAATATCCCAGTTTTTTTTCCAATTCTTTCAAATTCGTCCTTGACAATCGGTTTCCTCCTTCCAACATTCCGGCATTTTGTCCGGATATGCCTAATATAAAGTGAAGGGGGTGTCATGGCGACACCCCAGTAACTACCGGTGCAAAACCTAATTCAATGCACTTTTTATCTGTTCAACCGCGTCGGCAACCGTAACAATTCCCTCCGCCGCTTCATTTGCAATCTCAATATCAAACTCTTCTTCAATTCCCATCAGAATCTGAAATACATCTAACGAATCAGCGCCAAGGTCATCAACAAATGTAGTATCCATCGTAATTTCTTCCGCGTCTACATTTAATACCTCACTGATTATTTTCTGTAATTTCTCAAATTCCATGATTTTTTCTCCTTTCATTTATTTTCATTGACTACTATACTTGTTCTGATTTTTTCGCTGATGTTTTGTTCCTTAAACGCAATACACTGTAAAATGGAATTTTTGATTTCTATTCCCTTTGAACTGCCGTGCGTTTTCACTACAAGTCCGTTCAGTCCCAACATAGGCGCTCCGCCGTACTCCGCGGTATCCATAGCCTTTAATGTTTTTTTCAGTGCCGGCTTTACAAGAAGCGCTCCGATTTTGCTGCGGAACGTACTCATCATTCCCCGCTTTACTTTTGCAATTAATGTTGTTGCAAGCCCTTCATAAAGTTTTAATATGACATTTCCGACAAACGCCTCACAGACAATGACATCCGCCGCTCCGGCCGGAATCTCTCTTGCCTCGATGCTGCCGATAAAGTTAATCTCATTACAGTTCTTTAACAGCGGAAATGTTTCCTTCACCAGTGCATTGCCTTTTTCCTCTTCGGTACCGATATTCACAATGGCAACACGGGGGTTTTTGACACCGATGACATTTTCCATATAAACGGAACCCATCTTGGCAAACTGAACAAGATGGGACGCTCTCGCATCGACATTCGCGCCGCAGTCAATCAAAAGCGCCACTCCGGTATCGGTCGGAATAAGCGGCGCAAGAGGCGGCCTCTCCACTCCGGGAAGTCTGCCGACAATCAGCTGCGCTCCTACCAGTACCGCGCCCGTGCTCCCTGCCGAAATAAACGCGTCTGCCTCATTATTCTTTACCAGGGTCATTGCTTTTACTAAGGAAGATTCCTTTTTATGGCGCACCGCCATAACCGGCGCCTCGTCATTTGTAATTATCTCTGCAGCAGGCATCACTGTAATCCGCTCTTTGTCGTAAGTATATTTCTCCAATTCCTCCCGAATACTCTCCTCTTTGCCGACCAAAACGACATGGACACGGCTGTCTTCACAAACTGCCAGAACCGCCCCCTCTATCATGACTGCCGGGGCATTGTCACCGCCCATAGCATCTACGGCAACTCTGACCATCGTCTGCTGCTCCATTTGCTGCTCCTTTCGCACCTATAACTCACTATACTAAATCTCTCTTTAAAAATCAACTACTATTTAAAAAAATTACTCCTTCCGGTAAAAGAACGAACGGAACGACTTATATCCCATATCTCCCGGCTGGATAATCTGCTCCGTGGAGCCTACAAACAAGAAGCCCTCCGGAACCAAAGCGGCATTGAATTTCTTATAAATCTCCTCTTTTGCCTCTTCCGTAAAATAAATCATAACATTCCGGCAGACAATCATATCACAGGCCGACGGGTAAGGGTCCTTTAACAGATTATGCTCCTTAAACTCCACACAGTTCTTTACTTCCTGGTTTATCTGATAGTTGTGCTCGTTTACTTTCGTGAAATACTTGTCTAAAAAACCGCCCGGAAGCCCTTTCAGGCTCTTATCGTTATACAATCCCATACGGGCTTTATCTAATACCTGTTTATCAATATCCGTCGCGATAATATGTATCTGGGAAAACGGAAGGAATTGATTGAGCGCCATTACCAGCGAATACGGCTCGTCTCCGGTAGAACATGCCGCACTCCAAATCTTAGGCGACTTTTTGTTTTTTAATATTACAGGCAGAATCTCCTTGTCCAATACATTCCACAATTCGGGATTACGGTAAAACTCCGAAACATTGATAGTAAGATAATTGACAAACTCATCAAATCTTTCCGTATTGTCCCTCAGCAGCTGTACATATTCCTTATACGTTGAAACCTGATGCTTGCTGATCAGAGCATCAATTCTACGTTTCATCTGACGTTCTTTGTACGCATTCAAATCAATTTTAGTCAGTTGTAATACATCTTTTTTAAACTGCTCATAATTATTTTCCATACAAATCCTCCAATCACTGAAAATGCCCCGGCAATTTGCGGTACGAAGCGCATTATGTTCTGCATGACAGTTACATCTGCGCACCTCATGACAAACTGCCAAGGCGTTCTCAAATTATTTCAGCATACTTTCCGCATTACTCTGTCTCGGTAACTTCTTCCTGTACATCTTCGGACTTTTCCTGTACATCTTTGGCAGCCTCTGCCTCTTCGGCAGGCGGTGCCAAGAGTGCCTTAATACTCAGGCTGATTTTTTTGTCGTTCAAATTGAAATCAACAATCTTTGCTTCGATTTCCTGTCCGACCTTTAATACATCCGCCGGCTTTTCAATATGCTCTCTCGCAATCTGAGAGACATGAAGCAGAGCGTCAACTCCCGGAACAAGTTCTACGAACGCACCGAAATCGGTCATTCTTGCTACCTTACCGGTAACGATATTGCCGACAGCAAACTTTTCTTCCGCATCAGCCCAAGGGTTCTGATCCGGGAACTTCATGCTGAGCGCAACTTTTTCACCCTGAATATCTTTAATGAATGCCTTAACGGTATCACCCACTTTAAATACCTTCTTCGGGCTTTCGATTCTGCCCCATGACATCTCGGAGATGTGAAGCAGACCGTCAACGCCGCCAAGGTCAATAAACACACCGAAATCGGTTACATTTTTTACCTTGCCTTCTACTACGTCGCCAATCTGAATCCGCTCAAAGAGTTCTCTTTGAAGTTCCTGCTTCTTTGCGACAAGCAGCTGCTTGCGGTCGCCGATAATTCTTCTTTTGCGCGGATTGAACTCGCTGATTACGAACTCAATCTCCTGATCTTTATACTTGTTCAGGTCCTTTTCATATGTGTCGGATACAAGGCTTGCCGGAATAAAAATTCTGGCTTCATCAATCACAACGCTTAAGCCGCCTTCCTTCACGGCAGATACGGTTGCTTTCAGAACTTCCTTGTTGTTAAAGGCCTCTTCAAGTCTCTTGTTGCCTTTCTCAACGGCAAGTCTCTTATAAGTGAGAAGAACCTGTCCCTCGCCGTCGTTCACTTTCAGGACTTTCGCCTGCATGGTGTCGCCTTCCTTAACTAACGTAGTTAAGTCCACATTCGGAGCATTGGTATATTCACTTCTGGTAATGATACCGTCGGCCTTGTAGTCTATGTTCAAGACGATTTCGTCTTCTTTTACACGAATCACAGTACCCTCGACTACATCTCCGTTGTGTATTGTCCTAAAAGACTCCTCCAATAATTGGTCAAAACTCATTTCAGACATTTCAGACATTACTTTCTGAACCTCCTTGATAATATTATTTGGGGTGGAAGCCCCCGCTGTAATACCTACGCAACGAAAAGATTTAAACTGTCTTAAATCCAGGTCATCGAGTTTCTGTATATAGTAAGTATTTCCACATGCGTTCTTCGCGATTTCATACAACTTCTTGGTGTTGGAACTCTGCTTTCCGCCAATCACAATCATAGCCTCCGACATGGCCGCCAACTGCGCTGTTTCGGACTGCCGTTCCTCCGTCGCATTGCATATCGTATTAAGAACAATTATATCATACCGCTTTTTTTTCAAAATTTCAACTAATTCTTGAAATTTCTTGTAATTAAATGTCGTCTGCGCTACGATACAAAACCTGTCACCCTCGGGAAACTCCGCTTTTTCAGCATCTTCGGCGGAATTTAACACATAAGTTTTTTCTCTTGCCCAGCTGCGGATTCCGATGACCTCGGGATGGTTTTCATCTCCGATAATCAAAATTTTTCTTCCCGCGAGACTTTGCTCCTCCACTATTTTGTGAATTTTCTTTACAAAGGGGCAAGTAGCATCTACCACTTCAAACCCATGCGCCGAAAGTTTTTCCTGTTCTTCTTTCGTTACGCCGTGGGAGCGTATCACTATTGTACCCTTTTCCACCGTTTCCCATTCGTCTTCGGGATATAAAATGCGCACTCCTTTTTTTTCAAAGCCGCCCACCACTTCTTCATTGTGGATAATCGGACCGTAGGTATACACCTTTTTCCCCTGCCGAAGCTGTTCCTTTACCGTATCAACCGCCCGCTTCGCGCCGAAACAAAAACCGGCGGTCTTTGCAACCTTTACCTCCATAACCGCCTCCGTCTGCCAGAAATGCCCTTTATCCGCGTGCCTTTTCGCATAAACGGTAAATCTCCTCTATCGTTTCGTCGATTGTCAGTCCGGAGTTATCAAAATAAACCGCGTCTTCCGCCTGTACAAGCGGCGCGAACTCACGGTGGGAATCACGGTAATCACGCTCCCTGATATTTTCCTCAATCTGCTCAAGGCTGCATTCGATTCCTTTCGCGGACTGTTCGTCATAACGGCGTTTTGCGCGCACCTTCGCGTCGGCCGTAAGAAAAATCTTCACGTCGGCATTCGGCAGGACATAAGAGCCGATATCCCTTCCGTCCATTACCACGTTCTCTTTCGCGGCAAGATTCCGCTGTAATTCCACCATTTTCAAACGTACCTTTTTATTTGTAGAAGAAACACTGCTCATATGGCTTACCTGCTCCGTACGTATCAGTCCGTTTACGTTCTCGCCGTTTAACAAAACAACCTGCTCGCCGTCTTTGTGGGTAATCGTGACGTCCGCGGTATCGCAGGCCGCTTCCATTGCTCCTGAATCCCCCTCCGTAATGCCGTTTCTGATAAAATGCAGCGCCATCGCGCGGTACATGGCCCCTGTATCTACATAAATATAGGCGAGCCTTTTAGCCAGTTCCTTTGCCACAGTACTTTTGCCTGCCCCCGCAGGCCCGTCAATCGCTATACTGAACTTTCCCATGTGTATCCTTTCCCGTGCCTTGACACGTCGGTTTTCTCTTAGATAATTGCTTCAAATGTCAAAAACCCCTTCGGGGTGAGCGACATTTCAGTCCCCTTTTGCTGCCGCGGAAGAACCGGCCAGATAACCGGTAGACCAGGCAATCTGTAAATTATAGCCTCCGGTAAGTGCGTCCACATCCAGCACTTCACCGGCAAAATACAGCCCTTTTGTAATCTTTGACTGCATTGTAGAGGGATTTACCTCCCGCACCGCGACTCCTCCACGGGTAATCACCGCTTCGTTAAAACCGCCTGTCTCTTTTATATGCAGTCTCATTCCTTTTAATACATCCGTCAAAATGGCACGTTCCTTTTTGGTAACCGCGTTGACCTGTTTTTCTTCCGGAATGCCGCACAGTGTAATTATAACCCGAATCAGGCGCTGTGGCAATAGTTTATCCAGCGCATTTCGAAACTGTTTGTTCTTTGCCTCCTCAAAATCCCTTAAAATCCGCGCGTCAAGTTCCTCTTTCGACAAAGCGGGCTTTAAATCCAGTTCCAGTACGACTTCCCCGTCAGAGAGCCTGTCCGTCACAGCGCTGCTCGCGGAAAGCACCAACGGCCCGCTTACACCGTCTGCGGTAAACAACAGTTCTCCCATGTCATTGTATAACTCTTTCTTTCCCTGTATGGCGCGCAGACGCACATTTTTTAAAGAAAGCCCTTCCAGTTCTTTCGCGAACGGCTCCGTAATCTTTAATGCCACAAGGGACGGGTAACACGCCGTAACCGTATGTCCGCACAGTTTCGCAAAAGTATAGCCGTCTCCGGTAGAACCGGTGGAAGCGTAAGAAAGTCCTCCAGTTGCCACAATACACGCGTCGCAGGAAAGCATCTCCCCGCTCTGTAAAAGAACACCGGCAACCTCTCCGTCTTTCGTACAGACTTTGTTTACAGGGGTCCGTAACCTTACGTCAACTCCCGCCTGCTTTAAGCGCTTTGCAAGACCGTTAATCACATCGGAAGACTTGTCCGAAACCGGAAATACGCGCTCTCCGCGCTCAACCTTTACCGGCACGCCGCACTCCTCAAAAAAACGAACCGTGTCGCTGTTGGTAAAAGAATACAGCGCGCTGTACAAAAAGCGCCGGTTCGTAACAATCTTTTTAAACAGTTCCTCCGGTTCGCAGGCATTCGTAATATTACATCTGCCCTTTCCCGTAATATACAGCTTCTTTCCGAGTTTTTCATTTTTTTCCAGCAAAAGCACCCCGGCGCCCTGCTCCGCCGCCGCGACAGCCGCCATCATACCCGAAGCGCCGCCGCCGATTACAATAATTTTCTTCATACATCACTCCGTAACCGAAACTCCGGGCGCGGCCGCGCCTGCGGCAACTTCCTTGTACGCGTCCGTGCGCATCCTGCCCAAAGAGCCTTCCCATAAGGAAGGCTCTCCGGTACAAGTTTCTTCTTTTATTTTATATTATTTTATATTTTTAACGCCTCATATAAACGTCGCCTTCTTCAAGTTCAAAATGACCGGAGTCATATGCTTCTTTGTTCACGGAAAAACTGACTCCGCTGCACTCCGCTATATTATCCAGAATACTCTGGCCGAACGCGTCCAAAATCAGGCCTTCAATACTTGCACTTACCTTTGTTACCGGCGGCGTTGAAGCATCAAAGTCCACAATAATTACCGTATCCTCTTTCACTACATCGTTTACCTTTACATAGATTGCACTATCCGCCAACGCGTCAACCACTGCCTCCGCTACTACCGTTTCGGTAATATCCTTTTCTGCCGCAACCAATGCCGTTACTGCCGTAAGTTCCGTAAAATCACCGCTTATGGTATAAATCGGCAGTTCCTTTGTTTGGGACGGTGCAATTATCGGTGTGGTTGATGGTGCCGTTAAAATACCGGTAACAGGAGTTACCGTAGGCTCAGAAGTAGGATTCCCGTCTCCGTTTTCCTTCTTACCGCACGCAGACAGACAAAGAACAAGCATGATAATAAAAACGATTCCGCTCCTTCTTTTCATAACGGCTCCTTTCTTATTCTCCTTCCGTACCCTATTTGCCTTATCCCTATTTACCATATCCTTCTAACATGACACAATTACCATAACAGCGAAGTATGTCATTTTCGTGGTAAAAAAATGACAGAATAGTGAAATTACAGTGTTATTTTTTCTCGGAAAGCACTTTTCTATTCTTCCAAATGTACTCACAAAGCGATACAACCGTCAGCAAAAGAGCAAGATAGATAAATATCTGCTCCGCCGTTTCCGCCCATTGAAACGGGAGCTGTACAAGCAAAAGGATACAGGCAGTCATCTGGGCAATCGTCTTAAACTTTCCCCAGTAGCTTGCCGCAATCACAACGCCGTTATCGGATGCAATCAGACGGAATCCGCTGATAATAAACTCACGCGCGATAATTACAATTACAATCCACGCCGGCATATACGACAGTTCCACAAAACAAATCAATGCCGAACACACCAGAAGCTTATCGGCCAGCGGGTCCATAAACTTACCGAAATTAGTAACAAGGTTATACTTTCTTGCCAGATACCCATCAAGCGCATCGGAGAGACAGGCAAGTAAAAAGACTGCCGTTGCGGCATAGTTTCCGTAAGGAATCCCCGGAACAAGCAGCAGCACCAGAAACACCGGAATCATCGCGACACGGAACAAAGTAATCTTATTAGGTAAATTCATAACCGCCTCCTAAATTATTTTTTTCTTCTCTGTATTCACGCCCATGAGGTCATACCCTTTGGCGCCGGTTACTTTAACTTTCACAAACTCGCCGGACTCATACCGTTCTTCGGATTCCACAAACAGATATCCGTCAATGTTCGGCGCGTCCATGTAAGTCCTCGCAAGATACACGTTTTCCTGCGGAAGTTTTCCCTCAATCAGCGCCGTATAGCGTTTTCCGATACGTTTTTGGGCATTCTCAAATGCAATTTTCTGCTGGAGCTGCATCAGTTCCTTTTGGCGGCGCCTTTTTTCCTTTTCTGCTATCTGCCCTTTCATGGCTGCCGCAGGCGTATCTTCTTCCTTTGAATATGTAAACACGCCGAGCCGGTCAAAACGCGTCTTTTCCACAAAAGAAAGCAGTTCTTCATGTTCTTCCAAAGTTTCTCCGGGAAATCCCGTAATCAGGGAAGTACGAAGCACAATTCCCGGCAGTTCCTTCCGGAGTTTTCGTATTAACGCCGTCAGCTCTTTCTTTGTGGTACGCCGTCCCATGCGCTTTAATACCGTATCGGCGGCGTGTTGAATCGGCAGGTCAAGATAACGGCAGATTTTCGGCTCCTCTTTCATCACCGTAATCAACTCTTCGGTAATCTCCTCCGGATAACAATACAGCAAACGAATCCACTCAATTCCCTCAAGAGCACAGAGTTTCCTTAAAAGCTCCGGCAGTGCCTTTCTTCCGTATAAATCTATCCCGTACAAGGTCGTTTCCTGTGCAACCAATATCAGTTCCTTTGCCCCGTCCGCCGCCAGCTGACACGCTTCCGCCAACACCCGCTCCATAGGAACACTCCGGTATCTTCCGCGGATAGACGGAATAATGCAGTAAGTACAGTGTTTTTCACAGCCTTCCGCAATCTTTAGGTACGCCGTGTACCCACAGGTGGTATTAATACGCTTTACGCCGGGCAGCGGCAGATAGTCCAATTCTTTATAAACTTCGGGTTTCGTTCCCTGCTCCGCCGTCTGCAGGGCTGTTACAATTTCATCAAAAGATGCGGTGCCAAGCACGGCATCCACCTCCGGAATCTCCGCCCTGATTTCACTTTGATAGCGCTGTGCAAGGCACCCCGTTACCAAGAGAATGCGGCACTTTCCCGTTTCCTTATATCCCGCCGCTTCCAAAACCGCCTCAATACTTTCTTTTTTGGCGTCGTGGATAAAACAGCAGGTATTAACAATAATCGCCTCCGCCTCGGCTTCATCTTCCGTAAGCGTATGTCCCGCCTCCGAAAGAAGCCCCAGCATATATTCGCTGTCTACCAGATTCTTGTCACAGCCGAGTGAAATAAAATAAACGCGCATACCGACCCTTCCTATGTTCTTATTTTTGCCTTGATTTTTCGCATTTTGCATACTTTTTTATATTCCGCAGATTACACACTATCTTATTTTTGCATGCGCAATGCTGCGCCGGACTTCCTCTAAGAACCGTTAAACCGCTCGGGTGCGTCCTCGCGGCTAACCGGCTCTAAGAGGTGATTCCGGCTTCGCTAAAAAC
>JAFLSZ010000042.1 GCA_022510665.1 Lachnospiraceae bacterium
GTTCTTTCGGCAATACCGGCTCAAAAACAAATCTCTTAATATCCTCATGTATCTGCTCCTGCGTAACCTCCGGCGCATGCTGCGTAGAAAGCACAACCGCATTCAAATGAATCGGCTCCCCTGCCTCGTTATATTCCACCGTTACCTGCGATTTCCCGTCCGGACGCAGATACGGCAAAATACCTTCCTTGCGTACCTTGGAAAGCTGTTTTGTCAGCTTGTGCGCCAGAGAAATCGGGTAAGGCATCAATTCTTCCGTTTCATCCGTCGCATACCCAAACATCATTCCCTGGTCGCCTGCACCGATTGCCTCAATGTCCGCGTCGGACATCTTATTTTCCTTTGCCTCTAACGCCTTATCAACACCCATTGCGATATCTGTCGATTGCTTGTCCAGCGTCACCAGCACCGCACAGGTATCCGCGTCAAAACCATACTTTGCCCTGTCGTAACCGATTTCACGCACGGTATTGCGCACAATCTCCTGAATATCTACGTTTGCTTTTGTTGTCACCTCGCCCATTACCAATACAAGTCCCGTCGTACACGCCGTTTCACACGCCACGCGGCTCATCGGATCCTGTGCTATCATTGCATCTAAAATCGCATCGGAAATCTGGTCGCAGATTTTATCCGGATGCCCCTCCGTTACCGATTCGGAAGTAAATAAAAACTTATCACTCATCTTTTTTCTCCTTTCACTGTCAGTATGCTTATTTTTGATAGAACAAAGAGTCCTTGTAACTCTTTGTGCGCCTGGCACAGCCGCCTACGGCAAATTTCCTCTTATGCGGATGTGCGTCCTGCCCGGGAGAGCTTTTATCATAGGAAATGTAGCGCAACTTCCTATAATATAAAAAATCCGTAGGCCTTGCGGACTACGGACTTGACACCTTGAATCAAATCCCTTATTGTTCGGTATTTCTACCGCTCAACTTGGCACCTTCCCTTGTGGGGGTTGCCGTGACTTCGCAGAGCCTTTACTCTCCATCACTCTTAATAAGAGTTTTTACATATAAAATTTTCTGTTTAAGTTACTGTTAGCATACACCTATTTTTGGTATTTGTCAAGTAAAATCTGTATACAAAGCATACTCTACCATTACAGATTCGCCGCAATTTTCTTCGCCAGCTCCGCCGCTTCCCCGTCCGCATAGCTTTTCTGCTCCCACGGAACGGTCACGCCGTCGTTATCATAACGCGGAATCATGTGAATATGCAGATGAAATACCGACTGCCCCGCCGCGGTGCCGTTATTTTGAAGCACGTTGATTCCGTCACAGGAAAGCGTCTTTTTAATGGCGTTTGAAATACGCTTTACCACCGGGAGCGCCGCGGAAAGTACCGCGTCATCCGCCTCTGTCAAATCTTTCATATGCGCTTTCGAAAGCAAAATCACATGTCCCTTTGCCGCCGGCGCAATATCCATAATCGCACGAAAATTCTCATCTTCGTATACAACCGCCGACGGAATATCACCGTTTACAATTTTACAAAAAATACAATTCTCCATGGCTTTCCTCCAAGTCTTCTTTCTATTATAATCTTTAAAACCGCATTCTTACGTTTTCAATCCTTTTGCGCCTACACCAACGTCTGGAACCGGAACATCATATCAAACTGCCTGAGCAGCCTAAAATCACCTTTTGCCGAAATATCGCCGGACATAAACGCTCCCTGGAAGGTCACTCTGCCGTTGACAATGCTCTCCATCACCGTGCGGGTCAGTCTTGCGTTCACGTCCGCCTGTATGGTATCCTCGGTATAGCTGCAAAACAGCCTGCTGTCCTTAATCTCTATGAACAGGGTGCGTCCGTTATCATTAAAATGCAATGCGTAAGATACCGTCGTTTTCTCTTCCGGCGCATGATAATTCGTCCTAAGACTCGCAATAAACTCCATCTTAGGGTCCATACCGGCGGTACTTTTTTCCAACATTCCCTTAAACATCTGGGAAAGCTCCTCGATATCTTCTTTCTGGCGTTTTACATACTTATCATTTGAAACATACTTTGATAAGTCTTCGCTCTCCTGCGGCGTAAACGGAATCGGTGCTGCCGCTATGCTCTGCTTAATCAGACTGTATCCGGTCGGAAGCTGCAGCTCTTTTCTGGATATGGTGCGATAAAAGTTTTCCGCCTTTTCTTCGATAATCTTCGCATAGTTTGTGTTGGTTTCAAACTCCACCTGATTTTCCACAAACGTACAAATCCCGTCAGCTACTTTGCCTCCGAGAAGCTCCCACGAACTGCGGAGCGCAAGCTCCGACTGGCGTTCCCCTGATGTCACAGCCACTACTACCGGCAGCATATACATATTCTGCAGTTTCTTCTTATCCGCATACAGCCAGCAGGCATCCAAAAACTGCTGCATATATCCTCCGATGCCGTACCATTCTAACGGCACGGCAAGCACTACGCCGTCAACTTCTTTTATCGTGCCGGACAGCGCGGTAATCTCGTTTTTCTGTTCGTACAAATTATAACGGCGCACCTGTACGTTCAGTTCCTGAAACACTTCTGTCAATTTGTTGACTACATAAATCGTCGAGTCCTCAATGACACCCCTTCCGCCGTAATAAACCGCTATTTTCATTATTCACCTCCGTAAATTACCCTTTCGTTCTCCATTTCCCGTCCTGCCGTTTCCGCAGGCAGATACAATAACAGGCCCCTAACAATGCTCCGGCAAAAAAACCGCCGAAGTGTGCGGCATGACCCACGCTCTTGTTAAAAATATTCCCGAATAACAGGAAAAAAATCATCAGCGGAAGCCTGCGGCGTTCTTCTTTCAACCTTTCGTCCCTTAAAAACATAAGCATGACGGCAAACGCACCAAACAAACCATACACTGCCCCCGATGCTCCGGCCTCAAACACATTTTTTGAACTTTCGCCTACAATAAGACTATTATATATGATTGAAGTCACATCTGCAAGAAGTCCCGACACAAAGTACAAAATAAAAAACCGAATCCGTCCGAAAAACGGCTCTATAATCACTCCGACAAAATACAGCATTAACATATTGAACATCACATGTTCTATGTCAAAATGGTAAAACATGGAAGTAAACAGCCGCCAAAACTCTCCTTTATTCAAAACCAGCTCCGTATTTAACGCCATATAGTAGACAATCCTGTTCTGCTCATGAAAAAATACCAGATCGGTAATCAGGAACACCACTGCATTAACTACTACCAAAATCGTTGTAATTAAAGGACGTCTGTTCTTTTCTTTCTGCTCCATCGTATCCGTCTCCCTTCCGGGCACTTCCCTCATTGCTTTTTGCCCCTTGATACTTCGGTTTTTTCCCCTATATCTCCTTCCAGTATAACCATTTTTTTCATTTCATTCAAGTCCGTTATTGGAATTACCAAAAAAAATAATGGCAGGGACCTCTCGGCTGCAAATATCGCATCGAAGAAGTCCCTGCCTTTCTCTTTTGTACAAGACTATTATAGTACAAAAAAACCGGAAAATCTACCGGTAAAATAAGGAATCTGTTTCCTCGTCCTCCGCAAGAAAGCGATATTTTTCATCTGCAAAAAAAATACAATCTCCCGGCAGCAGGCGCACTTTTTCCTGTACATTTAACGAATGTCCGTTGACTTTTGTGCCGTTGGTACTGTTTAAATCTATAAGAAATACTTCTCCGTTCTCCTTGACAAACTTTGCGTGAAATCGGCTGACCGTATCATTTTTCATTACGTAATCCACATATCCCGCAAGACTTCCGATGTAAAACGGAAATTTCGCTAAACGGATTCTCTCTCCTGTTTTTTCCGATACAAGCATCAGCTCCCTGCCCTCTTTTTTTACGGAAACGACTCTTGTGTGCTGCGTTCCCCACTCCGGCAGCGATTCCATTATATACGCCGGCGGTACCGCCGGCGTCATATCTGCCTCCGGCCGCTTTTTCGCGGAGAACGAAAACGGTTTCTTTACAGACGTAGGCTGCGGCTTCTTTTCCGATATGCGTAATGACAATTTTGAGTTAAAATCTTCACGGAAACGCTCCAAAAGAGACGGTTTTTTCTCGTTCCTTTCCTCAACGCCCGCTGCCGCACCTTCTCTTTCGGACGGTTTTATTTCCGCCGTCTCCCGTACCTTTACTTCTCCTTGAATCTGCTCCCCTAATTTTTCCTTCATGCGCACCAGCGTCATATCGGGCTCTTGTAACTGCATATACAACGCATATACCAGACTAATTGCCTTTTCCTCCCTATAATCTACCCGGTTTAAAAGCATTTCAAACAGCTTTCCCATCTGCTCCGAAAACGAAGCGCTGTACTCCGGGTAATAACATAATGTTACCTCATATTCCGGAATACGAAGAAAAATATAATCAGGCTGTAAAAGAAAGTGTTCCTCCGAAAGCAGATACTCCCGTGCCCTCTCCAAGACGGCCAAAATTCCCTGCAGCACCTTCTGCACCTGCTCTTCATTCATAGGAACACGCTCAAAGGTCATGGAAAGCGTTTTTCTCCCTGTAATGTCATACTTATAATACTCTTCCCTCTCCGATTTTGCCATCGGCAGAACTCCGGTCGGTGCTGCCTCCCGTATCATCTGTTCTTCATAAGTATTTTTTGTTTTATTCAGCAACAGATAAGACCTGCCATCTGCTTCTTTTTTATATTCTTCATTCAATATTTTTTCCATGATTCCTCTTTCCGCTAATCAAAAAAATCAAATATGGTATCCGAAGCCCTTACAAGCTCCGGCGCCTGTAACTCCCGCTCCGTAAATACTGCCCTGTATAACCCCGCCGCCTGCTCCGCTGCCGCCTCATATTCGGAAAGTGTCAGTTTCACCAGCAAAAATGTAAGAAACAGCAAAAACGGATAGAGTAACGCCGCCTCTACGGTAATAGAGCCCTGTAGCTTCTGTCTCATTTTATCCTCGACCTCCTGT
Source organism: Lachnospiraceae bacterium (assembly GCA_022510665.1). Classification (GTDB taxonomy): domain Bacteria; phylum Bacillota; class Clostridia; order Lachnospirales; family Lachnospiraceae; genus SIG307. The sequence continues at coordinate 4,916 of JAFLSZ010000042.1, forward strand.
CAATTCTATATATAAATTCTAAGTCATCGCCACACGGACGCGACACGCTTTTTTCAGACAGTATGGATTAAAAGTGCCATTGTAATATACCCCAGTAAAAGAAACGGCAAAAACGGAATCCGGCTTTTTCTTCCCGCCTTGTGCGTAATCAGGAGAATTCCCGAAAAACAGCCCGCGTAAAGCGCGGCAAAAAAACTTAATGCTACCGTTTCATACAAACCGAACGCCACACCGCAAATCAAAATTAAAATCCCGTCCGCCATTCCCATTGCCTCTCCGGAAAATCGACAGAAAAACAGCAGTACTATACCGAACGCGGCGCCGCCAAAGCGTGAAAAAAGAGAAACGTCTCCCAGACTTCCCGCCGCAAGCAGAATCACCGCCGCAAAAACCAATATGCTTTTCTTAATCTCTAATTGCTTTTTATCCAGCAGAGCCAGCCACAAAAGCACCGGCATACTGCCTAATTCCCGTGCAGCTTTTTCCCATAATTCCATTACTTTTCTCCCTCCTCCTGTTTTTGGCCGCATTTTTTACATGCCCTGTATTGCTTTTCGGCTTCCTCTAACGGACATTCCCGCGGATTGCGCTCTATCACCGAACAGGAAGAAACCGCATGATATCTTGTTCCATAGGTTGTCACATAAACCATCTCGTTTTCCCGAAGCACCGGTTCACAAAACTCACAGGCGTAGTATTTCGCCCCGGAAGCATTCCGCTTCTCACCGATTTTTCCGGACATCACGGCATTTATTTTTATGTTGATATATGTACAATTTTTATCCAGATGGTACACCGTTGCATTCTCGGCAAGATATACCATATTCTGCCCCGTGCTTTCTTCCTTTTTACCTGCGGTTTTTCCTTCCCCGGTCCAGTTCCGGTATACAAGACGCAGGCAGTAATAGCTCTGCCTCTCCGGAAACAACACATTCTCCGGCTTTACCCGGTAACTGACACAAAGACGCACGGTTTCTTCCTCTTTTGACGTATCAACCCATATACCGCCAAGTCCCTGTGCCACTCCCGCCCGTTTCAGCGATTCCTTATCACACCGTCCGTAAAATACTGCGGTAAACGCCCCGTCCCTTACTATTTTCTTATCAAATAACGCAAACAGTTTTTCCGCGGCAGCGTTTTCTCCGTCCGCCAGCCGTTCCGCCACATAAGAAAACGCCGCGGCATCTCTGGCAGATGCAATTCCTGCCTTTGCGACTGCCAATTCCGCCTGCAGTACTGCAAACATCTGAATTAAATACATTACCGCAAAGAAAAATACAGGAAACGCAAGCGCCGCCTCTACCGTCAGAGATGCACTCCGATATCTGCTCTTACTCTTTTGACAAAGTGGATTTTTATGGACCTTTCCGCAAGTTAATTTTGTTTTATTTGTATACTTAGACCAAAAGCTTGTAAAGACGGCGGTAAGAGAAAAGGGGAGTATAAAATCAACCGCCTTCATGGAGAACAACATATTTCGTCTTGAAAAAGTAAGAACAGAAATCGGAATACACCTCCTCTCGTTTTCTATTTATTAATACGAATACTCATATTTTCTTTTATCTGTCTGATAAGAAATCTTCCACACGCAGCGGTTTACCCGAAAAGAATCCTTATAATTTTTCCGCAGATTTTCCTGAATCAGATCTAAGGCACGGTAACACTTTATCTCTTTGGGAAGCAGGAAAAGATATATCTGAATATACTCCCGATAGCCAAATCCGACTGCCGCCGCCTCTTTTTTCCCTTTTGCTTTTTCTAATAAAAACTTTTGTGAGAAAAGAAAGATTTCCGGAAACGTCAAACTGCCGTCGCTGCCGGTCGGATACAACGCCAGCTTTTTTCCCTGCAGAAGGGCTGCCGTATCAATCATTGCTTCCTCTATTGCCCATACAAGCAGCAGTACAAAAGTAATAACACTTCTTAACGCCGGAAGACCAATCACTCCACATGCCGCAAGTGCCGCCTGCTCCGCCGGCTGCCTGCGTGCGCTGTCCGTATAAAGTGAAATAAAGTGGAGTGCCGTCCGCAATGCGCAGAGCCGCATCGCGACAGAAAAAAGATTATCCTTATCCGCGGCTTTTCCGGCAAGCAGATACTCAATTTCATAAGACAGGGCGCCGTTTTTGTTTTCTTCCAGATAATCCGAAAAATGTGATATCAAATAGGAATGAAATAACACTGTGTCCGTAATCGTTTCCAGAACATTACCGGCGCTCCCGTCCCGCGGAAGCATATTTTGTATTTCCTGAAGCATATGATTCGCGTTTACTCCAAGCAGTGAAATAACATCGTTTGACGTATTTTCCTGATAAGAAAACCCCGACGGCAGATACGATTTATCCAGTATTTTTTCGGAAATTTCTTTTTCCGTCAGAAATCCAAGAAACCCTTCGCCTGCCGCACTCGTAAGAAGGTTTTTCGCCTGTGTGGATATATCTTCTTCCAAAGACATTTCCCCGTAGTTTAATTTCAGACCCTCAAAAGAATACCCGCACAAAGCCGTTTCTTCTTTTTGCAGCGCGTCCAGCGCCGCGCTCAATGCCACCGAATCCGTACCCGAAAAACACTTTCCGAGACTGCGAAGTATCCCTGCGTCCTGACTGAGTGTCGCTTTCATCTGTTCAAAATCATATCCTTCGGCACTTTCATAAAACTTATATTTTTCTAGTTCTTTCCGGTACTCTTTTTCCGCATCTTCTCCAATTATAGCCCCTACAGAATCCAACAGCTTTTCGCAGTCGGCCTTTATTTTTTTCGCTGTCTGCAGTTCTTTATAGATTTCGTCAACCTGTTTATATGCTTCCTCACACGTCGCCGCTACCGAAACACATGTTTTTATAAAGCTTTCCTCCTCCTTTGAAAGCCTTTTTACCTGTTTCTCATGTTCCTGCCTCTGCTTTTTTAATTCGGCAGACTCATCTTCCAGTTTCTTCATCTCATACAACAGCGTCGTCTGCCGTTTCTGCAAAGTTTCTCCCGTCTCCTCCATTTGCTCTATTGTCTCCGAAATCCGAATTTCTTCCGTCAGTAAACTCTCCAGCTTCTCCTGAATTCCTTCCCGCGGTGATGCCGCTGTCAGTTCCGTTATCTGTACCTGTACTGACGAAAGCTGAGTTTTTGCCGCATCTATATCTGCGTCAAGCTGCTCCATTGACAGCGCGAGCGCGCTCCTTTCTGCCGTAAGTTCCTCCATATGTCTTTCGCAGACTTTTTCCTTTTCCTCCCTCTCCGTTACCAGATACAGTAAAGTTTCTGCTTGTTCCATAAACCCTTTTAATATCTCACAGGGATTTTCCGAATTCTTTATAAACGCCTGATATACTTCCGCACGGTCAAAATACCGTGCCGCGCCCTGCATGTCCGTACAGAAATATTTCACATAAACTTTTGCCTGAAAAACCGTTGCCTTACCCCGCAAAAAGTTTTCATACTGTGACAGCAGGACACCGTCTACCTGTTCTATCAATTTCAGCAATTTTTCTTCTACAAGAGAATACGCCGTGTCCGCCGCTGTTTTTGCTACTGCGACTTCCAGATGTGTATCTGCCTGTTCCGTCATTCCCATAACCCGTTTCAGCAAATTAGAAATTTCCAGAACGCCCCGGTATTTCATGACGGAGACTGCCTGAGAATAAAAACCGTCTAAGTTATCATCTGTCAGCACTTTTGCATAATCTATCGAAAACTCCGCACCGGAACGTAATAAAAGTGATTTTTCTCCCTCCTTTTTCTGCGTCATATATAAAACGTCCTCTCCAATCGTTTTTTCTGTCCATGACAAAATATCTTTCCCTTCCGGCACTTCCCGTCCGAAAATATGATACTGTTTATACAACGGCTCCAAATAACCGGCAAAATAATTTTCAACCGCCAGTAACGAGGCAGAAGCGTGGTACGATGTCCGCGCCGTATACGCCGCCATCTCAAAAAAGGAAAGAATAAAACTAAACAGCAGCAGAAACACCAAGGAAAATACAATCGTAACAGAACCCTGCTTTTTCACGACAAAATCCCATCTACGCTTTTTTCCAGCGCCGACATTGCTTTTTCTACGATTGCGGTCAACTGATCTTTAAAAATCAATACCAGCGCAATTAATACCACAAGAATCAAAATAATTTCCACCACACCGACTCCTGTATTATTCTGTAAAAAACCTCTCTTTTTCTGTTCTTCGATTTCCTCTTCCGGTATTTTTGTCTGTAACTCCGTTTTCTTTTCCATTTTTTCCTCCGCTCTTTTTTTCTTTTTTTCTTTCGCTTCCTTTTTCATTCTTCTATTCATCCCTCTCTTTAATAAAACACCTTCCGGACTATTTCTCTTTATCAAATTCCCATATTTAAAAATGCCGGAAACATAACAATCATAAGTACCAGCAAAAGCATTCCCATCATCGGAAACAGAAGTTTTGTCTGTGCTTCTTCTCCAAGTTTTTCCGCCTTCTGCCGCTGCATCTCCCACGCAAGCCTTACTTCATTTTCCAATCCTTCCCTCAGTCCGCCGCTTCCCTTTTGCAGACGGTTGACAAAAAGGGCGGCGCAGCGCAAATATGGTTTTAAGCCGATTCGCCTGCCAAACGCCTCGTACGCACCGGCTTCTGACTTTCCGTTTTTTAGTTCTCCCGCAAGTATTAATACTTCCTCATAAACCGGATTTTGCTTTCCCGGCAATCCCGCCTTTTTTCGGTATTCCGCCGCCAGCCGTTCCCATGCGCCGCGCAGACTTAGTCCGGCGCCGACGTAAAGGGTAAGCTTCGTTATAAGCTGCGGATATTCCGCCAAAAATTCTTCTTCCCGTTTTTGCCGCTTTTTCTCTTTTTCCCTGCGTTTTGCGGCTGCTATTACAAAAAACAGGAGAAACACCAAAACCGCCGCCATGCCTAACGTGCTGTTCCCTTTTTGGGGAAGACCAAGCGTCACCCCGTCAATTTGCTCCGGCAGATAAAATCCTTCTTCTCCCGCCGTTTCCTTCTCCATCCTTTTGAGTTCCTCGCCTGCCCGGTAAAATAACGCCTCGCTGCTTCCGGTCTCATACGGCGGCACACAGACCGAAAACCAATGCTCTCTGCATTCATCTTCTATTGTAATCCGCGCACGCAGAAAAACTTCGCATTCTTCCGAGAGCCCTGCCCGCTGTAATTTCCCCGTCTTTGCCAATACCTCCTCCTCGGAACTCTCCCATTGAATCACGGCACTCGTTTCTTCTATATACCGCGGCAGAGACAAAGACTCCGTCAGCATAACCTTTTCTTTGCTCTCCGGATTGATAACTTTCTCCAGACACCGTAATGTCTCCTCATATGCCGCGTCCAGTTCTTCCGTCGTTTGTTTTCTCGCCTTTAAATCAAATACGAACAGCTCCTCCGAAGACTCCGTGACAAAAGAAACACTTTGCCTTTTCGTTCCGCTCTCCGGTCTCGCGAGCCAGATACGCTCTTTTTCTTCACCCCCGCCGCGCAGCCATAAAACTGCCGCCGTTCCGAGAACAATGCTTATAATAAGCGCAATTAGAATTTTCTCTTTTTTCTCCATCACATCTCCCCCTAGAGCGAAACCGCTGTAATTTTATCTACCACAAAACAGAGTCCTCCGTATACGACCAAAAACGCCGACATTACACAGACACCAAGTACATTTTGATACAAAGGCAACAAAAAACCCGGCAGAAATAAGCTCAGATATAACAACATTACAAACGGCATTGTCTTCATCAGCCGCACTTCATACTCCCTGCTATGTAGCACCGCACGGATATGACGGAGCGTTTCCTGCCGTTCCCTTATCATCTGCTCCGTGTTGGAAATTACCTGATGTATCGCGCCGCCCGTCCGTTTCGCAATAAAAAGCACTTCGGAAAAATCAAGTATTTCCTCACAGGTACACTCTCCCGCCAATTCCGCAAATGCTTCCTCTATCGGCATCCCAAGCTGTAATTTTTTCTGCATACGGCTCACTGCACAAAGAAACGGTTCTTCCTCCTCATAAGACGTCAGCATACCTTTTTTCGCCTCGCCGACCGCCTGTTCCAGAGAATAGCCTACCTGCAGCGACTCCTTTAAAAAGCCGATCCATCCCGCGAACATCTGCTGCTCCCGTTCTTTTTGCCTCTGCCGCTGCTGTTTTCGTTCTTTTAAAAGTGAAACCAGAATAAACCCCGGTGTCAAACACAGTCCGTAAATATTCCGATAGAAAAGCCACGCGGTAAGCCCTCCAAGCAGCGTCCCTTTCAACACTCCCGCCGCAAACCAGCCTCCGTGTCTCTGTTTCCGCTTTTTTTCAGTTGTCTTTTGTTCCACTTTTCATACCTTCTTTCCAAAACTCCGAACCTCCGAGGCAACATAACCTTCCCTCTCCGTCCGCGGCATCGTTATACTCAAATACCGGTTTTAAAACAATTTCTCCCTCATACAATCCTCTATTTTCACAAATCTGCGACACACCGCGGCTGCCGTCACGCCGTCTGCAAAGCTGCACAAAAATATCAATTGCCGAGGCAATCTGCCTGCGCACCGCAAACAGCGGGATATCACTTCCCTGCAAAACCATTGTTTCCAGCCGGGAAATCATATCCTGCGCCGAATTTGCATGACCGGTGGAAAGCGAGCCTTCATGTCCCGTATTCATCGCCTGTAACATATCCAACGCTTCCGCGCCGCGCACCTCTCCGACAATAATTCTGGACGGGCGCATCCTGAGCGCGGTTTTTATTAAATCCCGCACGGTGACGGCGCTGCATCCTTCCGTATTGGCATTTCGCACTTCCAGTCGCACCAGATTCGGAATACTCCTGATTTGCAGTTCCGCGGCATCTTCAATCGTAATAACGCGTTCTTCGCCCGGAATGTATGCCGACAGCGCGTTTAAAAAGGTCGTTTTTCCGGAACCGGTGCCGCCGCTGATAAAAATATTGCGCCGTCCGGCTACCGCCTCGGCAAGATATTCCCGTGCCTGTTCCGACAATGCTCCCATCTGTGTTAAACGTTCCATCGTATACGGTACTTTGGAAAACTTTCGGATTGTAACCGCGGGGCCGTCAAGGGACGCCGGAGGCAGTACAATATTCACTCTGGAACCGTCCGGAAGTCTGGTGTCTGCAATCGGGCTCGCCTCATTTACCACGCGGTTCGCCCCCGCTGCCATTTTCTGAATTACGTCCCGCAGCCGCTCCTCGGAAGAAAACTCTTTTTCCCACAAAAACAGCATTCCCTCCTTCTCGTAAAAAATCGTCCGGTATCCGTTTACCATAATTTCGGTCACGGCATCGTCCCGCAGCAGTTCCTCCAGAATGTCAAGCCCGCGGATTGCGTGGAATATTTCCTGCTTCAGCCTGCACTTCTCCTCTAAGGGTAAATAATTTTCCCTCCCATATTCCAAAATTACGGCTTCAATTTCCGTAAGCACCTGCCCGTCGCTCAGCTCCTCCGACAGATTAAGCCGTTCCAGCGTCCGGTATCGAATTTCCTCCTTTACGTCCCGCAAGAACCTCCCCTCCTTTTTTTACCGCTCCTGCGACAGCGTGCGAAAAACCCACACTCTCTTCGCCGCTCTCAACTAAGAACTCCGTTACACGGGAAAACAGCCCCGTTTCTCCCGCTTCTTTTAATTGCCTCAAAAACTCTTCCTGAATTTTATGTCCTTCCTCCGTATCCCACACCGGAGTTAAAACAATATCGCAGCAGCCTAACACGGCGCTTCCCGCCGCGTCAAACTGTCCCACCGCCAGAACTGCCGCACAATATTCGGTTTTCATTTCAATGCAGCGCAGCAGACATTCCATGTCTTCCTTCGTGATATCCCGCAGCTCGGTACTCCACCGAACCGGAGCAAAGCTATCCACATATTCCCCTTTTTGCATCAGAGAACATAAACGCTCCGGCAGTTCGGACTCCCTTTGCTTTACATAAAACAAAAGCTCCGATATCCCGTCACGGGATTCCTTTCCGTAAATTCCAAAAGGCAGGAACGGAAAATACAAAACTTTTCCTTCTTTTGAAAACCCTTTTGCAATTTCACGCGAAAGCCGCTCCATGCCGACGCCTCCGGCGGGAGAATATACCCCGATAACCGGAATTTCTTTTCTGTTTTGATCCGGCTGCATAAGCCTTTTTTCGATTTCTTTGGCAGAACGGTAACGATACAAAACCGACTCCGTTTGCAGATTCTTCGTTTCGCTTAGCCAAAACAGGCGCACATCCTCCGAAAAGCCGACAGACAACACCTCTTTTTCAAGCTGTTCCGATGCCAAAACCGCGTATACCGCTCCGTTTTCGGCACAGCTTTTTGCTTCCTCCGCAAAAGAAAACACTACGGCGCGATAGGGAAACCCTCTCCTGCCGTTTAAATAAACCGCCAGCTGCCGCGCATACTCCGACATTTCATCTATAATTACAATTAATTTCTCCAACGACACCCCTCTTTCAACGACTTAATTTTGTTCTGTGTGGGAAATCAAGATTCCGTAACCGGAATCATCTGCTCAGAAAGAGCTTTGATGTTATTATCATATCCTCAATAAGAAAAAAAGTCAATGCTTTCCCCGTTATTTTCTTATTTTTGTCTTTTTTACCAATATTTCTCCTCTTTTTTTATTAGAATTGCCAAATAAAAAATCTACTTCTTTTTCTCTCAAACACGCATCCTGTCACGTTTTCAAGAAATTTTTATTTTAAAATGAGTGGGTGCAAATTTTTTCACAGTATTAAATATCATGTTTGTAGAATACAACATACATCCCAACAACACAGGCATGATTGAGAAGTATAATAACTTGGAACTGCTACAAAATGCGATTTTTAGGTCACGTGCAGGAATGAACACAGTAAAAAAGTTGCACGGAACTGTTGGTTTGACAATCCCATGCAACTTTTTTATCCACAAATTTTTGTAAATTCTATTTTGCGACACTCTGAGAAAATATTGTTTCTTCTTCAAACAGATACTTAGCAAGATCGTGAAGCTTTTGTATATGGAACAGGTCAAAGAGCTGTCTCCACCCAAATACGGATTATCCACTCGTTCCATCGCCACCATGCCAAATTCCTCGGACATACCGTATCTGGATACCATTGCCCGCGCAAGTTTTGTAGCCTGCTCAATATCTTTTGTAGAAGTGCAGCTAAAAACCAAAAATAACCAGCAAAACAATCGCAAGGATAAGTTTTGCAAAGCCAGACATATCTATCGCACATTACTCCAACTCAAACGCACCGGTGTAAAGCCGATAATACGTTCCTCTTTTTTCTATCAGACTATCGTGCGTTCCTCTTTCAATGATGCGCCCGTGATCCAGCACCATAATCACATCGGAATTCATGACTGTAGACAAGCGGTGCGCGATAACAAAGACGGTCCGGCCTTCCATCAAGCGATCCATACCGCTTTGAACAAGTGCCTCGGTTCTTGTATCGATAGAGGAAGTCGCTTCGTCCAATATCATAACGGGCGGATTGGAAACTGCGGCTCGGGCGATGGAAATGAGCTGCCGCTGTCCTTGCGACAGACCGCTGCCGTCACCCTTCAAAACCGTCTGATACCCCTCCGGAAGCATCATAATAAAGTTATGGGCATTGGCGAGTTTTGCCGCCTCAATACACTCCTCATCGGTGGCGTTGGGGTTTCCGTATTTCAGGTTTTCCATAACGGTTCCAGTAAACAGATTGACATCCTGCAATACCACGCCGAGAGAACGGCGCAAATCCGGCTTCCTTATCTTGTTTATGTTGATTCCGTCATAACGGATTTTGCCGTCATCTATATCATAAAAACGGTTGATTAGGTTTGTGATTGTCGTCTTTCCTGCTCCAGTAGCACCAACAAAAGCAACCTTCTGCCCAGGCTCCGCATAGAGAGTAATCTCATGCAGAACTTGTTTTTCCGGCACATACCCAAAATCCACATGTTCAAGAACAATTCTGCCCTCCAGCTTCGTCAATGTAGTAGTTCCGTCACTGTGCGGGTGCTTCCACGCCCATGTACCTGTATAGGTTTCACTTTCTGCAAGCGTACCGTTTATTTCCGTAGCATGAACCAAAGTAACATAACCATCATCAGCTTCCGGTTCTTCATCCATCAGTTCAAATATTCTTGAGGCGCCGGCAAGTGCCATAATGATAGAATTAAACTGATTGGATAACTGCGCGATCGGATTTGTAAAGTTGCGGGAAAGCGTCAGAAAGGAAGCAATCATACCAAGCGTAACTGTGTTGAAGCCGAAAATCGTGAGATTGGCCACGCCGGATATTGCCATCCACGCCCCGATAATTGCGATAATAACATACTGTACATAACCGAGCGCATTCATCATCGGTGCCATTGAATTGGCGTAGGCGTTTGCATTTTCTGAGCTGGACTCCCATGCCTTATTCTTTTCCCTGAATTCTGCTTTTGACGTTTTCTCATGACAGAAGACTTTGATGACCTTCTGACCGTTCACCATTTCTTCGATATAGCCGTCCAGAGTGCCGAGTGTTTCCTGTTGACGCATAAAGTAAAATCCGCTTTTGCCTGTAATCATTTTTACCACACGCATGATCAGGCTGATAATCAGGAGAACGACCAGCGTCAAATATACGCTTTGGTAAAGCATACAGCAGAAAACAGCTACAATAGTACAGACAGAAGATACAAGCTGTCCGAGGGATTGCGCAATCATCTGACGGAGTGTATCGGTATCGTTGGTGTAATGGCTCATAATATCACCGTGCGTATGGGAATCAAAATAACGCACGGGAAGCGCCTGCATTTTTGCAAACATTTCATCTCGGATTTGTTTTAAGGTTCCCTGTGCAATTGTAACCATAGACCGGTTGTATATCCATGTCGCAAGCGTTCCTATGAGAAAAATACACGCCATGATACAGAGTGCTTTTAATAACCCCGAAAAAATAGGTGCCTCGGATCCGAGAAGTGGTGTAATGTGATCGTCGATCAGGGTTTGAATAAACAATGAGGACGCAACACTTGCAACAGAGCTTAACAAAATGCAGAATACCACAACGACAAGAGTGATCTTATAGCCTTTCAGATATGATAATATTCTTTTTGCAGCTTTCCAATCCATTTTGCCGATCCCCGGCTTTTCCATCGGCGGTATATTGGCAGGTGGAACACTGCCTGCTCCTTTTTTCATCATCTTTTCTTTAGTCATTTTCGCCGCTTCCTTTCTGCTGGGATTCATACACTTCATGGTAAATATCGCTGGTTTCGAGCAATTCTTCATGTCTGCCCACGGCGCTGATGCGGCCATCGTCAAGGACGATAATCTTGTCAGCATTCTGGACGGATGATATGCGTTGCGCAATAATGATCTTCGTGGTTTCCGGGATGTATTCGGTAAATGCCTTTTGGATCAGGGCGTCTGTTTTGGTATCGACAGCGCTTGTGGAATCGTCAAGAATGAGAATCTTCGGCTTTTTCAAAAGCGCTCTCGCAATACATAATCTCTGCTTTTGACCGCCCGAAACATTGGTGCCTCCCTGTTCGATCCTTGTATCATACCCGTCCGGCATCGTCGAAATGAATTCGTCGGCACACGCCAGTCTGCAAGCCTCTATCATTTCCTCATCGCTCGCATTTTCGTTGCCCCAGCGAAGGTTTTCCTTGATCGTGCCGGAAAATAGTTCATTTTTTTGAAGCACCATTGCAACCGCGTTGCGCAGGGTATCGAGATCGTAATTTCGCACATCCACACCGCCGACAAATACGGTTCCACTGGTTACGTCATATAAGCGAGGAATAAGCTGCACAAAGGAGCTCTTGGAAGAGCCCGTGCTGCCGATAATGCCGACCGTTTCGCCTGATGCAATTTCAATGCTCGCCCGATTAATTACTTTCTTCTCGGCTTTAGAAGCGTAGATGAAATCGACATCCTGATAGCAAATGCTGCCGTCTTTTACTGACATAACAGGATTGTCAGGGTTCTGTACATCTGTCTTTTCATTTAGAAGTTCTGCAACTCTTCCCGCTGCGGCACGGGCAATGGTGAGCATGGCAAAAATCATAGAGAGCATCATCAGGCTCATTAAAACCTGCATGGAATAGGTAAACAACGCCGTCAGATTGCCGGTTGTCAATCCAAGCGCAGCATTATTGCCGCTTGCAATAATAGCCTTGGCGCCGAGCCATGAGATTAGAATCATGCAGGTGTACATACACAGCTGTAATAGCGGCGAGTTCAATGCGATCAGGCGCTCGGCTTTTGCAAAGTCCAGATAAATGGACTTGGATATCCCGTTGAACTTATTCGTTTCATGCTCCTGCTGATTGAAGGACTTTACAACACGGATTCCGTGCAGGTTTTCCTGCACCACATTGTTTAGCTCATCATAGGTTCCGAAAACTCTCGAAAAAATGGGGTGAACTGTTCGGACAATGGCAATGAGTCCAACTGCGAGAACAGGGATCAGAAACAGGAATACCAGAGATATTTCTTTGCTGATACGGAACGATACAATCATCGAAAACAAAATCATAAGAGGTCCGCGCATAGCCATTTTGATGATCATTTGATATGCCTGCTGAATATTTGTTACATCGGTAGTCAGGCGCGTGACGATGGAAGAGGTCGAAAACTTATCAATATTGGAAAAAGCAAAGGTCTGAACATTGTCATACATATCCTGCCTTAAATTTGCGGCAAACCCCGCTGACGCTTTTGCTGCTGTTTTTGCAGAAAGCATCCCCGTAATAAGCTGCAGTGTCGCAAAAATAAGCAGAACAATCCCGTACTTGACAACGACATTCATTTCTCCTTTTTCAACACCGAGGTCGATAAGCTCCGCCATAGTTAAAGGAATGACAATTTCAAATATCACCTCAAGTGTTGCAAGTATCATCGTGAGAACAGATGATTTCTTGTGTTCCCGCAAACTTTTCAAAAGTGTTTTTAGCATTTTACTATCTCCTCTTGTTTATGTGTAGCACGCTACATTATTAAGTAAAAGGAAAAGCCGGCATCCGGCATTCCTGTTAATCAAGGTTTTTATAGATAATATTCAGCATCCTTGATAGGCTTTCAGCTTCCTCTTCTGTCAGTCCCTGCAGGAGCTTTTCTTCTCGCAGACCTATTTCATCCTGTACTTCATGTGCCATGTGTGATGCCTGCTCAGTCAACTCGACAACCTTATTTCGCTTATCGTCTTTGTCAACATAGCAAACCAAATAGCCATTTTTCTCCATCCGGGAAACAATCCCGACCACTGTAGGGTGCGAAACACTAAGATAATCTTCGATGGATTTCTGAGTCACGGTACCGCCTTTGCCGGATACATATTCCAACACCCTGACTTGTGATAGGGTGAGATTCTTTTTCTTTAGATCTGTATCTGCCGCCGCTTTCATTTTATCCGTGATTTGCTTCATCAAATATCCAATCGATTGCTGATGCATTTAGCCAACCTCCTTTTCAATGTGTAGCGCACTACATATTATACCAAAAGAGTATTACTGTGTCAAGAGATCTGTAAAATGTCAAGCAAAAAAACTCTCTGCCGGTCCCAAATAGCTGTCCGGCAATTCCGTATCTGCCGGATACAGCACCAGCTTCTCTAAAATCACACTCGGCTCTCCCGCATACACAAAGATGTCATTTTTCCCTTCGCGCAAAAAAATCTCTGTGGTTACGGTACGAACATGGTCTAACACGCCTTCTGCCCACTCTGTATGAAACCATTCCGTGTAATACTGCTCCGAAACCGCACAAAGCTCCTGCAAAACGCCGTCGTTTACGGAGACTGCAAAGCGCATTCGTCCGCCCTTTTGTACCGGATTTCTCGCCAGCAGATAAAGGGTCAGTTTGTAGGTTCCCGTTTGCTTTGCAAGGAGAGAATACTTTACGTAAGGCGCCTTTGCTGCATCCGGCCAGAACTGCATCTCCGGAAAGGACTTCACTGCCGCCCCTTCCCTGCCGAGGTAGGAAATAACACGGAAGCCTTTGCCCTCCACATCCTTCTTTTCACTGAAATGCTCCGCCGCAATGGAGCAATACCCCTGTCGCTCCACAAACAGGTAGTTTGTCTTCTCTTTCTCGGAAAGCATAACCGTCTCGGCTTCAAACAGCAGCTTAGAGTAAGTCTTTTGACCGTTATCAAATGCAATTCGAATAGTGACAGATGCCTGTTCTTTTCCCCGGAGCAACGTCCGGTTTACGGAAAATCGTAAGGTTTTGCGGCCGCCTTCTTCGATTACCACTCTGCCGCTTTTTTCGGAGCATTGTAACCACGGACTGTCAAACTCCGCATCATAGGCAAAGGATACATTACCGCGGCTGTCAATATCCAACAGCACTTCCTTCGTGTCCGGTCTTGTAAAATCATCGTTAACCAAAGGTCCTCTGTCCTGCCAATGGGCCCCTAAATGATACTGCTCACTGCCCCGGAAACCGATTACAACCTTTCCTCCGGAAATGGGAACTACCTTTTCTATTGTAGGATACGTCCAGTCGTTATCGTCCCAGTTCCGAAACCCTGTGTGCGCGGAACTCATACAATGGTTCCACTTGCGGTTATTTGCTGCATGGTATTCCTCCACATAGCGTGAATCGTCATGAATCCGTTTTATCACACGTTCTGCGTAGACATTGGCATAAACACATCCCCGTTTTGCCAGCTCCTTGTTAATTCCTGCCTCCAGATACATCATAATCAGATTTAAAGATGCCATGGCAGGATAATATATCATACTCTGATATGCGGTAAGCGCTTCTCCGGTAAGCTCTTTGTTTAGCTGTTCCGCCGTTTCCGTTACCGCATGTACCTGCTGCCATACCCGGTCGCTTTCCGAAAAATGTACCGGATGGTAGATTCCTTCCCGCATAGCCTCCGGACTTCTTGCCGCGTTCCACTTGGTATACCCTTCCAAAACTTCCGCCGTCATTTCTTTTTGCCGGTCAGTCAAACGCTTTCCGAACTGCTTGTCAATCCAACATCTCGCAAACTCTTCTGTCCGGTTTGGAGCCGCGCTTCCCCAGGTCTCGTAATCATATGCCAACTCCATGAAATAGCAGAGAGGATATTCCACCGCTTTTATATCTCCCACATTAACAATCCAAAGTTCACGGACACCGGATTCATACGCCTGCGTCATCTGCTCCCAAGTTTTCGTAAGACGGTTGCAGTTCATCCACTCGTAGCTCACCGGCGCTCCGTGATAATCAAAGTGATAATACATCCCGTAACCGCCCGGATGTGACCTGGTTTCCTCTGTAGGCAGCGCCCTGAGATTTCCGTAATTATCATCGCTTAACAAAAAAATCACATCGGAGAGTTCCTCCCAGTCCGCCAATCCGTCACAGCTCTCATCTCCGAAATAATAGTCTTCCACCTCTTTGTAAATTGCCAGCATCCGCGGAACTTCCTTAAGTTCGGGATTCACATGTTCCCGTAATATTTTATGCTGTGCGCGTATTGCTGACTTAATTACTTCAATATTGTCGCGCAGCGTTGCATCCGCCGGCAGAAGCTTGGAATCGTTTTCTCCGCGCATACCGATGGTAATAATATTTTCAAAGGATTTATTTCTTAAAACGCCGTCCTCCCAAAACTTTGTAATTGCCTCTGCATTGGTAAGAAAGCTCCATGTAGAATCCGTTCCGTACTTTTGGTACTGGTTCTGCCATTCCACTCCGGCACGGCATAGCGGCTCATGATGGGAGGTTCCCATGATAACCCCATACAAATCCGCCAGTTCTGCATTCTCAAGCCCCGGTCCGTCCTCAGAAAAAGACGAACGCCACATGGCAGGCCACAGATAATTTCCTTTCAAACGCAGCAGAAGCTCAAAAATAACTTTATATGCTTTTTTATTGACTCCGCCGAAATGTTCCATGCACCAATTTCCAAATGCCGGCCATTCATCGTTGATAAAAAAGCCCCGATACTTAACAGAAGGCTCCTTAGAAACAAACGGTTTCTCAAGAGTAATCACCGGTTCCGGCTGCTTATCAGGTGCAGAATCACCAAAAAATATTAACGGCGACACGCCACAGAGCTCCGAGAGACGAAACATACCATAAATTGTTCCCCGCTTATCACTGCCGGCAATAACCAGAAGCTGTTTAAGCTTAGGATACTCCGGAAACGGTTGATCAATGATCTGCTGTAAGTATACCTCACGCTTTTCACGCACTCCTTCTAAAGAAAGCTTTCCCTTGGATTCCAAGCGCGAAAGCAACGGGCTTCTTCCCAATGTAGCCGCAAGGATTATCCTCTCTCCGGTACAATCTTCTACTTTCCTTTTTTGTGCCATTTTACAACCGCTGACTGCCTCAATATCTTCCGCAACGGTTTCACCAATCTGCTTTACTCCCTCCCATGCTTCGGTCTCTATCAGAAAATCTGCTGCCGTTTGTTCCTTTACCACATAGATTGAATGCATAGTTTCCTCCTGTCCGCACTGTTTTCTCGAGTTTCCGCATTTTATATACTTTTTATATTCCGTAGATTGCGCACTATCTTATCTTTGCATTTGTCCGAAGGAGCGCGTTTTTAGCGGAGCCGGAATCACCTCTTA
>JAFLSZ010000043.1 GCA_022510665.1 Lachnospiraceae bacterium
CGTATTTCCTGCTGGTTCCGGAATCTAAGGATAAAGAAAAAGCTTTCTTTGAGGGCATTGATTATACTGCTTTTTTCAAAGATTTTTCTGATCCGAATGTGTTTAATGCTATGGTGATGTTGAGTAAGCGTAAAAACGGAAAAGCTTTTACAGACAATCTGCTGGTGAAAGAGATGGATATAGACAGGGATACGGCGGCCGGTATTATCAGGATTTTGCAAAAATACAACCTGATTCATATTACACGGATTGAAATGGATGATGAAGAACAAGAAGTCTATAAATTCAATCCCACCCCTTCCTTCATTGCATTGCTTATCTTCGCCCGCGAGATAATCGATCATCCGAAGGTTTTTTATTATTATATGGGTAATAGAAATCAGCCGTACTTATAAGTAAGAATACTGCAAAATTGCAAAAATGCAATTTCCCAAGTGTAAACTTCAACGAAATGCAATTCCCGCAAAAATCCGGGGATTGCATTTTTTTATTCCCGGCTCCAACAGGGCAAAGTATTGTCCGGATTGCGCGTCGGAGTTTACCGGCGACTTTCTGGCAGTCTGAGTATAGATGTAATCCGGCATACTGCCGGCAAGCCGCTCGGGTGCATCCTTGCATTTAACCGGCTCTAAGAGGTGATTCCGCGCCGCTAAAAACACGCTCCTTCGGATAAATGCCAAAATAAGCTATCGTGCAATCTACGGAACCTTTTTAAAGAGACTGAAAAATGAGAAAATTCAAGTTTTGATCGCAAATGGTTTACAAAAACGTAGAATCATGTTAAAATATTAGAGAAAATTAAGCGTTGATGTTCAGGGTGGGAACATTGCTAAGGAGGGGTATCATATGTTCAGGAATATGAAGTTAGGGACAAAGATTACGGCAATTACGATTGTCATATTGACAGCGGGGCTGATGTGTTTGTTCATGCTGGTGAACCGGCAGACCACGAGTACCATACAGGAAGATATCGAGGGAACACTGACGGATGCCGTGTCTACACGGAGCGAGCTGCTCATGGAAAAGATTGAGACATCAAATCAGCTGCTTCTGGGAATGGCGCAGTCGAGTGATGTACGGGATGCGCTTAGAAATCCGCAGGATGCAGGACTGGTTGCCATTGCGCAGCAATATCTGGATACGGTATATGAGATGAATCCGCAGTTTGAGGGAATGTTTATTGCTGATACCACCACGTTGCAGATATGTCATGTGAATCGGAGCGCCATTGGGGGCAGCTTCCGCAGCGGGGATGATCTGAAAGCTTTTCAACAGGGATTGTTTGCCAGTCGGAAGGTCTACAATATCTATACACTTCGTCTGACCGGCGCAGGCGGCGATGTATTGGTATACCCCATGTATTGTCCGGTCTATGATACCGATGGGACTCCTTTGGGCATGGTCGGATGCGGCATGTATGGAAGCAATATCCTGGATTTCCTGACAGAATTCCCCGTTGAGGGAAAGGAGCATCTGGCATATACTATCGTGAATGTAAATACAGGAAATTACATATACAGCGAGGATACAAGCTTGTTGAACCAGCAGGTGGAGGCGCCGGAGCTTTTGGCGGCCATGGGGCAGTACCGTGGCAGTTCACAGTCTGGTGTGGGTAAAAAGGAGTACAGAGATTCCGTCACAGGCCAAGAGATGCTGATGGTGTATAAGTATATTGCAGAGAGCGGATGGGTGCTGGTAGCCAGCGATAATACGGCGGAGATTTACGCCAATGCCACTTCCACATCCATTATTCTACTGGTGATGTGCGTTGTGTTGCTCATCGTTATTGCCCTTGTTGTAGCCATCAGTGTGAAACTCAGCATGAGGCATATCTATGTGGTGGAGCGTTCTCTGGCAAAGGTGGGCAAGATGGATCTCACATCTTCGGAGGAGATGAAACACCTTGTGGGAACTAAGAGTGAGATCGGTGCCATTGCCAGTTCCACGGCGGAGCTGACCAGCTCCCTAAAGAGCACGGTGCAGCAGCTGATTTCTTTCGGCACGCAGCTGAGGGATACCAGCAATACCCTGCAGGAGACATCCGAGCAGCTTCTGGACAGCGTCAATGACAATTCCGCCACGACCCAGGAGCTGTCCGCTACGCTGGATTCCACTAATAGATCCGTGGATACCGCCAATGTGGAGATTAAGGACATTTCGGCTTCTCTGTCCTCCGTTGTGGACAAGGTCAATGTCAGCACGGAGGCATCTGACAAATTGATTCGTGTGGCAGAAGAACTGGGTGTGCATATCCGCAGCAGCCAGAAGGAAGGCGTTCAGGCCGTGGAGCGTACGAAGCAGAATCTGTCCAAGGCCATTGAGGGTCTGCAGTCCATCCAGAAGGTCAATGAGATGGCAGATGAAATTGTCAACATTTCCTCCCAGACAAATCTGCTGTCCTTAAATGCCTCGATTGAGGCGGCCCGGGCCGGAGAGGCAGGAAAGGGCTTTGCAGTCGTGGCAACGGAAATTGGGGCGCTGGCTGACCAGTCACAGCAGACCGTGGGTCGGATTCAGGATATCATAGCAGCGAGCAACCGTTCCATCGACCGCATCAATGAGAGTTTTGAAGAGGTAGTGAAGTATCTGGAGGAGGATGTGGTTCGGAGCTACAACGAATTTGTAGAGGGCTCCAATACTTATATTGATGAGGTACAGAAGATTAAATCCATGATCTTTGAAATCAATGATGCGATTGGAGCGTTGGAGACTTCTATTCGGACCATCGGAAGCAACATGGAGATAGTCAATGAAAGCTCCCAATATAATGCGGCCGGAATCCAGCAGATTGTAGATAAGAATGATGGAACAACACAGATTTCCATGACCATCAGCGAACTGTCCAGACAATGCGGCGACATTTCGGAAAAGCTTGCTCAGGTAATTCGCCAGTTTAAAATTTAATATTTGATTTTGCGGATAAAAAGGCCGGTTCACCAGTCATTGATATGGTGAATCGGCTTTTTTGACCTGATGCCCGGCATTGATTTACAGTCCATGTTTATTTTTTATTTCATTGCCTTTTTATTTTTCGGGGATTATAATGATATTGCAGCTAAAAAAGTTATGCTGATAAATGACATATGGTTTGCAAATAACGCAGGTTACAGGAGGTATTAGAGTAATGAAATATAAAGCTGTCATCTTTGATTTGTTTGAAACCTTAATTACCGAATGGGGACATAAAAAGTATACCAAAAATGAAATGTGTTCCGATTTGGGTATTGAAAGAGAGAAATTTGATACATACTGGGATGAAAAGGAAAAAGAAAGATATTTAGGGGAAATAAGCTTTGAGGATTCAATTTTATATGTTTGTGAAAAATGCGGTAAACATATTGATGATTCGACTCTGACCGTTATTGCCGATAAAAGGATACAAACGAAATCAACATGTTTTGAATATGTTAATCCCGATGTATTTCGGTTATTAAGTAGTCTGAAATCGAAGGGGCTGCAATTAGCTATTATAAGTAATTGTTCTTCGGAGGAAGTAAAAGTTATCAAACAAAGTAAGATATATAAATACTTTAATCAAGTAATACTGTCCTATGAAGTAAAAATGCAAAAGCCGGACAGCCGCATCTATAAAACAGCTGCCGATTTATTAGGAGTTGCTTTAAACGAATGTATTTTTGTGGGAGACGGAGGCAGTAATGAACTTAAAGGGGCAAAAATAGCCGGAATGGAGGCGGTTCAGGCTAAATGGTATACCAATCAGCATCCGTGTAAGCGTGACAGCATGCCCGGTTTTTTAACGGCGGAAGAGCCGCTTGATATTTTACAATATATAAAATAGAAAATTTTTTTATCTCCTTTTTACTTTTGTGTTGTTATTAGGATAGCTTTTAACTTAAGGAGGAAGAAATGAAAAGAAGAAGTGCAAAAAAGATAATAATCAGAACCCTCATTATATTGCTGGCGGCTATTATGCTGTTTGTATTGGGAACGTTTATATTTCACCGTATAAAAAGTAATAAAGAAATTGCACGGTTAAAAGAAAAGGGATATTATAATCCTGTTTCGGTGGGCGATTATTGTCTGAATGTCGCAAAATTCGGCAGCGAAAACGGAGCGCATACTATCATCGCTATGGCCGGAAACCAATCCGGTGATTTTCCTGTTGCAATGAGGCAGATGACTGCACCGCTTGAAGAGAATAATCTTGTCGTGTTCGTTGACCGTGCCGGTTACGGCTTCAGTGATGATACCGACAACGAAATGACGCTGGAATACATAGTTGAGGATTACCGTAAAGCTCTGAAAAATGCAGGCATCGAAGCTCCGTATATCCTTATGCCGCATTCTATCGGCGGCGCATATGCGAATTACTGGGTCAGCAGCTATCCCGATGAGATCGAGGCGGTCGTTTTTGTGGACGGGAGCCAACTCAGTGCAGACGCTTTTGATGACGTCCCATATTATTCTGTGGGGCTCGGTGACAGAGCGCGTGCACTTCTTGCAAAAATGGGATTCAGCCGGTATGTTCTGCGAAACTATTTTTATCATTATCCGGATAACTTCACCGAGGAAGAACAATATCTCGCCGATGCACTTATGTATATGACACTTGATTCAATTGCGACTGTCTCAGAGGACGGAATGTTGGCAAAGAACGCACAGGCAGCTTTTAACGGAATTATTACCAACGATGTGCCGAAGCTTTATATCTGCGCAAGCTGGGGATTCGAAACAAAGGAGGATATCATCGAATATCACAAATGGATTAACCGGCAGATAGAGATAAATGCTCTTAATCTGGAGCCGAGTAATACGGAATATGATGATGAAAAGGCACGGGAGATACTGGATATTTATAATGAATTAAGAGAGAATATCATCTATCCCTATGCAGAAAAAATGGGTAACTGCAAGGTAGTATGTCTGGGCGGAGACCACATGATATATGAGCAGAAGCCGAATGAGTGTGCTAAAATCATTGTAGAATTTCTGAGTGAATTGGAGAAGTAAGGGGGATACATAGCGCAATGTTTAAAATAGATGCGGATAACATCGGCTGGCTGGAAACACTGAAAAATCCACGGGAGGATTTATGTTTACACGGTCATGCAACGGTGATTATCGGTGAGAAAAGGTTTGAGTATAATGCAACAATAAGCGCAGCCGCGTTATATCTGCTGAAAACCCTTACGGAAGATCATCATATATGAAGATAATCAAATGCTGCCTTGCTGCGGGTTCTTTTTAATCGCGGATGAAAAATTAGAAAATGTCTGTATATCCGGATGCCTGAACGGAATTGACTGGTCTGTTATCCATGACGGCGAAAATGTTCGATTAATATTGGAGGACGGCTCTGCAACCGTGGTTTCTTTATCCGAATATAAAAAAGAAGTGTATAAGTTTGCGGACAAGGTAGAAGCATTTTATAAATCAAGTGAGCCAAGAGAACTTCCGAAAGATGAATTTGACAGAAACGGGTATATTGCTTTTTGGAATGAATGGTATCGCAGAAGAAATGAGTAGGCGCGGGGCCGCGCTTAGTGCGACAGCCCCGCGTAAATTTACCGGTAAAATCAGTTTCCTAACGGTTATGAATCTGCTCTATCAAAAAGGACATAAACGGAGTTTCTTCACGGTCTCCGGTTACAAGTCCGTCTGTGCGGAACGTCATCTCCGCCGGATGCTCCTTTGTGTAGCTTTTCCATTCCGGCATCGGGGTGCCGTTGGCATCCGGTCCGTTCGGATTTCCTGTCTTGATAAAGTTTGTTATGTAGTTGCACATATATCTCGAAAGGTCGTAATGCCGCCCTTCAAACGGACGCCAGCACTTGGCAAGGGTTTCAAAGAAAAACCAAAGCTCTACGGAGTGGAAGGTGCCCGGATTATCCCAGCCCGGAATGTCACCGTCAAAACGGTAGTAGTAGCAGTCTTCCTGATTTCCGTTCTTTCTGTTCTGGAGGAACAGGTCTTTTATTTTGCATTCAATGCCGCTGACCGGTGCGTAACCGTGTTCACCGTACCGCTTGGATGCCTCCGGAAATGCCAGAAACTCTTCGGCGCGGCTGCCGAATATAGCTGCCGCTTTTTCTTTGAGTTCCTGCTCGTTTGCGGCCGGAATAAAGCTTAAAAACTCGTCGGTTGTATTTCCTGCCATAATCGGTACGCCGATATGTTTGTTCTCGGCATAGAGCTGTATCGGGTCGCCGACACAGAACTTATCGTCCTGTATGGTGAACATGCGCATATGGGTCGCCGCATATTCGTTATACTTTTGAAGCAGATAAGAGGCATCCAGTTTACGCGCTTCGGCAAGGGTAGAAGCCCCCGCGAACTCCAGAAATTCTTTCCCCTGCTGCTCCGCGTCGTGAAGTGATGTAGGCGCGGCAATAGGACCGTTGCCGTAAGGGCTGCGGATAATTCCGCTCATTACGACGGCTCTCTGGAAAAGACCTTTGTTGGACGGGGCGGTAAGCTGGGACATTACGCTTCCGCCGCCTGCCGACTGTCCGGCAATAGTAATGTTTTTCGGGTCACCGCCGAACTCCTTGATGTTGCGGATAACCCATTTTATACCTGCCTGCTGGTCAAGAAGGCCGAAGTTTGACGGGGCGTCCGGCTGCTCTTTGGTAATTTCCGGATGCGCGAGGAAACCAAACAGATTCAGGCGGTAGTTTACGGTAACGACAACCACGCCGCGCCTTGCGATGCGTTCTCCGTCAAATTCCATTTCCGCCGTGTATCCCCATTGGAATCCGCCGCCGAAAAACCAAATCAGAACCGGAAGGTTATCTTCGTTTGACTTGGCGTTTGTCCAGACATTTAAATACAGGCAGTCTTCACCCATCGGAATTTCCGGGTCAACATGCCACTCACGGCAGTAGATATCGGTGCCGACGCCCGGCGTGTCCTGCATGGAAATCGGTGCAAACTGATAAGCATCCAGAGTGCCTTCCCAGTTTTTGCACGGCTGCGGCGCGCGCCAGCGGTTTTCTCCTACCGGCGGAGCGGCGAACGGAATCCCTTTGAATGCGGTAATACGCGGGTCTGCCGCAGGCAGTCCTCTTACTAATCCGTTTTCGGTTTTTACTATACGAAGCATAAGTTTCTCCTTCTCATTTTATAATTTTGATTTAATAGGAAATGCAAGGCAGTTTCCTATAACAAGGAAATGCAAAGCAGTTTCCTATAACATAAAAGATTATTTGGAAATGTCCTCCTGCGTCAGCAGTTCAAAGGACTTTAAGGTGGCATTTCCGCCGCCGCGGTAAGTCAGGTAAATTGAGTGAACCCCGTCCGGAAGGTTAATCGGCGTTACATAACGCTCCCAGATATTGCTGTTATGGATAGTTAAACTTGCTAAAACCTCCCCGTCCCAAGCGGTACGCACTTCAAACGTGCCGTGCGCGTATCCGCGGGTAGTGATGGCAAACCCGGTTACGCCTTTGCAGGAGAAATATTTAAAGCCTGCCGTAGCGGAATTCTGAATGTTGGTAATATAGCCGTCTTCTTCGTCTCCGTCCCTGCCGTCCTGCATGATTTTCGGAAATCTTTCCCCGCCGACATACATATGAGGAGTGTCGGTAAAGAGATGGCACGCAAGATATGCCGGATATTCGCCGCGTCCCGGAAGCGGGCCTCCGTTTAAACCGCAGGAAGTGATTTCAACCTGAGGGATTGTTCCGTCCGCGAGTACGGTAATTTCTTCCGCGCAGCCCTGTCTGCTGTACCATGTGCCGTTGGTGTGGCGGTGATAGAAGATATACCATTTATCCAGAATCTGAACAATGCTGCCGTGGTTGTTCGCGCCGTACGCCATCGGCATATCCGCCGGTTTGTATGTGGAAATATGTAAATCGCAGTTGCTTACAATTACGCCGCCGTAAGTAAACTTTTCCAGCGGGTTTTTCGACGTCGCATAGCACAGTTCGTGCATTACTTCGGAAGAGTAAATGAAGTAGTAGGTATCGCCGATTTTACGGATGGACGGCGCTTCAAAGAAAGCATGTCCTTCGAAACCGGTTCCGGCACTGTATTCGGAGCCCGGAGCGATAAAGACAGGAGCTTCTAAAATAGTCAGCATATCGGAAGCGAGTACCGTAACCATCGCGCCGTGTCTGCTTTTGTCGCCTCTGCCGCAAAAGCCGGTATAGAGATACGTTTTTCCGTTTTCGGTAAGAACGCCCGGATCAAACTGCGGTTCGTCGCCCGGCTTTTCTCCGAGGCGAGTTCCGTCTTCATAGTGGACATAGCCGTAAAATTCATACTTTCCTGCCGGAGTATCGCAGACGGCAACCGAAACAACCGAAACATGATCCAAAACATAGTAGAGATAGTAACGTCCGTCCGGTCCCACGGTTACGTCAGGCGCGTACAGACACATTGAACCGTCTCGGTTTAAAGGGTCCGAAGTCTTAGGGTAGATGACACCTTCATATCTCCAGTCTCCGAGATTATCTACCGGCGCAGACCAGCATACATAGTCGCCGAGACAGAATACATAACCGTTAAAAAGGTCATGCGAACCGTAGATGTAAACCCGGTCACCGAATACATACGGCTCTCCGTCCGGAATGTATTCCCATGAAGGAAGATAAGGATTGAGTGCGTTTTTGGTTTTCACTGCCATAAATAAATACCTCCGTTCTTAATAAAAATAAAATGAAACATTTCCCGTGACAGACAGAAGTCACGATAGAAGCTTCTAAATCTACTATATAGTAGATTAGTATCAAAGTCAATTAAAAAACTGGTTTGACAGGCGGAACATTGCCGCGCCGTGCGGTAAAAGTTCGACGCTGATTTCGCCTGTTACAGAGGACATCGTTTGCTGATTCCAGATATCGTAACAGGTAAACGTACCGTCGAACGGAAGCGCGGCGGACACCGTAGTTTTTGTTTCACCAAGATTAAACAGGGCGATACAAAGTTCTCCGTTTTCATAGGTGCTGCTCCACGCACAGGTTTCGGTATCCGCGTCCTTTTTACGGTAGAGCGGGTGGGCGGAATGCGTGTGGTTTACTACTTTAATCAGTTCCGGATTGGTTAAAAGGCTCATCGTAAATTTGTCAAAACCGGTCATATCGCCGCCGATCATAAGCGGGGAACGCAGAATGCTCCAAAGGGTCAGCATGGTGCGCTGTTCGTCCTTTGTAAAATTTGTGCGGTTTGCCTTGTCATAAACCTGATTAATCGGGCCGATCGGCAGCATATCCGCATCCGGCCAGTGTCCGTGGTCTGTCGTAACTCCGGAGTGAATACACCATTTTTCGGCGCGTTCAAACATGTTGTAAAGAAGATTCCACCGGTCCCAGAAGTCATCGGTAATACGCCACATATTGGCATATTGTTTCATATGCTCCGCCATATCAAGACGTGCCGGACCCGGAGACAGAGAAAGTACCATATCGCGCCCGCAATGTCTGATAGCGGCGGCAATCGCCTCTACTTCGGCAACCGGGTAGCCGCGGCAGATATCGTCTACTTTCACGAAGTCAACGCCCCAGGAGGCATAAAGTTCAAAAAGGCTGTCGTAATATGCCTGTGCGCCCTCTTTGGAACAGTCAACGCCGTACATATCCGTATTCCATTCACATATGCTGTTTTGCGCGGCAATCTGCCGCGCGGTCTGTGCCGTGCCTTTAATCTGCGTGTTTTGGTGGACCGCCTGGCGCGGAATACCGCGCATGATATGGATTCCGAATTTTAGACCGAGAGAGTGGACGTAATCCGCCAAGGGCGCAAATCCCTTTCCGTCCGCGGCGGACGGGAAACGGTTTACTGCCGGGAGGAGTCTCGAATACTCGTCCATACAGAGTTCGGTAAAATTATGGTAGTAGTGGTTTTGTGCTGTCGGTTCGTACCATTGGATATCTACGACAATGTATTCCCAGCCGTATTGTTTTAAGTTTGCCGCCATAAAGCCGGCGTTTGCCCTTACGATGTCTTCCGTGACTGCCGCTCCGTAGCAGTCCCAGCTGTTCCAGCCCATAGGTGGTGTTTTTGCAACCATAAGAAAAACTCCTTTCCTGTGTGTGAATTTTTTATTGTTCTATATTCCAGTGTACGATTCCGCAGGGGAATTTTAAATAGTAAAATGTTGACACAACATGGGGAAATGTGATATACCACAAAGGAGGAGGAATTTATATGGGATTGTTTCATGTTTGGTATGCGGACACGGAGCTTTTGCCGCGGGATATTTATCCGCTGCAATACGGAGAGCAGGAATGTGACGGCGGCTACGGATACGGACCGTGCATCCGCAATTTCTATTTTCTTCATTATGTTTACGGCGGCAGGGGATATTTGCTTGCAGAGGGAAGGCGTTACGAGATTAAGGCGGGGCAGTATTTCTTGATTTATCCCGGTCAGATGGCTTATTATGAGGCGGACAGGGAAGACCCCTGGCTGTACCGCTGGATAGAATTTTCGGGTGCGTTTTGCGAAGAGCTGCTTTTGACGGCGGGATTTTCCAAAGAGAATCCGGTACTGAGCGACAGTACGGGCGCGGTCGGAAAAGCCGTTAAGAAGCTGACCGAAACGGGCCGCGCGGAGTTTAGCCTTGTCATGGAAAAACTCTGGGGGATTCTCCACGCGATGACCGCGGGAAGTACGCACGGGACAGGCACCGGCAGAGGGAGCGCTTATATCAGGAAGTGCGAAAATTATATGAGAATGAATCTGCATAAAAAAATCAGGGTAGCGGAACTGGCGGCTTACGCGGGTGTCAACCGAAGCT
The DNA here is from genome assembly GCA_022510665.1 of Lachnospiraceae bacterium. Classification (GTDB taxonomy): domain Bacteria; phylum Bacillota; class Clostridia; order Lachnospirales; family Lachnospiraceae; genus SIG307. The sequence continues at coordinate 10,703 of JAFLSZ010000043.1, forward strand.
ATCTGAGCCGTATATTCCGTGAGCAGAAAGGGCAGAGTCCGCAGCAGTACCTGCTAAAATTAAAGATGGAGGCGGCGGCGCAGCATTTAAAAAATAAGGAGATTTTGATTAAGGAAGCGGCGCTCTGCGTCGGTTATGATGACCCGCTTGAGTTTTCAAAGCAGTTCCGGCGGCACTTTCAGGTATCTCCGAGCGAGTGGCGCAGACAGCAGTTTTATGAGCAGTCCGTAAACGGGTATTATTAGGCGACGGGCCGCTTTTGCATATTTCTGCGGATGAGTGGAATACTTGGAAGGAAAGGAGGTATTCCATGGAAAAAAAGCAAAAAGAAAGCATCCGGGAAAATATGCCGATTGGGATTGGTCTGTCATTAGCGGCAAACGCGAAAGCGAGAAGCTGTTTTGCGGGAATGAATGACGAGGAAAAGCGTGCCGTAATAGAGGCAAGCAGAAACCAGAATACCAAAGAAGAAATGGAACGCTTTATCAGTCGTCTGGAAAACAATTTTGAATAACCCGTGTGCGGAAAAACGGCGGGCTCTGTCTGTGTATCGCGGGCGGATTATAAAAAAATGAACAGGGATAAAAAAGAGAGAAACTAATAAAAATTGATAAAACAAGCGAAAACAAGCGAAATATTAGATATATAATAAAATGAACAAAAGAACAGAATATAAATATTTGCAGATTTCCTCTTGCAACTTGAAGCGAATTGATGTATAGTAGGGAAAACGGAAACGTATTCGAATGAGTCGAACATGTTTGGAGGAAGTTTACAGATGAAGCAGGGAAAGTTGGAAATCAACGAAAAAACATCGATGTTTTTTCTGGCAGGACCGCTTTTTGCGGAAATGCTGCTGAATATTTTGTTGAATAATGTGGATACCGTTATGATCAGCCGGTACTCCGAAAACGCAGTAGGTGCCGTGGGCAACGCGAATCAGATGATGATGCTGTTTATCATTATGTTCGGTGTAATCGCGGGCGCTACCGGCGTTGTAGTAGCGCAGTATCTCGGAGCGAAGAAAACAGAGAACATGAACCAGATTTATACATTGGCTTTTTCGTTTAATCTGGTGCTCGGTCTGTTTATAAGCCTGATTGTGTTTACCTTCTGCGGCAGTTTTATGCGTCTGCTGAAAGTGGATGCGAGCCAGATGCAGGACGCCGTCACCTATATGAAGATTGTCGGCGGTCTTTTGTTCTTGCAGGCTGCTTATAATGTTATGGTGCAGATACTGCGCTGCCACGGATATACAAGGGCGGGAATGTACATTTCGCTAACGGTCAATCTTATTAATATTATAGGAAATTATATTTTCCTGTACGGGCCGTTAAAGCATCTTCAGCTTGGCGTCGCGGGTGTGGCAATTTCCACGGTGACAGCGAGGGTGATAGCCTTAACGATTTCCATTATTATCTTTTATCGGTATCGCATAGGAAAAATGTCGCTTCGGCTTCTGCGCCCGTTTCCGAGGCAGATGTTGTTTAAGATGTTAAAAATCGGGATACCGTCGGCGGGGGAAAGTATGGCGTATTCTTTCTATCAGCTGATATTGTTGTCGTTTATTAATCCCATGGGACCAATGGCGGTAAACGCGAAAGTTTATTGTAATACGTTAATGTCGTTTTCGGTTGTGTTTTCGAACTCGCTCGCACAGGCGACACAGATTGTCACGGGGCATCTGGTCGGCGCGGGACGGGAAGATGCGGCGGATAAGCGGGTGATGAAGACGCTGTATACTTCTTTGCCGGTGGCGGTCGGTATTGCCGCGTTAAACTGCCTTCTGTGTCCGCTTACCCTGAAACTGTTTACGGATAATACCGAGATAGTGCCTTTGGTACAGAAAACGCTTGCCGTTGTTATTGTTATGGAAATCGGAAGAACGCTGAATCTGGTAATTCTCGGAAGTATGAAGGCGGCAGGAGATGTCTTGTTCCCGGTATTAATCGGTCTGGTTTCCATGTGGGGAATCGGAATCAGTGTCGGCTATGGCTGCGGCATACTGCTCTCCCTGGGAATGACAGGAGTCTTTATGGGAACTACGGCGGATGAGTGCGCGCGAGGTGTAATTGCCCTGATTCGTTGGCGGCGCGGGAAGTGGAAAGGAAAGGCGGTTGTAAAAGCCGTACAGGAAGCGTAAAGATTAAAAACTACATAAAAACGGGTGAAAAGATGCTTGAGTTTTCGCAAACTCGCGGAAAAGATGTGCTTGCTTTTTTGAAAATATTGGTATACAATGTTCGTGTATTTTTATTTTCATACGACACTTTTTTTTAAAACAAGCAGGAGGAAGAAGAAATGAAAAAGTTAGTCAGCCTGCTCCTTGTCTGTACGATGTTACTGGCATTCGGAGCATGTGGAAAAACGGAAGCGAACGGAGATTTTAAGATGGGTGTCATCTTAATCGGCGACGATACCGAAGGATATACCGCGGCACATATGAACGGCATTAAGGCAGCGGCTAAGTCTCTTGGGATTGCGGACAGCAATATTATTTGGAAATACAAGGTAACGGAAGATTCCAAATGCTATGACGCTGCAGCGGATTTAGTGGCATCCGGATGTAAAGTGATTTTCTCGAACAGCTACGGACACCAGACGTTTATGGTACAGGCAGCAGAAGCTTTTCCGGATGTGACGTTTGTTTCCATGACCGGCGATTTTGCCGCAATCAGCGGAGTAGACAACTTAAAGAACGCGTTTACAAAGGTATATGAGTCCCGTTATGTTTCGGGTGTTGTCGCAGGCTTAAAGTTAAAGGAACTTGTAGAGAGCGGTACGCTTACCGCGGCGGTACAGCCGGACAGCTTTGATGCAAACGGTAATATTAAAATCGGTTATGTCGGCGCGTATGATTATTCGGAAGTGGTTTCCGGTTATACCGCGTTTTATCTTGGTGTCAAGAGCATAATGCCGAATGTTGTTATGGAAGTTAAGTACACCAATGAGTGGTTTAATATTGATAAAGAAGCGGCAGCGGCAGAGGCGCTTATTGCAAGCGGCTGTGTGATTATCGGCCAGCATGCGGATTCCACCGGCGCTCCGGCGGCTACGGAGAAGCGTCTGAATAACGGAAGAATTTGTTATTCTGTCGGCTATAATGTTGATATGATTGAGACCGCTCCGAATGCGGCACTCACTTCCGCGACCAACACATGGTCTGCGTATTACACCGAAGCAATCAAAAACGCAATGGACGGTAAGGATATTGCGGTTGACTGGGCGGAAGGCTACGCAAAGGACGCGGTTGCGATTACAAAGTTAGGTAATTCCTGTGCGGAAGGTACGGCTGAGTATGTAGCGGATATCGAAGCAAAGTTAAAGGCAGGTACGTTAAAAGTATTTGATACCGATACCTTTACGGTAAGTATGCCGCAGAATACCTGTACGGTAGAAACCGACAGCAACGGCAAACTTACGAGCTGTAAGGTAGACTTATCGTTTATGGATTTTTCCACGATGACCCCGATTTACAAGGGTGAAACCGTTGAATGCATCAGAGACGGCGCTTTTGAAGAGTCCTATTTCCGCAGCGCACCGTATTTCTCCGTCCGTATCGACGGCATTGTTGAGAATGCGACTCCGGTAGAGTAATATTTTAAAAGTTTCATAATGTTTTGCAATGGCGGAACATGAAAGGGGAGTTTTTAACTCCCCTTATATTACTTTATTATTAAGGGAGCCATGTTTGAGAAAAGGGGGATACATCCGAAGTGGAATGCGCAATTCAGTTTAAAAACATAACAAAAACATTCGGACAGGTAGTCGCAAATAAAGATGTATCAATGGAGGTTTACCACGGAGAAATTTTATCCGTTCTCGGAGAAAACGGAAGCGGAAAAACGACATTGATGAATATGCTGGCGGGTATCTATTATCAGGATAGCGGTCAGATTTTTGTAAACGGAAAAGCAGTGGAAATTCGTTCGCCGAAGGACGCGTTTGCGCTCGGAATCGGTATGGTTCACCAGCATTTTAAGCTGGTAGATGTGTTTACGGCGGCGGAAAATATCGCACTCGGACTGGATAAGTCGGAGCATTTTGATTTAAAGAAAGTAAAAGAGCAGGCAAGAGCAATCTGCGACCAATATCATTTTGAACTGGATTTGGATCAGAAGGTTTATACAATGAGTGTTTCGCAGAAGCAGACTTTGGAAATTGTCAAGGTTTTGTACCGCAAGGTGGATATTTTAATTTTGGACGAGCCAACGGCGGTGCTGACGCCGCAGGAAACCGAAAAACTGTTTGAAGTGATTCGGAATATGCAAAAGAACGGCAAAGCGATTATTATTATCACGCATAAGTTACAGGAAGTGCTTTCCGTTTCCGACCGTGTGGCGATTCTCCGAAAAGGGGAATATGTCGGCGCAGTGGCGACGAAAGAAGCGAGCGTCCAGTCCTTAACGGAGATGATGGTAGGAAAAAAGGTAGATTTAAATATTGAACGTCCGGAACCGAAAAACAGGATAAAGCGTCTGGACGTTAAGAACCTTACCGTAATAAACTCGGACGGTATCAAGGTGCTGGATTCGGTTTCCTTTGACGCATTTGAAGGTGAAATTTTAGGAATCGCGGGTGTTTCCGGAAACGGGCAAAAGGAGCTTTTAGAGGCAATCGCGGGGTTACAGGCGGCGGAGAAAGGAAGCAGCGTACAGTTTTTTGCTCCGTTTAAGATGTACAGCGTAGAGCTGCTCGGAAAGACGCCCAAAGAAATCCGTGAAGCCGGCATACATCTTTCCTTTGTGCCGGAAGACCGTTTGGGTATGGGACTGGTCGGCTCGATGGATATGACCGGAAATATGATGTTAAAAAGTTATGAAAAAGGGAAGTTTTTCCTGCTCGACAGAAAAAGTCCGAAACAGCTGGCGGAGCAGGTAAAAGACACTTTAGAGGTAGTGACGCCGGGAATTTCCACTCCGGTATCCCGTCTGTCCGGCGGCAACGTACAAAAGGTATTGGTAGGGCGTGAAATCGCGGAGTCGCCGATTGTGCTTATGACCGCGTACGCGGTACGGGGACTTGATATCAATACTTCCTATACGATTTATCATCTTTTAAACGAACAGAAGAAAAAGGGAGTTGCCGTAATTTATGTCGGCGAGGATTTGGATGTACTGCTGGAGCTTTGTGACAGGATTTTAGTGCTCTGCGGCGGGCGTGTGACCGGACTGGTAGACGGACGCACGACGACCAAGGAAGAAGTCGGCAGATTGATGACAGCCGCACCGATGCGGGGAGGTGACAGCGATGAATAAACAAATAACGGCACAGGAACCGTTGTTTCGTATGGTAAAACGGGATAATGTGAAGAAAGGGACGAAAGTGTTGACGGTGGCGGCGGCAATTCTTGCGGCGCTGGTTGTAGACGCGGTATTTATCTTTCTTGTAACCGGTCTGAATCCCTTTTCCGTGTACGGCGTTATGCTGAGAGGGACATTTGGAAACAAGATGCGTCTGTCATGGGCGGTTCGTGACCTTGCAAGCCTTCTTTTGGTAGGAATCGCGCTGGCTCCGGTGTTTAAAATGAAGTTTTGGAATATCGGCGCGGAGGGACAGATTTTAATCGGAGGTCTGGCAGCCGCTCTTGTTATGGTATTTGTCGGGGATAAAGTGCCTTCCGGTGTATTGTTTCTTGTCATGTTTCTCGCCAGCGTACTGTCCGGTGCATTGTGGGCGTTTCTGCCCGGATTTTTCAAGGCTTATTGGAAAACCAATGAAACCTTGTTTACCCTGATGATGAACTATGTCTCGATAAGTATCGTTGCCTGTGTCACGAATATTTTGCGCGGGCGCGCGTCCAGTCTCGGAAAGCTGAATATGAAAACGAAAGCCGGCTGGTTTCCGGAGTTTTTGGGACAGCGTTATAATATCAACATATTAATTGCCCTGATTCTTACCTTTGCGATGTTCTTCTATTTAAAATATACAAAGCACGGCTATGAAATCAGTGTAGTGGGAGAGTCGGAGAATACGGCCCGCTATGCGGGAATTAATGTAAAGAAAGTTATAATCCGGACAATGGTGCTTTCGGGTGCACTCTGTGGTCTTTGCGGATTTTTGATTGTTTCGGGAAGGGATCAGAGCATTTCCGTCTCCACCGCGGGAGGGCGTGGCTTTACCGCGATTATCGTGGCATGGCTCGCGAAGTTTAACACCTTTACGATGGTTCTGATTTCTTTTCTGCTTATTTTTTTGGAAAGGGGCGCCGGAGAGATTTCGTCGGCGTTCGGTCTGAACGATTATGTGGCGGATATTATTTCCGGGGTGATTTTGTTCTTTATTTTAGGCAGTGATTTTTTTGTAAATTATAAATTGATTTTCCGCGGGAAAAAAGCAAAGGAGGTGCAGGAATCGTGAGCGTATTTGTTTCTTGGATTCTCCGTGCCGTCGCATTCGGTACGATTATTATGTACGGCGCAATGGGGGAAACGATAACGGAAAAGTCGGGCAATTTAAACCTCGGCGTGCCGGGGATTATGTACCTTGGCGGTTTTGCGGGGTTTGCCAGCGCATATTATTACGAAAAAAACGCGGCGTCCCCAAGCGGCGTAGTCTGTGTTATTATCGCGTTGGTCTGCTGTATCCTTGCTTCCATGGCGGGCGGCTTGATTTTTAGTTTTATAACGATTACGCTTCGCGCGAATCAGAACGTAACCGGTCTTGCGCTTACTACTTTTGGTATGGGCGTGGCAAACTTTTTTGGCGTGTTCATTTTAAACGGTGCGAGCTACACGGCGGCGCCTCTTGCGAATAAGGCGTTTTCCGCGAGGCTGCCGTTTATGACGAAAAATCCGGCTCCGGTTTTGGAGATGTTTTTCGGCTACGGATTTCTGGTTTACGCGGCGATTGTCCTTTCGGTTGTGCTGCACAGGGTTCTGAATAAAACAAAGGTCGGTCTGAACCTGCGCGCGGTCGGCGAAAATCCGGCGACTGCGGATGCGGCGGGAATTAATGTAACGAAATATAAGTATCTCGCAACCTGTATCGGTGCCGGAATTTCCGGTATCGGAGGATTGTATTATGTATTGGACTACAATCAGGGAATCTGGGCAACCACCGATCAGATTGAGGCTTTGGGCTGGCTTGCGCTTGCGCTTGTTATTTTCACCACATGGCGGCCGTTAAACGGTATTTGGGGAGCTTATTTGTTCGGAGTCTTGTACTGGCTGTATCAGTTCCTGCCGACAATATTGGGGCTTCATGTGCCGGGCTATATGACGGATTTGATTCAGATGATACCGTATGTAGTAACGATTATTGTGCTGATTGCGGTAAGTCTTCGTAAGAAACGAGAGAGTCAGCCGCCGGCAAGTCTGGGTGTGGCGTATTTCCGGGAAGAAAGATAAAAAGGAGCTGCTGCTGCGGTGATTTTTAACCTCAGGGCAGCTCTTTTCTTTTTTTTCTGCGTACCCGGTTAATGTGCCGTTCAAAGTCACCGTTTGTAATCAGTTCGGCTAAAACATACTGCATAAATGTCGGGACCGTACACGAATAGAAGCCCAGCTTTTGTTGAAACACCGGCGACAGATGCCGCGGCAGTACCATATAACCGATACGCAGCGAAGGCGATATGGTTTTGGAAAAGGTGTTCATGTAAATTACATTATCGTCCGTTGTATGTGAAAATAATGTTTCTTCCGGTTTTTTTGAAATCGTAAATTCCGATTCAAAATCATCTTCTACAATATACCGGTTTTTTTGAGCCGCCCAGCGCAGATATTCATGGCGTTTGGAGGCGGAGGCGGTTACTCCGCTCGGAAAACTCCGGTACGGTGAAATGTGCAGAATATCGGCGTTACATTCCCACAAAGCCGAGCTTTCGATGCCGTCGCTTCCTAACGGCAGCTTTTTATACTGCACGTCGGAGGCCAGATAGACCTGCTCAATTTTTTTGTAGGAGGGGGATTCAAGCGCATAGACGCGGGTTCTTCCCAGCAGTTCGACAATTAAGCCGTAAAGGTATTCCGAACCGGAGCCGATAATGATTTGTTCCGTTTCCGCAATAATTCCGCGGCTTCTCGCAAGATATAGGCGGATTGCTTCACGAAGCTCCGTGCAGCCGGAGTTCGGTGAGCGGTCAAAAATGGCTGCGTCAAAATCATTAATTACGCTTCGCATTGTTTTTGCCATGACGGAGAACGGAAATTCCGGTGCCGGGCCCGTGTGGCGGGTCACAAAAGGAAGATGCGGGCTCTTTTCGCCGGAAGACGCCATGAAGCCGTCATCGGTACGGAAAATCACAAAGTATCCGCTTCGTTCTCTTGCCTCAATATAGCCCTCTTCGCAAAGAAGCGCATAAGCATGCTCGGACGTTATCGTGCTGACGCCTGCCTCGGCGGCGACGACTCTTTTTGACGGGAGCTTGCTGTTATATGGGTAGATTTCTTTAATAATGTCGTCCCGTATCTGCCTGTAAAGCTGCAGATATGCGGGAGAAGCGTCGTTTTTTTGAATTACATATTTCATCTGGTTATATAAAATTCTCCTGTTCTGAATATTATCGTACAACCAAAATCATTATATACTAATTACATTAAAAAAGCAAGGAGGTGAAGCGGGGTGCCGCATAATAATCAAAAGAAAATAGCGGTAGTAAGTGATTTCTGCGGTTTCGGACGCTGTTCGCTTACGGTGTCGCTGCCGATTATTTCCGCAATGAAAATTCAATGCTGTCCGCTGCCTACTTCAATTTTTTCAAATCATACGGGATTTGACAGCTTTTTTTATACGGATTATACCCGGAATATGGAAGCTTATATAAATGAATGGGAGAAATTAAACCTGCGTTTTAACGGAATACTGACCGGCTTTTTAGGTTCTCCGGAGCAGATAAGGATAGTAAGAAAATTTTTAGAGCGTTTTAAGGACGAAGAGACCGTTGCCGTCATTGATCCGGTGATGGGAGACTACGGAAGGCTTTATCCGACGTACTCACAGGAGCTTGCCGGACAGATGAAGGCTCTGATACCGTATGCGGATATTTTGACGCCGAATCTGACGGAGGCCTGTTTTCTTACCGATACGGACTATCGTGCGGATATGGAGGATGACCGGATTGTTGAGCTGTGCGAAAAGCTGAGCAGGATGGGGCCGGAAAAAATCGTGATTTCCGGTCTGGAACGGGGAGAAGCTCTGGATAACTTTGTCTATGAAGCGGGAAAGGAGCCCGTCACGGTCAGGGAGCATAAGGCGGGACCGTGCCGTTCGGGGACGGGAGATGTATTTTCGTCCATTCTTGCCGCAGATGCGGTAAGAGGAGCGGATTTTATCCGCTCCGTGCGCCATGCGGCTGCGTTTATCGCAAAAACCCTGCGCCGTACTATGGAACTTTCTCTGCCTAAGACGGACGGGATTTGTTTTGAGGAATATTTAGCGGAAATCGAAAAGGGGTTGTTTGAAGATGAAACATGAGAAACATGAAAAAATAAGGTATATGTGTCTTACCGGTGTATTCACCGCGGTTGTATTTGTGTTTACGGCTTACCTTCATATTCCGAGCCATACGGGATATACCCATGTGGGGGACGGTTTTATCTATCTTGCGGCCTGTATGCTTCCGCTGCCGTATGCAGCTGTAGTTGGCGCGGTTGGCGCGCTTTTGGCGGACTGCCTTACCGGATTTGCCATGTGGGCGCCGGGCTCTGTCGTTATAAAAACGGTGACGGTCCTGTTTTTTACCGCAAAAGGTAAAAAAATGGTTTCGGGAAGAAATCTTCTTGCTCTTATTCCCGCCGCGGCGGTCTGCATTGGCGGATACTATCTTTACGAGGCTGTTTTAACCGGAAATTTTGCTGCGCCGCTTGCCGGAATTCCCGGATATGTTACACAATCTTTGTTAAGCAGCATTCTTTTTGTCTGCCTTGGAACCGCTTTGGATAAGCTCAAAGTCAGGGAACATATTATAAACGGAGGAAAGAGACTATGATGACGATAACTTATCCGGTAAAAAACGGAATTTATGTGAATATGACGAACCGCTGTCCCTGCGCCTGTACGTTCTGTTTAAGGCAGAACGGGGAAGGGATTTTCGGCTCGGAACCGCTTTGGCTGGAGCGTGAGCCTACCGTGGCAGAGGTCTGTGAAAGTATCGACGCATGGGATTGGACAAAATATGAAGAACTGGTATTTTGCGGCTACGGTGAGCCGACGGAACGCCTTGACGATTTGCTGTCGGCAGCAAAGTATGTAAAGGAGAGGTATGACACCAAAATTCGCATTAATACGAATGGTCTGGCGGATTTGATTTGGAACGAAAAGACGGCGCATAAGCTGGCGGGGCTGATTGATACCGTTTCCGTCAGTCTGAACGCGACGAACCGGGAAGATTATAACAGGCTTGTCCGCCCGAAATTCGGCCCGGCGTCCTATGATGCAATGCTTGCGTATACAAAAGACTGCACCGCTTATGTACCGAATGTTGTCATGACGGTAGTTGATGTTGTAACGACGCCGGAGGAACAGAAGCGCTGTCGGGAAATTTGTGAGTCCGTCGGGGCAAAACTGCGCATTCGTCCGTATGAAAGCTAGACAGCCGCAAAGCAAGATATCCTTGAGTTTTTGCATTTTGTATACTTTTTTATATTCCGTAGATTGCACGCTATCTTATTTTTGCATACGCAACGCTGCACCGGACTTCCTCTAAGAGTCGTTAAACCGCTCGGGTGTGTCCTTGCGTCTAACCGACTCTAAGAGGTGATTCCG
>JAFLSZ010000044.1 GCA_022510665.1 Lachnospiraceae bacterium
TCGGGTGCGTCCTCGCGCCTAACCGGCTCTAAGAGGTGATTCCGGCTCCGCTAAACGTAAGTCCCTCAGACAAATGCAAAAATAAGACAGCGTACAATCTACGGAATTTTTAAGGCAACTAAAAAATGCGAAAACTCGAGTGTAAAAAATTACTGGCTTTTTTTTACATATTGTGGTATAATTAATAATTGGCGGAGACAGTATCCGAGACTTCTGAAAAGCAAAACAGTTTCTGTTGTGTTTTTCAGTTGTTTCGGTGTCTCCGTAAAATAAGTCAAAGGAGATTAAAAATGGCGTACAAGAGTTTTTCAATGGAACTTGCGGGCAGAACCCTGACCGTAGATATCGGCAGAGTTGCCGCACAGGCAAACGGTGCAGCTTTTATGCACTATGGGGATACGACGGTGCTTTCCACTGCCACGGCTTCCGAGAAGCCGCGGGAAGGAATCGACTTTTTCCCGTTAAGCGTAGAGTATGAAGAAAAGTTATATTCCGTAGGTAAGATTCCGGGCGGCTTCAACCGCAGGGAAGGAAAGGCTTCCGAGAATGCGGTACTTACTTCCCGTGTTATCGACCGTCCGATGCGTCCGCTGTTTCCGAAGGATTACAGAAACGATGTAACCATAAACAACATGGTTATGTCCGTAGATCCGGAGTGCAGCCCGGAGCTGACCGCAATGCTCGGTTCCGCGATTGCGGTAGCGGTTTCCGATATTCCGTTTGACGGTCCGTGTGCTACGACCCAGGTAGGTTTGATTAACGGCGAGTTTATATTTAACCCGAATTCTTCTCAGAATAAGGTATCCGACTTAAAGCTTACCGTAGCTTCCACAAGAGAAAAGGTTATTATGATTGAAGCCGGTGCAAACGAAGTGCCGGAAGCAAAGATGATTGAGGCGATTTACGCGGCGCATGAAATCAACCAGAAAGTAATTGCGTTTATTGATCAGATTGTGGCGGAGTGCGGCAAGAAAAAGCACGAGTATACAAGCTGTGCGGTTCCGGAAGAACTGTTTGCGGCAATTAAAGAAATCGTTCCGCCGGCCGAGATGGAAGATGCGGTATTTACCGATGAAAAGCAGAAGCGTGAGGAGAATATCCGCCTGATTACCGAGAAGTTGGAAGAAGCCTTTGCGGAGAACGAGGAATGGCTTGCGGTACTCGGCGAGGCGGTTTATCAGTATCAGAAAAAGACCGTTCGTAAGATGATTTTAAAGGACCACAAGCGTCCGGACGGCAGAGAGATTACCCAGATCCGTAAACTTGCGGCAGAAGTAGATATTATCCCGCGCGTACACGGTTCCGCAATGTTTACCAGAGGACAGACCCAGATTTGTAATGTTTGTACCCTGGCGCCGCTTTCCGACGCGCAGAAGTTGGACGGCCTTGACGAGAACGAAGTGTCCAAGCGTTATATGCACCACTATAATTTCCCGTCCTATTCCGTAGGAGAGACAAAGGTTTCCAGAGGACCGGGACGCCGTGAAATCGGTCACGGGGCATTGGCGGAGAGAGCGCTCCTTCCGGTACTTCCGAGTGAGGATGTGTTCCCGTATGCAATCCGTACCGTTTCCGAAACATTTGAATCCAACGGTTCCACTTCGATGGCGTCTACCTGTGCTTCCTGTATGTCGCTTATGGCAGCGGGCGTACCGATTCGCAAGATGGTTGCGGGTATTTCCTGTGGTCTTGTTACCGGCGATACGGACGATGAGTATGTATTGCTGACGGATATCCAGGGCTTGGAGGATTTCTTTGGTGATATGGACTTTAAGGTGACCGGTACGGATGAGGGTATTACCGCGATTCAGATGGATATTAAGATACACGGTCTGACAAGAAGTATCGTAGAAGGTGCAATCGCAAGATGCCGTGAAGCGAGAATGTTCATTATGGAAAACTGCATGAAGCCTGCGATTGCCGAGCCGCGTCCTGAGGTCAGCAAGTATGCGCCGAAGATTATACAGATTCAGATTGACCCGCAGAAAATCGGTGATGTGGTCGGCCAGAGAGGAAAGACCATCAATGCAATCATTGAAGAAACCGGCGTTAAGATTGATATTACGGATGACGGAGCGGTTTCCATCTGCGGCACCGACCCGGCAGGTATGCAGCGTGCGGTCGAGTTGATTCAGATTATTGTGACCGATTTTGAAGAAGGTCAGGTATTGGAAGGTAAGGTTGTCAGTATTAAGGAGTTCGGTGCATTCCTTGAATTTGCGCCGGGCAAGGAGGCAATGGTTCACATTTCCAAGATTTCCAAGGAGCGCATCAACCATGTAGAGGATGTTCTGACCTTGGGAGACGTTGTAAAGGCGGTCTGCCTCGGCAAGGACAAGATGGGAAGAATCAGTTTCAGTATCAAAGATGTAAAATAAAACAGCCAAAGTTGGCGTAAAGAAAGGGGCTGCCGTTTTTGCGCGGCCCCTTTTGCTTTCGTGCGGGCAGGCGCCTGTGCGAAACGGGAAAGAGGAGTGTATGACGGAGCAAATTGAGCAAATAAGTCTGCCTAACGGCATCCGGGTGGTGTTAGAGCCGATGCCCTATGTGAAAACGGCTGCGTTCGGTGTGTTCGTAGGCGTGGGGTCTGTCTGTGAGACAAAAGAGAATAACGGCATTTCCCATATGATTGAACATATGCTGTTCAAGGGGACAAAGAGCCGTAGTGCGAAGGCTCTCGCGGATATTACCGCGCGTCTGGGTGATACGGTCAACGCTTATACCGGAAAAGAATATACGGCATATTACGGCGTGACGACCGCGGAAGAATTGGACTGCCTGATGGAAGTGCTTTCCGATATGCTGCTGCATTCCGTGTTTGATTCCAAAGCGCTCTCCAAAGAAAAAGGGGTCATCTACGAAGAGATTGATATGTATAATGATTCTCCGGATGATTTGGTACATGAAATGGCGCAGAAACGTGTGTGGCGGGGACATCCGTTAGGGTTTCAGATTTCGGGCAACAAAAGTATAGTACGCGGCTTTACAAGAGAGCATATTCTGACTTTTTATCAGAAAGAATACCGTCCGGAGCGTATGGTGCTGTCGGTAGCGGGGGCTTTTGAAAAGGAGCGGGTGACGGAGCGCCTTTTGCAGCTGTTCTGCCCGCGGGGGCAAAGGAGCGCGGGTGCTTTAAAAAGAGAAGATGCTGTCTGGGACGCGCGTTACGGGAAGCGTTACAAGGCGGCTTTTGAACAAAAGGAGTTTGTGCCGGTGCAGAACCGGGCGGCGGCGGAATATACCAGAAGTTTTTGCCGCGCGAAACGGGATACGTCTCAGATTCACATGAATCTGGTATTTCCGGGAATTTCTTATCTGGATGAGAAACGATATATCGCAGCGGTGTTTCATTCGGTACTGGGCGGAAGCAATAATTCTCTTTTGTTTCAGAAAATAAGAGAGGAAGAAGGACTTGCCTATGCGGTATATTCCTACGGATGCCCGTATGCGAAGGAAGGGCTTTTACATATTGATGCGGTAAGCGCACCGTCACAGGCGGAGGCGGTCTTCTGCCACAGTCTGGAGGTATGCGACACGCTCAGGGAAAAGCCGGTTTCGGAAGAAACGCTGCGGACTCATAAGGCGCTGATCCGGACGGAAGCTATTTTATCCAAAGAGAGCGTACAGAGCCGCATGGAAGGAAACGGACGGGCGGTAATGCTCAGGGGGCACGTAGTTTTACAGGAAGAAGAACTGGAAAAAATCGAGCGGGTGACCGCGGAGGATTTAAAGCAGTACGCAAATCAGGTGCTTTGTCCGGAGAAATTAAGCATTTGCCTGGTAGGCGAAATGGGAGGCGCCGAAACGAAACTTTTGAGGCGGTTTGAAAAAATGTAATTTAAGAAAAGGAGAGTAAAACTATGACAGGAATCGAAACAAAATGTATCCATGAAGGCTGGAAACCGAAGCAGGGAGAAGCAAGACAGCTTCCGATTTATCAGAGTACGACCTTTAAGTATGATTCCAGTGACGCGATGGGAAAGTTATTTGATTTGGAAGCGGACGGTTATTTTTACACAAGACTGCAGAATCCGACCAACGATGCGGTAGCGGCAAAAATCTGCGCTATGGAAGGCGGCGTGGCGGCAATGCTTACTTCTTCCGGTCAGGCGGCGAATTTTTATGCCGTTTTTAATATATGCGAGGCAGGAGATCATTTTATCGCGTCTTCTTCTATTTACGGCGGTACTTACAACCTGTTCGGCGTCACCATGAAGAAAATGGGGATTGAATGTACGTTTGTAGATCAGGAACTGCCGGAAGAGGAACTTGAAAAATACTTCCGTCCGAATACCAAAGCGGTGTTTGGGGAAACGATTACCAACCCGACCGTGTCCGTTTTTGATTTTGAAAAGTTCGCGAGGCTCGCACATTCCCACGGCGTGCCGCTTATTGTAGACAATACGTTTGCAACGCCGGTAAACTGCAGACCGTTTGAGTGGGGCGCGGATATCGTTACCCATTCTACCACGAAATACATGGACGGGCATGCGGTCGGCGTAGGCGGCTGTATCGTTGACAGCGGCAATTTCGACTGGATGAAGTACGCGGAGAAGTATCCGGGACTTACCACACCGGATGAGTCCTACCACGGAATCACGTATGCAGAACGGTTCGGGAAAGGCGCGTATATCACAAAAGCCACCGCGCAGTTAATGAGAGACCTGGGCTCGGTCCAGTCCCCGCAGAACGCCTTTTATTTGAATCTGGGTTTGGAAAGCCTGCCGCTTCGCATGGAGCGTCACTGTCAGAATGCGCTGGCGGTTGCAAAGTTTCTGCAGGCGCAGGAAAAAGTAGCGTGGGTACACTACGCGGGACTGGAAAGCGACCCGTATTACGCGCTTGCGCAGAAGTATATGCCAAAGGGAACCTGCGGCGTGCTTTCGTTCGGGATTAAAGGAGGCAGAGAGGCTTCCATCCGTTTTATGGATCAGTTAAAGTTTGCATCTATCGTTACCCATGTAGCGGACGCGAAGACATGTCTTCTTCACCCGGCAAGCCATACCCACCGTCAGATGACCGATGAGCAGCTTGCGGAGGCAGGCGTGGCACCGGATTTAATCCGTCTTTCCGTCGGTATCGAAAATGTAGATGATTTGATTGCGGATTTGAAACAGGCGCTGGATAAGGTAACGGTTGTCGAATAATGTATGAAGTTGTTGAAAATGCACAAAAGCTTTCTGGGTTACCCAGAAAGCTTTTGTTGGATTTGTCCAAAAACGATGCTATAATTTGTATTATAAGAGAAAGGTATATATTAAATTTGGTTTAATAAGTAAAGGATAGGAGGGAGAACGCAAGAGTTACAAATTGTTACGAATCAAATTTGATGTATATAAATGCAGGTATGTTACTTATAAACAATGAAACATTATTTTTGGAGGGTTTGCAAAAATGAAAAAAGGATTAAAAAAGCTAATCGGAGGTATGTTAGCTTTTACTCTTTTGTTGGGGACA
The DNA here is from genome assembly GCA_022510665.1 of Lachnospiraceae bacterium. Classification (GTDB taxonomy): domain Bacteria; phylum Bacillota; class Clostridia; order Lachnospirales; family Lachnospiraceae; genus SIG307. The sequence continues at coordinate 5,458 of JAFLSZ010000044.1, forward strand.
ATGCTGGTACCGGGCCGGAACGCAGACGCGGCACAGGAGACATTACTGAATACTTACGGCTCGTTATTCGGTTATTCGGGAACGTGTATCAATCTGAATCAGTTAAGAGACGCCGCTACATTGGCGCACGTTAAGACGCAGTATAACAGCATTACGCTGGAAAACGAAATGAAACCGGACGCGCTGCTTGGGTATTCGCCGAACCTTATAACACAAGATACGGCAAAAAGTTTAGGGTATTATGTACCTTCTTCGTGTAAGGAGACGTATCTGCCTAAACTTAACTTCGGCACATTGGACGAAGCTCTTAAAATCTGCTATGAAAACGGACTTTCTATGCGTGCGCATACGTTGGTTTGGCACAGCCAGACGCCGGACTGGTTTTTCAGAGTCGGATATTCGACAAATTACGGATATGTATCGGCGGAGCAGATGAACGCCCGTATGGAATATTACATCAAATCCGTTATGAATCATGTATACACGAGCCCGTACGGTAAAGTGGTATACGCATGGGACGTTGTAAATGAGTATTTACATGCGACAAATTCGGGCTGGCAGCGGATATACGGCAGTGTAAATACGTCGCCTGAGTTTGTAAAGCGTGCGTTTCAGTATGCGTATGACTGTATCAGTTATTTCGGATTAACGGATTCCGTAGGTTTGTTCTATAATGACTTTAATACATACATGGAAGTGAATGATGTCATCAGCATGATTCGTTACATCAACTCGGACAGAAAGATATGTAACGGTGTAGGAATGCAGTCGCATCTCGGAACAACCTTTCCGAGTGTGGAGTATTATACGAATGCGTTAAAATCCTTTGTAAACGCAGGCCTCGAAGTACAGATTACGGAGCTTGATGTTGTAAATAAAGGCAGTGTGGATCAGGCAAATTATATGTATGATTTAATGACAAATATTTTGTCGGTCAAGAGAAACGGCGGCAACATTACCGGACTTACCATATGGGGAATTTCGGATAATGTTACTTGGATTAAGGGAGAAACTCCGTTACTGTTTTCAACATTAGGCAACGCGAAATATGTTTATTACCGTGTGCTTGATGCGTACAGAGACGCAGGTTACAGCGCCGGAACTTCGGGCGGCAGTTCTTCCGGCAGCAGTACGGTTCTTAGCGACGGCTGGTATTATATCAAGAACATAAATGCGCAGAAGTATCTGCAGGTAGACGGCAACCGGGGCGGAAACGGTGTGAACGTGGTAATCGGTACCGGTTCCGGTGTGGCAGGACAGAAGTGGTATCTTACCAACATGGGAGACGGCTGTATTACGTTAAAGAACGGACACGGATATATGCTTGACGTGCAGTACGGAGAGAAGAACGCCGGAACGAATATCCAGACATATTCCGCCAATGGAGCGGATGCGCAGAAGTTTAAACTTATGGGAACCTCGACTTTTGGCGTATACGGTATTGCAACAAAAGTTACAAACAATAGCAAGGCATTGGATGTATATAACTGGGGAACGTCAGACGGCGTAAATGTATGTCAGTGGGACTATTACGGCGCAGAGAACCAGCTATGGAAGTTTGAGCCTTGCGGTAATTAGGAAAAAAGGTATAAGAGAAAAGATATAAGAAAAGGAGGGGCTGCTGTTGTTATACGGCGGCCCCTCCTTAACAAAACTTCTGTTTAAACGATTCGGGAACTAATCTTTGTTCTTGAATCCGGTATCTATTTTATGATAGATAAAGCTGATGATAAAGCACAGTACCCCGCAGACAAAGAAGCTTAATGCGCTTTTTAGCGTGCTGTCGTAATGAATGTCTATCAGAATCAGTTTAACAACGCTGATCATGGATAAAATCAGGCCGTACAGCCGGAAAGAAGCGGTATCCATATAAAAGCCCGCCACAATACTTACGATGGCAAAGAGCAGCAGACAGATGCTGATAATATAACTTTCAACATAGAAAGAGCCCAAAATGTTAATCATGAGTATGGTGTATTTGAGCGCAACATAATATCCTGCGAACTTATGTTTTGGCAGCAGCCTTTTAGAATTAATCAGGAACAGTAATACCGTAATCAGGATGGTTGGAATCTGCCACGGCATATCATGCATGAAAGTACAGCCTGCAAACATCAGCAGAGCATTAATAATAAACATCATCCATTCCACAGGCTTTTGATTTCCGAAATACTCCAGCTTACTCAACAGCAGATGCACCAGCGCGAGAGTGAAAAAGGCAATCAGGTTGGCTTTGGAATTGATACGCTCGATTTCATGAAAAGGCAGTGCGGCATAGTCTTGCATCAGTGTGAGAGCGGAATCGTGTATAAATTCCATAACAGTCAGACAGAGCAGGATATATCCCGATATTTTAAATCCTGTATATTCGGAGTCATAACAGGTATATAGGAAGGCAGCACAGACGGCAGCTATCATAATAAAGCACTCTGCGCTCCTATAACCGCTGTATTCATATGACGGCAGTACAGCAATCCATAACCCGGCAAGATATACAAGGCCTGTATTCAGATATAGTTTTTTATCCTTCCATTTACCGTATAACAGGAACGGTATGACAGTCAGGTAAGCATATAAATGCTCGTAAATCCAATGATTGCTGCGGCAGCCCGCGAATGCAAGAATGGCGCACCAAATCAGTGTGTAATTCTTAAACCGGGCATTTTTTATCTCTGAATAAATCAGTACGGCAACGGCAGCCACATAGATGAATATATCGGAATAGTTTTCCGAAACCGCCGACGTGACTTCGTGAAAGAAACCAATCATTAAAAAAGTATTTGCAACGGTTAATATCTGAAAAGCAAGACCGTGTCTGCAGGATTCGCGGAAGGTAAGATAATATTCCAACAGCAGAAAAAGCATGAAAAGCAGGATGCCGGCAGTTTTAAATCCGCTCGTTTCCATAGAGCCAAAACCAAGCAGAAAGACCGCTGCATTTAAAGATTTGCTGATATGGCTGCAAAGGCGGTCTTCGTAGTAAGGAGGCTCGGCAGATGTCCGGCCCGCATCTGCGCCTTTGCGGAAATATGTGATATACTTTAAATATGCTATGTCTATTTCGGAAAAAACGAAAGAGGACAGCAAATAAAATAATGTCAGTACAAAAAATTTCTTTTCATCGCCGTTACTGACGCATAAAATCGTTCCCAATATAGTCGCGATAAAGATTCCGGCTTGGCCGATTATCTGGAAAACAAGACTTTTCAGCTTTGTCAGATTTTTTACGAAAACTGCCCAGACTAAAATAAGGCAATATAAAGCAATGTCACCTAACACCTTAAAATACAGATTGCTCAATAATAATGAAAGATATAAAGAGCCGGTTCCGCAGCCGATGACAGCGATATAAAACTTATTATTTTTGTTCTTGTGATACAGGAAAAAACCTGCGCCAAGAATTCCGAAACTGAGGACATAAAGACCGATAAGTTTCATGACATCATCCAGATAAGGCAGTACCAGTGTGGCAAAAATAACCAGACTGATAAAAATCAGGACGGACGCAAAAATACCCATAAAGCTCTTGCCGAACATTTTTTCATATTCCTGCGGCTTACGGGAAGGCTTTTGAGGCACAGGCTGCGGCTGAACATTCCGGAATGCCTGCGGCCGCGGCTGTATCTGCGGATTTTGCCGCACCGGAGTATTTTGCGGCAGTGGTTGATTTTGCTGTGCCCGCAGGTTTTGTGCTGCCTGCGGCATTTGTATTGTTTCCGCGTTCTGAATCGTCTGTGGCTTGGATGATTCTGATTGAGGATTTGTTTTTTCCGGTTCAGGCTGTATGCGCTTCAAGAGCTGAAGCTGGCGGTGCAGGTATTGTGTTTCCGCTTCCAGATAGTTAATTTTATCCTGATATAACGATTTGAGTTCAGATTCCTGCGAAGGCTGACTTTTTGTCGGCTGGGTTTCAATATAGTATTCCTGAATCAAATTGTTCAGCTTTTTTCTGGCATTCAGCAATTCTTCCTCAAGTTTCAGAAACTCTGTTTCTCTTGTATTCATATCATGTCGTCCCCTTACTTATATGACATTGTATATACCGGTAAACTACTTATTACTATGGCATAATGCACAAAGAAAGTCAAGTTTAAATCCCTATTCTTTCGGGCATACTGTTACCAAAAAAGGAAGGTAGAACAGTATGGCGTTTGACAAAGAAAGAAACAGTTCTGACGAAAATGAGTCGGATTCCGGGGAAAATAAGTCTTCCGAGGAAAGAAAAGAGCAGCGTGAGGCGGCAAAACAGCGCGACGAAAAGATTTCGGAGTACGGACAGACCGTATTGAATACGGAAGAACCGGGAAAAAGGGTGCATTTGCTTTCGATTATCGGGGAAATTGAAGGACATGAGAGTCTGGCGCAGAATGTGAAAACGACAAAATATGAGCATGTCCTGCCGCAGCTTGCGGTGATTGAGGACGATAAGGACATCGGAGGACTTTTGATTTTATTAAATACCGTGGGCGGTGACGTGGAAAGCGGGCTTGCCATCGCGGAAATGATTGCGTCATTAAGCAAACCGACGGTGTCGCTGGTACTCGGCGGCGGGCATTCCATTGGCGTGCCGCTCGCGGTATCCACCGATTATTCGTTTATTGTACCGACCGGAACCATGATTGTACATCCGGTCCGCATGAGCGGCATGGTGATCGGAGCGCCCCAGACTTATGATTATTTCCGGAGGATTCAGGACCGCATCACCGGTTTTGTGGAAGCGCACAGCAAGGTAAAAAAGGAGCGCATTGAGGAAATGATGCTGAAAGAAGGGGAACTGACAAAGGACCTCGGCACGATTCTGGTAGGAAAGGATGCGGTAAGAGAGGGCCTGATTGACGAGGTCGGAGGCATTCACGCGGCCATGAAAAAAATTTATGAGATGATGGAGCAGAGAGAAAAAAAGTAAGAATAAAGAGTCGCCTGCTTATTCAACGCAAAAAGGCCGCATTCCGCTCCAAAGAGAGGTATACGGCCTTTTGTTCTTTTTTGAAATATTTGATGCCAGTCACCTGAACAGCGTACAGTTTCCGGACTCCCTGTAATAGCGGATGCGTTCTTCAATCGGCTCTCGTCCGCAGCCGAGCTGCTTTCCGAGGCAGTCGATACAAAGAAACGAAGTAGCTGTTCTGGAAATCAGCTTCATGTAAATCGCTTTATCGTCGGCGGCCAAAACGGCGCCGCAGGTTTTACAGACGGAAGCTGCCCGCATGTCGGCATCTTCCGGTACGGAACCGGTTTGGGCGTAGTACGGATTCATCGCTTTACGACCTTTGCACGTACAACAAGACAGTCATGCGCCGCAACGGTAGGAGCAAAGCGTTCGGTAAATGTGCCGAGTTCTTTGTGTTCCCAGCAGTCGTACAGGGAAAGTGCCGTGCCGGACGCATACGGGATTCCCATATCCCAGAACAGAAGCGGAAGCTCCCTGTTTCCTTCGCCAAGGTTGAAAAAGCCGATGGCAAGGTCGCCGTTGGTTAAAAGCTTTACAAGCATAAACGCGTCATACCCGTGGAACCACTGCGGCTCCGGCTTGATACGGTACGCGCCGCGGCACTCCGGGTCCTGATTGATGGCAATTAAGTCTTTGTTTAAAAGAATGTCCTTCGTTTCCTTGTTCGCTTTGCGGATATCACAGCCGATCATAAGCGGGGAACCCATCAGTGCCCAAAGGGAAAAATGTGTTTTGTACTCAATATCGGTGCAGCCGCCGACGCTGTTTTTGATAAAGTCGTTGTTGCTGCCGCCGTACATTCCTACAACGAGCATGTCCATGTCGTTGCTGCAATAAGTACCGGTGTAGCATTCTTTTTCTAACTGGGAAATGGCGAGATTTTTAATTGAATCCCAGCTGTCCTGAATGTCTCCGGTAGAACGGTACATATGTGCGCCGGATTCACGAACCCACTGGTATACGTTGTCCGCGCCCCAGTTGCAGGCGGAAAACAGAATGTCCCTGCCGCAGTTTTTTAAGGCAATTCCCATGCGCTTATAAAGCAGTTCGCCGTTCATCTGGCGCGGCTTGAAGCAGTAGTCATATTTTAAGAAATCAACGCCCCATGACGCAAACTGTTCCGCGTCCTGAAATTCATGCTCGAAACTGCCCGGAAAACCCGCACAGGTATGTGTTCCGGCACAGGAGTACATACCGAATTTTAAGCCTTTTTCGTGGATATAGTCGGCAAGCGCCTTCATGCCGCTCGGAAATTTGTTCGGGTCGGCAACGATGTTGCCGTTTGCGTCTCTTTCACGCAGGCTCCAGCAGTCGTCGATTACGATGTATTCGTAACCCGCATCTTTGTAGCCTTCCGATACGAAAAGATCGGCTACATTTTTAATCAGGTTTTCATTGATGTCCCAGGTAAATGTGTTCCATGAGTTCCAGCCCATTGCCGGAAGCATGCCTGTTTTAGGAATTGTCATATGGTTTCCTCCGTTTTTCTAATTGTTGCGTATGGAACACGGGGCGCCATACGTTATCTTGATTATATCGTTTCCGGGAGGAAAATTCAATGTTTTTTTGCTCAAGGTTTTTAAAAGACTTTATTGACGGAAAGAAAAGAGTGGGATATAATTATAGCGTTAGATACAGTTTTTTTGCGGAGGAAATGAAATGAGGAAATGCAAAGGTTTTAGAAAAAGCAGGTACGGGGCATCGGTTTTGCTGTGTGCGCTGCTCGGAATCGCGGGCTGCGGGAAAGCGGCAAACGAGGTTCCGACGCCAAATCCTACGGCGACTGAAGTACCGGACGCGGGACCGACCGCAGAACCGACTTTAGAGGCAACACCGGAACCGACCAAAGCTCCGACTGTGACGCCGGAACCGACAAAAGAACCGGAAAAAATTAACACATGGTTTGATTTTGGGAAAGGAAAGAATATGGAAAATATTACGATTGAAGTAACTTGTCCGCCGGAATACCGGATAAATAAGGCAGACGTTACATACGGGCGGATTGTGAAAACGAGTTATTATTCCGAAACTTGTGAAAAGAACAGGAATGTGATTATCCTGCTGCCGGAAGGGTATACCGAAGAAAAGAAATACCCTGTCCTTTATGTGCTGCACGGCATTTTCGGAGATGAGACTTCTATGATCGGCGACGGAAACAGCGGTCCGCGTATTACGGTCGGCAATATGATTGCAAAAGGCGATGCAAAGGAGATGATTCTGGTATTTCCGTATATGTACGCGAGTAAGACGCAGGATGTTTGTACGGCGATTGACGTCGCAAATACTAAGGCATACGATAATTTTGTAAACGATCTTACGGCTGATTTGATGCCGTTTATGGAGGATAACTATTCGGTGGCGACGGGCAGGGAAAATACCGCAATTATCGGTTTTTCCATGGGAGGCCGTGAAGCGATTGCTATCGGATTGATGCGTCCGGATTTGTTCGGATATATCGGCTCGATTGCTCCCGCGCCGGGACTGGTTCCGGGCAGGGACTGGGCAATGGCGCATCCGGGACAGTTCGCGGAGGAAGATGTTAAATTTGATACGGAGGAAGAAAGCCCGTATGTATTTATGCTCTGCAGCGGCGATAACGATAATGTAGTCGGCACTTTCCCGGAGAGTTACCATAACATTTTGAATAGAAATGAAGTGAATCATATCTGGTGGATTGTTCCGGGCTCCGACCACAGTGAACCGGCGATTTCAAGCGGAATTTATAATTTCTGCAAAGCGATATTTAAGACGGAGGAATAGGAAATACAAAGTACGGCAGACAGCTTTTGGCGGTGAACGAAGGGCTGTCTGCACTTTTTTTATGAAAACTTTTCCATGGGAGAGGGTTGAGTTTTTTGAAAGTTTCTTATATAATTAAGGGATAGGAAATGGAAAAGAGGAAACAAAATGGAGTTAATAAAAGCGGTTATTTTGGGGTTGATTCAGGGAGTTGCGGAGTTTTTGCCGATTAGCAGTTCGGGGCATCTGGCTATTTTCAGGTATGTGCTGGAATTTGATACGGATACGGGGCTGCTCTTTGATGTTTTACTGCATCTGGGGACACTGGCGGCGGTATTTGTGGCATTTTATAAAGATATTTTTGAACTGATAAAAGAGGGCTTTGCCCTGCTCGGCCAGTTTTTTAAGAGCGTGTATTTATGTGCGGCAAAGCGGCAGAAATGGCAGCCGGTTGTCACGACGCCGTACCGCCGTTTTGTTCTGTTGGTGATTGTTTCCACGATACCGACGGGGATTCTGGGAATTTTACTGAAAGATGTGATTCATGCGGCTTCCGCATCGCTTCTTGTACCGGGAGTTCTTTTGCTGTTAAACGGTATACAGCTTTTTATTTCTGACCGCCTCGCGGACGGAAAGATTACGGAAAAGGACGCGTCTTACGGGAAGGCGGCGATTGTCGGTACGGCACAGGGGCTTGCGACGTTTCCGGGGATTTCCCGTTCCGGTACGACGATAACCGCGTGCATTGCGTGCGGTTTTTCCAGAGAGTTTGCGGTGAAGTATTCTTTTATTATGTCAATTCCTGCAATTTTGGGCGCGCTCGTTTTGGAACTGCTTGATTTTTCGCCGGAAATGCTGTCGGTTTCCGACGCGGCGAATTATCTGACGGGAACCGTAATCGCGGGAGTCGTAGGATATATATGCATTAAGACGATGCTTGTAATTGTACGGGGGAAAAAGTTTAAGTATTTTGCGTATTACTGCTTTGCGATGGGAGCATTTGCGGTAATATTCAGCCTTTTGGCTTAGAGTTTGAGGAGGAAGAGGAAGGAAATGGCGGCCGGAAGCAAGGGAACAGGAACGAAAAGAAGTACGTCTGCGGGGACAGCCCGTAAGCGGACGGGAAGCGGAGCGGGAAGTACCGCGGGCACCAAGAGAAAAAGCAGTTCTGCCGCAAGGAGCGGAAACAGTAAAAATGCGGCGTCGTACGAACTTCAGAATGAAGTTGTGCTGATGATTACTCTTGTGGTGTCGGTACTGCTGTTTTTAAGCAATTTTAATTTAGGCGGTGCGTTTGGCAGCGCGATTAACGGCGTGATGTTCGGGCTGTTTGGTATTCTGGCATATTTATTTCCGATTATTTTGTTTTTCGGCATGGCGTTTTTCCTTGCAAACCGTGGCAGCCGCAAGCTTTTTGCAAAGATGCTGTATATCTTTGGTATGGTATTTATGCTGACGGCGTTTATTCAGCTTTTGACGACCTATCTTCCGGAGCAGTGGACTCCGAAAGAAGAAGGTGCTGCGATTTCGCTCGGCGAGTATTTTACGCTTGCGAAAACTTACAAAAAGGGCGGCGGTATTTTCGGCGGCTTTGTCTGCTATTTGTTTGAACCGCTGTTTGGCAGAGTCGGTTCTTTTGTTGTTGTGATTGCGGTATTTCTTGTCTGTTTTATGCTGTTTTCCAAGAAGGCGCTGTTTGCGTGGATTGCAAAGCGCGGCAGCGAGCGGTATGTGCTTCATAAGGCGCACGCGATGGAGCGCAGGGAGTCGTTTGAACAAAGGCAGGCGGAGAGAGAACGCCTGATAGAAGAAAAGCGGCGAGAGCTGGGGGAACGGCGCGCCAAGACGTATCTGCTGTCCGAGGAAGAAAAGATGGGAATGGAAACCGCAGGAGGCAGAACGGAACCACAGACGCGGGCGGCGAAGAAGGAGAAGGAAAAAGAAAAGAGAAATTTTTTCGGCGGCAGGACGCCGACCGGAGATTATACGGCGGATATGGGGGGAACGTATACTTTGCCGGAACAGACGGTATCCGAAGTGAATACGTTTTACGATGAGGAAAAGGTATGGCAGAATACGCAGAATACGGGGCTTCATATGATGGAAATTTCTCCGGAGACAGGGGAATACAAAGATACTACATATGTAGAACGACAGACGGTACAGAAAAAGTCTGAGTATAAAGAGCCGGTTTCGGTATCTCCGGCAGCTGAACCTTTGAAACATACGACGGCGGCGCACAGGGAACCGACCGTTGCGGAGCAGCTTGAGGCACTCGGAGGTCCGCGGGACAGACAGACTTCGGGCGGACAGGTATTTTGGGGGAGTTCCCCGTCTACGGAAACGAAACAGGCGGAGCGGGAGACTGTCCGTGATACGGAGCAGCCGGAAGACAGACACGAAAGAAATAATGCGGACGACAGCTCTACAACCGTAGAAACAAAAAGAGAGCATAGTATAAAAGATACGGAGAGAAAAGCTCCTGCGGAAAAAGAAGCGGAAGAAAAGCCGCTTGTCATAGAGGATTCGGAGCCGGTACACAAGCATATTTTTCCTCCGACAGAACTGCTTACAAAGCCCAAAGAGGTCAAGGGAGTTTCGGAACGGGATTTACGGGAGACGGCACAGAAGCTGCAGAGTACGCTGGACAGTTTCGGGGTACGGGTGACGGTTACGAATGTGAGCTGCGGTCCTTCGGTAACACGGTATGAGCTGCAGCCGGAGCAGGGAGTTAAAGTAAGTAAGATTACAAGCCTTGCAGATGATATTAAGTTGAATCTTGCGGCGGCAGATGTGCGGATTGAAGCGCCGATTCCGGGAAAAGCGGCCGTCGGCATTGAAGTGCCGAATAAAGAAAATTCTACCGTGCTTCTGCGCGAATTGCTGGAATCCAAAGAGTTTGTTTCGCACGGTTCCAAAGTGGCGTTTGCGGTGGGAAAGGATATCGGCGGACAGACCGTGGTAACGGATATTGCGAAGATGCCGCACCTTTTGATTGCGGGCGCAACCGGTTCCGGTAAGTCGGTCTGCATCAATACACTGATTATGAGTATTTTATATAAGGCGGATCCGGCGGACGTCAAGTTAATTATGGTAGACCCTAAGGTGGTAGAGCTTTCGGTATACAACGGCATTCCGCATCTGATGATACCGGTAGTGACCGACCCTAAGAAAGCAAGTGCGGCTTTAAACTGGGCGGTGGTTGAAATGACGGAGCGTTATCAGAAGTTCTCGGAACTCAAAGTCCGCGACTTAAACAGTTATAACGAGCGCGTGGAAGACGCGGCAAAGCAGGGACTAGAGGAAGAAAAGTACAAGCGTCTTCCGCAGATTGTTATTATCGTGGACGAGCTTGCCGATTTGATGATGGTAGCGCCGGGCGAAGTGGAGGATTCAATCTGCCGTCTGGCACAGCTGGCGCGTGCCGCGGGAATTCATCTTGTAATTGCGACGCAGCGACCGTCCGTCAATGTCATTACGGGCCTGATTAAAGCGAATATTCCGTCCCGTATCGCGTTTGCGGTATCGTCGGCGATTGATTCCCGTACCATTTTGGACGGCGCGGGGGCCGAAAAGCTTTTGGGAAAGGGTGATATGCTCTTTTTCCCGTCCGGCTATTCCAAGCCGGTGCGCGTGCAGGGTGCGTTTGTATCCGAGCATGAAGTAAGCGCCGTTGTGGAGTTTTTAAAAGAGCAGAACGCCAGTATCGGATATAATGAGGAAGTGACGGAAAAGATTGCGAATATGCCGAACGCGGCCGGTCAGGCGGGCGGCACCGGAAACCAAAGCGGGTACGACGAGTATTTTGCGGACGCGGGAAAGCTTATTATCGAAAGCGACAAGGCCTCTATCGGAATGCTGCAGCGTGCTTATAAAATCGGCTTTAACCGTGCGGCGCGTATTATGGATCAGCTTGCGGAAGCCGGTGTGGTAGGGCCGGAAAGCGGTACGAAACCACGCAAGATACTGATGTCGTTAGAGGAGTTTGAGCAGTTTATAGGAGATTATGTCTGATGAAATACGATGTTCTTTTGTTTGATGCGGACGATACCCTGTTTGATTTCAAAAAGACGATGCGGCTGTCGTTACAAGAGTCGATGGAGTTTCTCGGGCTTACGTTTAGGCCGGAGTATTGTACGATATACGAAACGCTGAATAATTCGCTTTGGAAGCAGTTAGAACTTGGGAAGCTGACGAAGGAAGAACTGAAAAAACGGCGTATGGCGGAGTTTTTTGAGATGATAGGAGTTCAGGCAGACCCCGTGAAAATGCAGGAGAAGTACCAGCAGTGCTTAGACAACGGCGGCCACCTGATTCCGGGGGCAAAAGAGACGTTAGACGCACTTTCGGGGCAGGCGGACTGTTATCTTGTGACAAACGGCTTTGCCCAAACGCAGAGAGGGCGGTTGAAAAAGGCGGGAATAGACGGCTATTTTAAGGCGTTGTTTATTTCGGAAGAAATCGGATATCAAAAGCCGAGAAAAGAGTTTTTTGACGCGGTATTTTCCGTGTTGGGCGGGGAAGCGAGAGAGCGGACGCTTATTATCGGGGATTCGCTGACTTCGGATATTTTAGGCGGGAATAACGCGGGGATTGCTACCTGTTGGTACAATCCGCATCATAAGGAGAATACGCAGGACGTTTCGGTGACAATGGAAATCCGGAGCCTTTCGGAACTTCCCGAAAAGCTTTTTTCGGAGAGGTGGTAAATAAAGAGCGGATGGCGGATCCCGGAGACTTTGCCGGAAAGGATAGGAAGATTTTTCCGCGGAAAGAAAATAGAAAATACGCGGTATAATTTAATGAATATAAGGAGGACGGTCAGATGAAGACGGATATTGAAATCGCACAGGAAGCGGTAATGAAGCCGGTGAAAGAAGTTGCCGCGCAGCTTGGAATTACGGAGGAAGAACTTGATTTTTACGGAAAGTACAAGGCGAAGCTTACGGACGAGCTTTGGGAGAGGGTAAAAAATAATCCGGACGGCAGGCTGGTTTTAGTGACCGCAATCAACCCGACCCCGGCAGGAGAGGGAAAGACTACCACCACCGTAGGTCTCGGCCAGGCATTCGGAAAACTTGGAAAGAAAGCGGTAATTGCGCTTCGTGAGCCTTCCCTCGGACCGTGCTTCGGAATTAAGGGCGGCGCGGCAGGCGGCGGGTATGCGCAGGTTGTGCCGATGGAGGACTTAAATCTTCACTTTACCGGCGATTTTCACGCGATTACATCTGCGAACAACCTGCTTGCGGCAATGCTTGATAACCATATTCAGCAGGGCAATGCCCTTCGGATTGACACAAAACAGATTATTTGGAAGCGTTGTCTTGACATGAATGACCGCGCTCTTCGTAATATCGTAATCGGTATGGGAAAAAAGGCGGACGGTGTGGTAAGGGAAGACCATTTTATCATTACCGTGGCTTCCGAGATTATGGCAATTCTTTGTCTTGCCGAAAATATGAATGACTTAAAGGCACGTCTCGGGCGCATTATTGTGGCATACGATATCGACGGCAATCCGGTAACGGCGGAGCAGTTAAAAGCAGTCGGTGCAATGGCGGCACTGTTAAAAGACGCTCTTCGACCGAACCTGATTCAGACGCTGGAGCATACTCCGGCAATCGTACACGGCGGCCCGTTTGCCAATATTGCGCACGGCTGTAACAGCGTCCGGGCTACAAAGACCGCATTAAAGCTCGCGGATTATGTCATTACGGAAGCGGGATTCGGCGCGGACCTCGGCGCGGAAAAATTCCTTGATATCAAGTGCCGTATGGCGGGGTTAAAGCCGGATGCGGTCGTGCTTGTGGCGACGGTACGCGCGTTAAAATATAACGGCGGCGTAGCAAAGACGGAGCTTGCGGAGGAGAATGTGGAAGCGCTGAAAAAAGGAATTGTAAACCTTGAAAAGCACATTGAGAATTTACAAAAATATAAAGTTCCGGTTGTTGTAACTTTAAATCGTTTTGTAACGGATTCCGCGGCGGAACTTGCCTATGTGAAGGAGTTCTGTGAAAGCCGCGGCGCGGAGTTTGCGCTTTCCGATGTATGGGAACACGGCGGAGAGGGCGGTATCGAGCTTGCAAATAAAGTTCTTGAGACTTTGGAGACAAAGGAAAGCCGTTTTGAGCCTCTTTATGCGGACGAACTATCCATCTGTGAAAAGATTGAGACGATTGCAAAAGAAATTTACGGTGCGGGAAGCGTAACTTATGATCCGGCGGCGAAAAAGGCTATTGCGAAAATTGAGGCGATGGGCTTCGGAAATGTGCCGGTGTGCATGGCGAAGAACCAGTATTCCTTATCCGACGACCAGACGAAGTTAGGACGTCCGGAGGGCTTTACCGTCAATATCCGTGAGGCGTATATTTCCGCGGGCGCGGGATTTGTGGTCGCCATTACCGGTACGATTATGACTATGCCGGGACTTCCGAAGACGCCGGCGGCGGAGCGGATTGATGTCGGAGAAGACGGAAAGATTACCGGATTGTTTTAGCAGCCGTGATTTTCTTTCAGGCTTGATTTAGAGTCGATATCGACTAAAATGATGTCGGGGCCGATTTGCCTGATGCAGCTCCACGGAATGACATACTCGTGTTCGGAACCGAAAAATCCGAAAAATTTGCAGGGACCCGGGACAATTATTTTTTCAAGGCAGCCGGTAGTAACATTAAACTCGATGTCTCCGACAAAACCGAGCCTTGCACAGTCGCGGCAGTTGATGACCTCTTTTTGTCGTAGTTCGCAAAGACGCATAGGAAGCTCCGTTTTTGTAGTTATAATACTATATGCACGAACGGGTAAAAGTTGTCTGTCAGAATAAAAAAATTAACACACGGTGAAAACGGTTCTGCCGTAATCGGCGGAACCGGACATCTTGCAGGCAGGTTAATCACATGGAGGCAAAAAAATGAAAATATTGTATTTAGATTGTGGAATGGGCGCTGCGGGAGATATGCTGACCGCGGCTCTTGTTGAGCTTCTGCCCGAGCCCGATGAATTTATCGCAAAACTGAACGCGCTTTCTATCCCTGACGTACAAATCAAAAAAGAGAATGCCGTCAAATGCGGGATAACCGGAACGCATATTTCGGTTACGGTTCATGGCACGGAAGAAAATGAGGAGATGCATGAACATCACCATCACGAGCATGAGCATGAACATCACCACGGACATGAACACAATCACAGCCATGAGCATGAGCAGAGTTACGAACATAACCACCATCACAGCAGTATGCACGAGATTGAGCATATTATAGCGGATTTAAAGCTGCCTCAAAAGGTAAAAAATGACGTTTTGGCGGTCTACGGTCTGATTGCCGAGGCGGAAAGCCACGCCCACGGCGTACCGGTGACAGAAATTCACTTTCATGAAGTCGGCATGATGGATGCGGTTGCAGATATTACCGCCGTATGTCTTTTGATGAATGAGCTTTCCCCTGACGAGGTGGTTGTTTCGCCCGTTCATGTGGGAAGCGGCAATGTAAAGTGCGCTCACGGAATTTTACCTGTGCCTGCTCCGGCAACCGCCTATATTTTGAAAGATGTCCCGGTTTACGGCGGCAGTATCAAAGGGGAACTTTGCACGCCTACCGGCGCGGCGCTTTTAAAGCATTTTGCCACCCGTTTCGGAGATATGCCCGTTATGAAAACACAGGCAATCGGATACGGAATGGGTAAAAAAGATTTTCAGACGGCAAACTGCGTCCGTGCCATGTTTGGGGAAACGGCGGATAAAACGGATAGTATGCTTGAACTTTCCTGTAATGTAGATGATATGACAGCGGAAGCGCTCGGGTTTGCAATGGAGCGGTTGTTTGAAGGCGGCGCACATGAAGTCTATACCGTGCCTGTCGGCATGAAAAAGTCCCGCCCCGGTACATTGCTGCGGGTAATTTGCAAAGAGCGGGACAGGGAAACGATTCTTCGTCTTCTGTTCAAACATACGACGACAATCGGTGTGCGGGAGACTGTGACAAAGCGGTATGTATTGGAGCGGAGCATGGAAACCATACAAACGCCTTATGGAGAGATTCGCCGCAAGAACTCCTCCGGTTACGGCATTTCCCGTTCAAAATACGAATACGACGATTTGGCCCGTATTGCGAAAGAACAGGGTATCAGCCTTGATGAACTCAAAAAGCGTCTTGAGGAATACAGTTGAAACAACTTGAGTTTCCGCATTTTGTATACTTTATTATATTCCGTAGATTGCACGCTCTCT
>JAFLSZ010000045.1 GCA_022510665.1 Lachnospiraceae bacterium
AATGTGATGACAGGAACGAAGAACTCATTGAGAAGTTGGAAGAAATGGATGTTATTCTTGTAGCAGGAGGACATGTTCCGACACAAAATAAGTTTATGAAAAAACTTAAACTGAAAGAAAGATTAGTGAATTTCAATGGACTTATTATTGCATGGAGTGCAGGATCGATGAATTGCGCGGCCACTGTATATGCGGCACCGGAAATTGAAGGCGAGGCAATAGATCCGTATTATGAACGATGGATTTCCGGGTTGGGGATAACCGAATTAAATATATTTCCTCATTATCAGGTTCTAAAAAACGAATATCTTGATGGTTTAAGAGTTATGGAGGATATCGTTTATGCTGATAGTTTTAAACATGAGATTTTGGCAATGAATGACGGAAGCTATATTATGATAAATGACGGAATGGAAGTATTGTTTGGAGAAGCATATCTGATTAAGGACGGATGCAAGGAACAGATTTGTGAGAATGGAGAATTTGTTGTTCTAAAAGATAAATAAAGTCTGACAAAATGCACGCAGAGGATGCGAGGTTATGTCGTTTATCGGCATCAGCAGTATGGCGGCATTTATCATGATGATTACGATTATCGTGCTGATTCTGCAGGGCAATAAATGTTCCTTTTACCATGAACGGGTTTCCGATATGCAGTCCGGAATGATTGCGTTCATAGCGGCGGTTGTGGAGGCGTTTTTTGCAGCAGCGGAGGATATTGGAAAATAAGTATATAAGTGTACAGAAAAGTACCCCAATAAAAGGGTTCCCGAGAGGTCGGACTGTTTGGACAGCAGTCCCGCCGCTCGGATTTTTTTGCTTTTATAGAGCCGCTTGACAAAGGGGGGATATTTGACTATAATTAAAACAGTTGTTGTGCAACATATGTTTTAAATATGGAGGAAGGAAAATGCCGCCAAAATGCAAATTTACAAAACAAGAAGTAGTGCAGGCTGCCTTGGATATGACAAGAGAGGGAGGAATTGCTTCTGTTACGGCCAGAGCCTTGGGAGAAAGATTAGGTTCTTCGTCAAGACCTATTTTCAGTCTGTTCCAGAATATGCAGGAGGTGCAGCAGGAAGTTATACAGGCAGCCGACACATTGTATCAGGAGTATTTGAAACGGGATATGGAAGCAGGCGAATATCCTGTCTACAAAGCAAGCGGTATGGCATATATCCGTTTTGCAAAAGATGAGAGAGAATTGTTTAAGCTGCTTTTTATGAGGGACCGCTCTGCCGAGCCGCCTGAAGATGAGCCAAATGAGCTTAGACCGCTTATCGAAATCATAATGAAGAATACGGGACTGTCAGAGCAGGAAGCCTATCTGTTTCACCTTGAAATGTGGGTATATGTTCATGGGATTGCTACCATGATAGCGACTTCATACTTGGAATGGCGCTGGGATACGATTAGCCAAATGCTTACGGACGGTTATATGGGACTGAAAGAACGTTTCTGTAAAAAGGAGATAAAATAATGGAAGCAATCAAGACAGTTGAATTGACAAAGAAATATAAAGATTTAACCGCTGTTGACCGGTTAAATCTCATCATTGAAAGCGGAGAACTGTTCTCACTGCTGGGCGTAAACGGCGCGGGAAAAACCACAACGATTAAAATGCTCTCCTGTTTGACAAAGCCTACAAGCGGCAACGCATTTCTTAACGGAAAGAGCATTGTAAACGAAAGTACGGCGGTTAAAGAAATTATTGCCGTTTCGCCGCAGGAAACGGCGGTCGCACCAAACCTGACCGTAAAAGAAAATCTGGAGCTTATGGCAGGCGCCCACGGCTTTTCCAAAGATAAATCAAAGGCAAGAGTAGCCGCATTGATTGAGCAGTTTAGCCTTGCGGAGATTGAAAATAAAAAGGCCGGTAAACTCTCCGGCGGCTGGCAGCGTAGGCTGAGTATCGCAATGGCGCTCATCTGCGAACCTCAAATACTGTTTTTAGACGAACCGACCCTGGGACTTGATGTTCTTGCAAGAAGTGAACTATGGGACGCTATTCGTTCTCTCAAAGGAAAGATTACGATTATTTTAACGACCCATTATATGGAGGAAGCCGAGGCTCTTTCCGACCGTGTTGCAATTATGAAAAGCGGGAAGCTCCTGCTGGTGGGTACGGCGGATGAAATCAAGGCAAAAGCCGGAACGGATAAATTCGATGAGGCGTTTGTCCGTATTGTAAAGGAGGAGATCAAATGAAGATGTTGACATTTTCCAATCGAAATGCAAAGGAGATTTTGCGTGACCCGCTTAATCTGGTTTTCGGATTGGGATTTCCTATTGTTCTAATTTTGCTGCTTACGGCTATTCAGGCAAATATCCCTGTTACTTTATTTGAAATTGCTCATCTGACGCCGGGGATAGTGGTTTTCGGGCTTTCGTTTATGACATTGTTTTCCGCAACGCTGATAGCGAAAGACAGGGGAAGTTCCCTTTTGCAAAGACTATATACTACGCCGCTTTCTTCAAAAGATTTTATTGTGGGCTACATTTTACCCATACTGCCTATCTGTATAGTGCAGACGCTTATTTGCTATACCGTTGCTGTTATATTGGGCTTAGAGATTACGGTGAAGATTCTGCTGTCTGTGGCAGCCACACTCCCGGTTGCCCTGTTCTTTATCTCCATGGGTCTGCTTTGCGGCAGTATTTTTACGGATAAACAGGTAGGCGGAATCTGCGGAGCCTTACTTACTAATCTTTCCGCATGGCTCTCCGGCACATGGTTTGATTTGAATCTTGTAGGTGGAGTGTTCAAAAATATAGCGTATGCATTGCCGTTTGTTCATGCCGTTGAAATGGAACGGGCAATTTTAAGCGGAAATTATGCCGACATTTTTCCTCACATCTATTGGGTAACAGGATATGCCGTTGCAGTTACGATTGCCGCCGTACTTACTTTCCTGCATCAGATGAAGAAGCAGTGAAGACATAGGAGATATAAAATTGACTTTTTGAATAGCTGTGTTATGATTTCATTAGGAAGAAACTACTTAACGAGTTAATGCGCGGGCACTGAAAAAGATGATATTTTTGCGTGAGACAAAAGGGAGGATTGCATGACCTTATATAAAAACGGGTTTGTTGTAGCAGAGGTAAACGCCGAAGATTACACATATAACGCGTGGCCTCTTTCCAATCTGCCCGACGATAAAGCTGCTGTATCGTTGACGGAAGAAGCGGACGAACGATGGTTTATAAAATATTGTATGCAGCATATAATTCCGGACCCGGACTATATAAAAAGATATGTTTCTTATTGCAAAAGCATTCATTTGGATGTTGAAGTTTTGCTTTTTGAATCCCCTCTTTTGTTCCCTCTTTATGATTCCGGTACCGGTGAACAAATAGAGATTTGTAAGGCGCTTGGTTTTGACTGTATCGGAACCGTGTATTATTCTTATTGGAGAACAGAATGGAATGAGTATGAAGCAGAATTATCGGCAAAGAACATCATTCCCAATAAATATCGATTCTTAGATAAGTTAGAGGATGCCTTATATTTTATCGAGTTACGAAAACAGGATATTGCTGCCGGGCTAAATCTGGAAAACTTTTGGCGGGAATTGCCGGTTAGAATAAGCGTTGTGAAGCTATTATAATTGCAGAATATAAATTGCCGAAATAACGATCAAGATGTTTTGGCATACCGGGGAGGGGATGCATCTGTCGGCATGTTTGAATAATTTGCCTGCCAATGAGCATTAAAAGAGAATTGAACACAAGTGCCTTATCTTGACAAGAATATAAAAATATAGTAAAGTAAAATTATGGTAATTGTGGAATGTTTTTTTATTTGCGTAAAGACGGAAATATAAGCTGGGGGCCTATAAAAGAGTGGAGTTTGGTTATATATTTTTTAGATAGTCCGGCTGTAAATGTTTGATTTGCAGCCTTTTTATATTAGAAAGTTTTGTGGGATTTCATTATGATTGAAGGAAATCTTAAAGTTTTAGCGATATTATATCATGGGCATAATGTCAGGAGGGATGAATAATGAACAAACGAATAGTAGTTGTATTTCTGTTTATTTTAGTTTTTGTATTGTCTGCCTGCAATAATAAACAAGAAGGGATTATATCCAATGTAGAACATAATGAGAACGGTAAAGACAATGATATACACGAAATAGAATACGTTATAAATGATGATAAAAGCGGTGAGGAGGGAGATGAAACGAGGGAAAAATTAACAGAAAAAGAGGTTATGAAGGCGTTTAACGCAGAAATGCCGGATGAGTTTCTGTATGAAGCGGTATTAATTGAAGCTGACGAATCTTATACATATGCACTTATTGTAAAAAAAGGCAATGCGAAAGTGATTACGTCGAATACGGTTTCCTTTTACAAAAATGATACGGAGCTGCTATTTATTGCAGTGGATAATGAAACAGGGATATTAAGTTATATATTTGATGCAACGGAAAACATGAAAAATGATTATTATCTCAGACAGGCAGGATTGATATTAGTTGATGAGAAAGCTTATTTGTTATTAATTCATCAGATGAATTATAATGAGTGGGAAAGATTTGGTTTAGATACATTTGTATTGATAGACTCCGAAATGAAGCATGTATATGGAGAAAAAGAAGGAAACAACTTGTATAATTATTGGTTTACCCATAAGGCAGAGTTTTGCGCAGATGGTACGATTGAGATTTCAAAAAGAACAGCTGAGTTTGAGCTTTATCAAAAATATATACATAAATTTAGTGAATTTTCAGACTATCCGTTAAATCCATCCAATAATAAACTAACGTTTGCGATAGATAACTCTTGGGAGAAGGAGTATAAAGGGGGACTGTATGAGTTTGTAAGCGGGCAGACATGGAGTGATATTTCCGAAATTTCTTTAGATAATCGGGCAGAAGTTGATATTTTGTTGAAAATGAAGCAATGCGAGTTAATACAAGAAGAGATTGGGATACAAACTTCAGAATGTGCTGTTTTGTTTAAAGAAGAGATGGGGACGTTGTGCTTATTTGTTGTCAAGGCAAAAAATGATTTTCATCAGGCAGGTTTTCAAAATTTAATTTTTTTACTTTATGACAAGGGAAAAGATGATTTTATATCAGTGAGAGCTCAATTGGGAGATTTTTCCGATGCATATTTATTCCAAGGGGACAATGGAATTTATTTGGCTTATTATGCAGAAACAGTGTATACGGGTATTCCGTCATCTGCCGGTGGAGTGTTAAGTCTTCAAAGGGATAGTTTTGTTAAGATTTGGCCATCTGAGAGCGGCGGAGAATCTTTTTTCGATAGGAGAGTTGCTGAACTTACAGAGGATGGCAGATATCTGTTGTATAAAGTGGAGTGGAACAAAACTGAGAGTGGAGAGATGATTAATTTTTATTTAAATCCAAATCCGGAAGAAATAATTTCTGTTTTTGATATAATCAAAGCGGAAGAAGAAAAGTCGAATGTAGAATGATTGTAAATATACGCGAACGCTTCATAACATTTTTTTAACGAGTTTGGAAAAGAGCCTATAGACTAGGATTTTGAGTAATATTCTCGTATTTAATAACATAAATAAGAGACTGACTATTAAAAGTCAATACCTAAAATTAATTTTTGAATAAATTGCAAAAGTGTATTTCAGATATAAAAGAATTAAAATTGGTTTGATTATTTTGTGCAAATAGGGTAAAATAATTGTAGAAAAATGTAAAATGAGGAAACGGACGTAAAAGAGGAATGGAGTATATTGCATAGTGGGGTGTATGGATTTATCTAATAAGGATTATTGGAAATAATTGATTTTGAAAAATCGGGGTTATACATATGACAGGTGAAAAGTTTACGTTAATGCAATATTCGGTTAGTGCAATTCTGGGCTTGATAGCCGCAGAAGATTTTGTGATTCCGGAAATACAGAGACCGTTCGTATGGAAGCGTAGTCAGGTTAGAGATTTGATTGATTCGTTATACAATGGATATCCGATCGGATACATAATTACATGGAAGAATCCCGATGTAAAAACTAAAGACGGTGGTAAGGCAAACGGTAAGAAGGTATTGATTGACGGTCAGCAGCGTGTGACGGCATTAATGGCGGCTATTGCCGGAAAAGAAGTCTTGGATGATGATTTTAATACAGGCAGAATAAAGATAGCATTCAATCCGTTGGCAGAAGATGAAACAAAGCGGTTTGCCGTACAGGATGCTTCACATTTGAAGGACAAGCGTTGGATACCGGATATTTCTGTTGTTTTTGATACAGAATTTGATTCTTTCGATTTTGCAATGAAGTATTGTGAGATGAATGAAGGAATTACACCAAATGAGGTTAATAAAGCAGTAACGGCATTAAAGGGAGTTGCTAATCGACAGATTGGTGTTATTGAGTTAGATGCGACTTTGGATATTGACGAAGTAACAGAAATATTTATTCGTATCAACTCTAAAGGAACTGCTCTTAGTCAATCTGATTTTGTAATGTCTAAAATGGCTGCGGATACTGTTCACTCCGGTAGTCTTATGAGAAAGACAGTAGATTATTTCTGTCACTTAGCCGTTAAGCCCGATTTTTATACACAGGTAACACGTGATTCAGAATTTTGGTCATCAAAATATGCAGATAAAATTAAATGGCTGGCAAGAGATTATGATGATATTTATGATCCGGATTATGGAGATATGCTTAGGGTATCGTTTATGCATCGCTTCAGAAGAGGAAAATTAGCTGATTTGGTCAGTTTGCTTTCCGGGCGCGATTTCGTTACCAAAGAATTTAGAGAAGACATTGTTGAGGAGTCATATGGAAAATTAGATACCGGGATTATGAATTTTATTAATCAGTACAATTTTTCACAGTTTGTGATGGCTATTAAGGGTGCCGGATATGTGTCCGGCAAACTGCTTAATTCAAGAATGACTTTGGATTTTGCGTATACATTGTATTTAATGTTATTGGATGATCCTGTAATACCAAATGCACAGATAAAGAGATATGTGCAGAAGTGGTTTGTGCTTTCCACATTGACATCAAGATATATAGGTTCACCGGAAACACAGATGGACCGTGATATGAGAACAATAGGTGAAAAGGGGTTCTTGGCATTTTTGGCAGATGCAGAAGCTTCAACGCTTTCCGATACTTTTTGGACTGTTACATTACCACAGAATTTGGAAACATCAGCTGTTAATAGTCCGGTATTCAATACCTTTTTAGCAGCACAAATTAACATGAACTGTAATTCTATGTTGATGAATGGTATAAAGATTATAGATTTAATTACTATTTCAGGGGATGTTCATCATATATTCCCGCGCAGCTATCTAAAAAATAACGGCGTAGATAATAAAACAAAATATAATCAGGTAGCAAATTATATTTACCTTGATACACAAGTGAATAAGGCAATTAGTGATGATGCACCCAATATTTATTTTAGAAAAGTAATAGAACAATGTGCGAGCGGTAATGTGGTACTTGGAAACATTGCAGATAAAGAACTGCTGGCAGCAAATTTGAAAGAAAATTGTATTCCGCAAAACATTGTGGATATGACCGTAGAAAACTATGATGAATTTCTATTTGAGAGACGTAAAATGATGGCAGCATTGATACAGAAGTATTATGAGAATCTGTAAGTTTTGTGGAATATAAAAAAGTATATAAAAATGCGGAAACTCAACAGAATCTTTCCCTTGCTTTTTCCTTTCGGATAATATATAATATTTTTGATGAGTTTTTTGAAAAATTAAAAGTAAGGGGGATCATAGAGTGATAAGGATAAACAACGATTGGGAATTTGTCCGGAATTGGAATGATGATTTTCCCGACGGAAAGGGAGCTGCCGAAGCTATCCGTCTGCCCTGCAATGTAAAGGAAATGCCGCTTCATTACGCCGACCCCGCCGATTATGAGACCGTATGCGGATACCGCAGAAGGCTGAATGTTTCGGAGGAACTTCGGGGAAAGCGGCTTTTTTTGCAGTTTGACGGCGCGGCGCATATTGCGGTTGTCTATGTAAACGGAAAGGAGCTGGCTTCCCACCGCTGCGGATATACGGCGTTCCGTGTTGAAATTACCGGGCATGTAAAGTACGGAGAGGAAAACCTTATAGCGGTCAAACTTGACACCACCGAAAATCCGTCGGTGCCGCCGTTCGGTTTTGTTATTGATTATCTGACCTACGGTGGGATTTATCGGGATGTATGGCTTGATGTGCGTCCCGAAAGCATCATTTCGGATATTTTTATTTATACGCCCACACTTACTACGGCGGAAATTGTCTGTCAGGCGGCTCTGCCGGAGGGAGCGGTTCTGCGTTTCGAGATTATAGATTCGGAAGGTGCTGTTTGTGCAGACGGAATTGCCGAGGCGGGAGAAACAAAAATGACCCTTTCCGTTCCCGGGGCAAAGCCATGGTCGGTGGATTCTCCTGTATTGTATAAATGCAGAGTAACCTTAACGGAAAACGGAAAGGACGGAGACGTACAGGAAACTTTATTCGGATTCCGTACGGCGGAATTTAGGAAAGACGGATTTTATCTTAACGGCAGGAAGATTTTCCTGAGAGGCGTGAACCGCCACCAGTCGTTTCCGTATGTGGGATATGCCGTTCCCGAGCGGCTTCAGCGGGAGGATGCCCGCATCATAAAGCATGAACTTCAGTGCAATACCGTCCGTACCAGCCATTACCCGCAAAGCCATTATTTTATTGACGAATGCGATAAGCAGGGGCTTCTCGTATTTACCGAGCTGCCCGGCTGGCAGCATATAGGTGATGAGAGCTGGAAGGAACAGGCTTGCGAAAATGTTCGTGAAATGGTAATGCAGTACCGGAATCATCCGAGTATTATATTATGGGGAGTCCGTATAAACGAAAGTCTGGACGATGACGAATTTTATACCCGTACAAACGCGATTGCCCATGAGCTTGACCCGAGCCGTGCAACGACCGGCGTAAGGTATCTTGAAAAGAGCAGTCTTTTGGAAGACGTGTATGCGTTTAATGATTTTTCGCATACGGGAAATAATCCGGGAGCAAGGCCGAAAAAGGACGTTTCTCCCGACCGGGAAAAACCCCTTCTTATTTCCGAATGCAACGGTCACATGTACCCTACGAAGTCCTTTGACCCATGGTCGAACCGTCAGGAACATGCCCTGCGTCATGCCCGGGTTCTGGACGCGGCAATGTCGGACGGCGGTCATGTGGGATTTTACAGCTGGTGTATGTTCGATTACCCGACGCACAAGGATTTCGGTTCGGGAGACAGAATTTGCTACCACGGCGTAATGGATGCCTTCCGAAATCCAAAGCCGGCCGCCGCATTTTACGCTTCTCAGGGAGAGGAATTCCCTGTTCTGGAAATTGGTTCGCCTATGGATATAGGTGATTATCCCGGCGGGCAGATTGGCAGGGTCTACGCGTTTACCAACGCTGACGAAATAGCGTTATACAAAAACGGCGACTTTGTGACAAAGCTCCGTCCCGAGGGATGGAAAGCCCTTAAGCACGCTCCCATAGCAATAGAAGACACCATAGGAGAGCTTCTGGAAACAAAGGAGGGTTTCCCTAAGGCAAAAGCGGACGCGCTGAGAAAATGCCTTATTTCCGCAGGAAGGTACGGGCTTGCCGGGATGCCTCTTAAAGATAAGCTTCGCATGGCGTATTGTATGCTGCGGTATAAAATGACATTTCAGGACGGCTACGATCTTTACGGAAAATATGTGGGGAACTGGGGCGGTGAATCCACGGTATGGCGTTTTGATGCCATACGGGACGGCAGGACAGTCGCTTCCGTGACAAAGTGCCCGTCGGCGAAGCTTCATCTTTCCGTAACAGCAAGCCACACCGTGCTGAGCGAGGGAGAGGTTTACGATATGGCCGCGGTCCGCATACGAATTCTTGATGAGTATGACAATCCCGCGCCGTACGCGCAGCTTCCCGTTTTGCTGTCGGTCACGGGAGATATCGAACTTATCGGGCCTTCTGCCGTAACATTGGAGGGCGGAAGCTGCGGAACGTATATCCGTACCGTCGGGAAAGCGGGCGTAGGAGTTCTCACGGTTTCGACCTGTCAGACGGAATCCGTCACAGTTGAATTTAAAATTAAAGAGGAGGAGATATGATATGAAGCTTACCAAATCGCAGACTGTCGCTTTCGGTATAGGCGCAGTGGGAAAAGATATGGTGTATGCCCTGTCCGCGTCGTATGTTATGTATTTTTATCAGGATATTCTGGGACTTTCCGCAACATTTGTCGGACTTATCCTGATGATTGCCAGAATATTTGACGCCGTAAACGACCCGTTTATGGGAATTCTTGTGGCAAAGACCCGTACACGCTGGGGACGCTTCCGCCCGTGGCTTTTCAGCGGAACGGTTTTAAATGCCGTTGTGCTTTACGCTCTGTTTGCAACTCCCGACCTGAAAGAAACGAGCCTGATGGTTTATTTTACGGTAGTATATATACTTTGGGGAACTACCTATACAATGATGGATATTCCGTATTGGTCAATGATACCTGCCGTAACGGATACCCCGAAGGACAGAGAAAATCTTTCCGTTGTGGGACGTACCTGTGCGAGTGTCGGCTCTGCTTTTATAATGGTGGGAACTCTTATAACGGTCAATGCTCTCGGCGGCGGAAACGAGCGCAGGGGCTTCGGAATTTTTGCGCTTATCGTTGCCGTAATATTTATCGCCGCGGAAGTATTCTGCTGTTTTAAGGTTCGTGAACAAAGGCTTGAAAAAGTAGAGACTTCCACTATCGGTCAGATGTTTAAGGCGCTGTTTGGCAACGATCAGGCACTGATAACGGTTCTTGCTATTCTTCTTGTAAACAGTTCGCTTTATCTTACCTCAAATCTTGCTATATATTTTTTTAAGTACGATGTAGGCGGTGCGGTCTGGAAAGGAAATTATACAATATTTACAACAATAGGCGGCGTATTCCAGATATTAGGTATGATGGTGATGTATCAGCTGCTTCATAAAAAACTGAGCAACACGTCTTTGTTTAAAGTGGCGGTCACCATGGCTGTTATGGGCTACGGACTGATTCTATTACTCTGCTTTATCGGTCTGGGCTCCAATATGCTGCTTCTTTGTTTATGCGGAGCGCTGATGTTTATGGCAAACGGCATACTTATAGTGCTGACTACCGTGTTTCTTTCAAGTTCCGTGGATTACGGAGAGCTTAAAACAGGCAGAAGAGAGGAAAGCGTTATTTTCTCCATGCAGACATTTGTTGTAAAGGCGGCTTCCGGCGTAGCGGTATTTATCACAGGCATCGGGCTTGACCTTATCGGACTTGTGGGAAATGCGGACGAAACGGGAGAAGTTGTCGCACAGAGCGCAAACACGATTCTCGGACTTCGCCTGCTGATGACGATTCTTCCTATACTGGGACTTGTTATAGCGTTTCTGTTTTTTGTTAAAAAATTTACTCTTACCGATGATAAGGTACAGGAGATTGCCGATACTCTCAAAAAGAAGAAGGATGTGAATAAAAATGATTAACTGGCGGGTTAAAATTGAAACCGAAAAAGGCATCAGGCCTCTAAACGGCAAAGCAAAAGTGCCGGTAAATGATTCCTTAAATATAGTTTGTTATATGCCGCAGGGAAGGATTAAAAGTGTAAAAGCGGAGCTTGCTCTTTCCGTTTCGGAAGAGGAACGTATCTTTATGAACGGTTATCAGACATGGACGAATTGTCCCGAATATCAAAAGAACGATAAAATCCGGGGACTTCACGGTGTTCCGAAATTTATCGTGAACAAATTCGGATTTGACCGCTACGGGGATTATCATTTTGTTAATTATCCCAACCGCAAAGGAGTTACCCACGGTTTTTCATGGTGCTATTTCCGAAAGGGAGAGCATTACAGACTTATAGCGTCTTTGGACGAAAAACCGGGCTATACTATGTTCCGGTATGACAGCAGCCGCGGAAAGCTTATCATAGAGCGGGACTGCGCGGGGGTAATCTGCGGCGGGGAATTTCATGCCTTTGACCTCTATTTTGCGGAGGGAAGCGAAGACGAGGTGTTTGACGGCTGGTTTGAGGCAATGGGGATTCCCGCTCCGACAGCATCTCCGCTGCTTGGATATTCAAGCTGGTATAACCGTTATGAGGACATTACCGAAGAATCTATAAAAGCCGACCTTGCCGGCTGTGAAACTCTGCTTTCGGAGGGGGATTTATTCCAAATAGATGACGGCTGGGAGCCTGCCGTAGGCGACTGGCTTGAGGCAGACGAAAAGAAATTTCCGAACGGACTTAAATCTCTTGCCGGAATGATACACGAATCCGGCTTTACAGCAGGGCTCTGGCTTGCGCCGTTTGTATGCGGTGAAGGCTCTGAAGTTATGCAAAAACACCCCGACTGGCTTCTTCAAATCGACGGCAGACCGTGGAAATGCGGAAGCAACTGGGGCGGGTTCTATTCTCTTGATATTGACAAACCGGAGGTTATGGAGTATCTTCGTCAAGTATTTAACAGGGTTTTTGATGAGTGGGGATTTGACCTTGTAAAGCTTGACTTCCTCTACGGCGCCGCACCGTTCGGAACGGAAACCGAAAGCCGTGCGGGAAGAATGATGCGGGCAATGGATTTCCTGCGTGAAGTGTGCGGAAAAAAGCTTATTCTCGGCTGCGGAGTTCCGGTAATGCCTGCGTTCGGAAGGGTAGATTACTGTCGTGTAAGCTGCGATGTGGGGCTTGACTGGAACGACAAACCGTATATGCGGCTGTTCCACCGCGAGCGTGTATCGACAAAGCAGGCGATTGAAAACACGATTTCCCGCCGTCAGCTTAACGGCAGGGCATACCTCAGTGACCCCGACGTGTTCTTTTTGAGGGAAGAAAACCTCAGACTTACGAAGGAGCAGAAAATACTTCTTGCAAAGATAAACGCGCTGCTTGGCGGAGTTCTGCTTATTTCCGACGATCCTTCCTCGTACAGTGATGCTCAGAGGGAAACATATCAAAAGATAGTTCATCTGTGCGGTGCGGAGAAAATAAAAGTTGATTTGGATGAACAATGTATTAAATATGTCATTGACGGAAAGAAAAAAGTACTCCGACTTCCCTATTGATTTTTATGTCGAAAAGGGGTATAATTAAGAAAAATTAAAGTTCCCGTGAGGGAGTAGCAAGCGTATATATTGCGTAGCAAGTCAACATACTGACCGTTTTTCGGTCTGGCTTGTTTTAAATTGCGAGACTCATGTATAATTCCGAAGCTATACATAAGTCTTATATTTTTGTTGAACCTAAGACTCAGGCATAGTCAGTTCGGTTATGCCTGAGTCTTTTTTATATCATAGGAAAGTGCTGCCGTTACGTTTGCCGTATATATGGCGGGATTTGCAATCGGAGAAAAATCTGAGAGGTGTGAAGTATATGAATTTATTTATCACAATACTTTTGTTCGCGGTCGGAGTTTTGTTTGTAGTTAAAGGTGGGGATTATTTTGTGGATGCGGCTTCGTGGATTGCGGAAGTCAGCGGAATACCAAAGTTAATTATCGGAGCAACCGTCGTCAGCGTGGCGACAACTTTACCGGAAATGCTTGTTTCCGTATTGGCGGCTGCACAGGGGAAAGTGGATATGTCAATCGGCAATGCGGTAGGAAGTGTGACCGCAAACATCGGCCTGATTATGGCAATTGCACTGATTGGTATGCCCGGAGTTATTAAACGGAAAGACTATCTTCTGAAATCAAGTTTAATGTTACTCGCTGCACTTATTGTTGTTGTCTGCGGATTTTTTGGAGAGGTCAACATTATATTTTCTATTGTACTGCTTGTAATTTTTGTCGTTTTTCTCTGGGAAAATATCTCCGGAGCAAAGAAAACGATGGCAGTGAATCAGGACAAGCCTAAGGATAATGTTCTTACGGGGAGAAAGACGGTCGTTACCAACATTGTAAAATTTATTGTGGGGGCTGTCGGCATCGTATGGGGCGCCAACCTGCTTGTAGACAACGGAAGCGAGCTTGCCCGTCTGGTCGGGGTTTCCGAGAGAATCATCGGCGTTACGCTTATCGCGGTCGGTACGTCTCTGCCGGAACTTATTACTACGATTACGGCTATTGCCAAAAAGCAGTCCGCACTTTCCGTCGGTAATATTCTCGGCGCCAATATAATGGATTTAACTCTTATTATGCCTCTTAGTGCGTTGATTTCCGGTAAATCGCTTCCGGTGTCCGCAACGTCGGCCAGGATAGATTTGCCTATTTGCTTACTCGTCGGACTTATCGCAATCCTTCCTGCAATGGTTCGTTTAAAATTCAGCCGTTGGCAGGGAGTTCTCCTGCTTATACTATATGCGTGTTATGTAGTTGTTACCTGTGTTGTGGTATAATGAAGAACAAAGAGTTGCTTGCGACTTTTCGCGTTAAATAAGCGCCGGCGGTTACTCCGCCAGCGCTTCCCATTGTTCCATCAGGTGTTCCAGTGTTTCTTCGATTTCCTGCCGTCTCCGTGTCAGTTCCGTAAGTTTTGTATGGTCGGACATATTTTCCGGGTCGGAGAGGGCGGTATCAATTTCTTCTTTTTCGTTTTCCAGCCGTTCGATTTCTTCTTCTGTTTTCTTTAAATCATTCTGGCGTTTGCGCAGACGCGCCTGTTCTTCCTTTTGCTGCTGCCAGTCTAACTTGGTTTCGGTGACGGAAGGGGAGTCGGAAGCAGTTTTTGAACCCGCTTTTCCTTTTGCGTCCATACCGTAGCCCACGCCTTCCAAATAGAGGCGCTCGGTCAGTTCTTTCTTTTCAAGGTAATAGTCATAGTTGCCCGGATAGTTTAACAGAGTGCGCTCCGTTAAGTCCAGAATCCGCGTCGCGGTTTTGTTGATAAAGTAGCGGTCGTGCGAAACGTACAAAACGGTTCCTTCATAGCCGTTGAGGGCATCTTCCAGAATTTCCTTAGACACGATATCAAGGTGATTGGTCGGTTCGTCGAGAATCAACAGATTCGCGTCGGAAAGCATGAGTTTTGCGAGGGAAACCCGTCCACGTTCTCCGCCGCTTAAATCGCCGACAAGTTTAAATACGTCGTCCCCGGTGAATAAAAAGGCGGCAAGGGTATTACGAATTGCCGTGTTATCCATGTGAGGATAGGTGTCCTGTAATTCGTCAAACAAAGTTTTTTCGCCGTGAAGGACCTGATGCTCCTGATCGTAGTATGCAATATGCACCTTTGCCCCCGGCTTGATTTCTCCCGCGTCTGCCGAAAGCAGACCGTTAATGATTTTCAAAATGGTCGTTTTTCCGGTGCCGTTCTTTCCGATAATGGCAACTTTTTCGCCACGTTTTATTTCAAAGTTTAAATCGGAAAACAAGGTCTGGGTTCCGAAAGACTTTGAAAGTCCCGTTACGGTTAAAACGTCGTTTCCGCTCATAATACGGGGTTCTAAGCGGATGCGCATTTTGCTGCGTACTTCGGTCGGCTTTTCGATACGTTCTATTTTATCTAACATCTTTTCCCGGCTTTCCGCGCGTTTGATAGACTTTTCCCGGTTAAAAGAACGAAGTTTTGCAATTACTTCCTCCTGATGCTTGATTTCGCGCTGCTGGTTCAAATAGTGCTGAATCAGCGTTTCGCGCTGCTGTTCTTTTTTTACGGCGTAGGCGGAATAGTTGCCCGAAAAGATCTGTGCCTTTGTGCCGTCCAGTTCGATGACTTTCGTAACAACCCTGTCCAAAAAATAGCGGTCGTGAGCCACAATCAAAACCGCACCCGGGTAGTTGATTAAATAAGTCTCAAGCCATGCGATGGATGCCATATCCAGGTGGTTGGTCGGCTCGTCGAGCATAATCAGGTCCGGTGAAGTGAGCAAAAGGCGGCCCAGGGCAATGCGGGTCTTTTGTCCGCCGGAAAGAGTCCGGATTTTCTTCGGGAAGTCTTCTTCCGTAAAGCCGAGTCCTTTTAAAACGCCGACAACTTCGCTCTTATAGGCGTAACCGTTGGATGCTTCAAAAAAGTGAGTCAGGGAAGTGTATTCCCGTAAAAGCGCTTCCAGGGCGTCGCCGGAGAGGCCTTTCATTTCCCGTTCAAGGGTACGGATGCGTTCTTCGGTTTTTAACAGCTCCGATTTTACGGAAAGCATTTCTTCGTAGACGGTGCGCTCCGAAAAAAGGTCCTGATTCTGGGAAAGATAACCGATAGATGCTCCTTTTGCGGTAATGACTTCTCCGGAGTCAGCGGAAAATTCCCGCATAATAATCTTTAACAGAGTGGATTTTCCGGCGCCGTTGATACCGACAATTGCGGCTTTTTCCCGTTCATTTATATGAAAAGAGACTTGCTCCAAAATGGTAACGTCTCCGAAACTTTTTGTGATATTTTTGCATGCGAGCAGCATAAAAACCTCCTCATTTCAATCTGACTGCTTGCGGTATTAAAAAAGACATTTTGTTAAATTATACTATATCGGGCGAGGAAAAACAAGATGCGGCATTTTTGAGTTTCCGCATTTTGTATACTTTTTATATTCCCTAGATTGTACGCTCTCTTATTTTACATGCGCAGCGCTGCACCGGACAAATGCAAAAATAAGATATCGCACAATTTACGGAACTTTTTAAGGCAGCTAAAAAATGCGGAAACACGAGTTCAACTTTTCTTGCTAAATTTTCACAAGTAGGGTATACTTTACTTAGAGAATGGCGTTAGGGTTTGTCTGACGTTGTGTGAGATTTTTTGATAAGAAAGGAGAGCGTCTATGTTTATAGAATTTATCGGTGCCGACCATGAAGTAACGGGAAGCTGCCACTTTCTGGAGCTTGCGGGGAAACGTCTTTTGGTAGACTGCGGTATGGAGCAGGGAACGGACGTTTACGAGAATCAGGAACTTCCGGTAAATCCGGGGGAAATCGATTATATCCTTCTGACACACGCACATATCGACCACACGGGGTTGCTGCCGTTAATGTACGCGAGGGGATTTCGCGGGCAGGTTTATACGACCGGTGCGACGAAGGAACTGTGCGATATCATGCTTCGTGATTCCGCCCATATCCAGATGTTTGAGGCAGAATGGAAAAACCGCAAAGCAAAGCGTTCCGGTCTGCCGGAGGTAAAACCGCTCTATACGGTAGAAGATGTGTTTGGCGTGATGAAGTTTTTTATTCCGTGCGAATACGGAAAGAAAATAGAGCTGACGGAGGGAATTTCCATCCGTTTTACGGATGTCGGACATCTGCTCGGCTCTGCGAGTATCGAAATCTGGGCGGAGGAAGACCAAAAGCAGGTAAAGCTCGTGTTTTCGGGTGATATCGGCAACAAGTCCCAGCCGATTTTAAAAGACCCGATGACTACCGACCGCGCGGATTATGTTATTATGGAATCTACTTATGGCGACCGTTTCCACGGAATGGAGCATGTCGATTATGTAAAAGACCTTGCGGCAATTATACAAAGAACTTTAGACCGCGGCGGCAACGTGGTAATTCCGGCATTTGCGGTCGGAAGGACGCAGGAACTGTTATACTTTATCCGGAGAATTAAAGAGGAGAATCTTGTCCGCGGGCATGACGCTTTTCCGGTCTATATTGACAGTCCGCTGGCCATTGAGGCAACTACGATTTTTAATAAAAATATCAACGGTTATTTTGACGAGGAAGCAATGGAATTGGTGAAGAAGGGAGTAAACCCGATTTCATTTCCGGGTTTAAAAACGGTAATTACAAGCGACGAATCCAAAATGATTAACTTTGATTCGGAACCTAAGGTAATTATTTCCGCGTCCGGCATGTGTGAAGCGGGGCGTATCCGTCATCATTTAAAACATAACCTGTGGCGGCCGCAGAGTTCGATTGTTTTTGTCGGCTATCAGGCGGCAGGCACTTTGGGCAGAGCACTTTTAGAGGGCGCACCGGACGTAAAACTGTTCGGGGAGCCGGTTGAGGTGCGCGCGGAGATTTGTAAACTGGACGGTATCAGCGGCCACGCGGATAAGGAAGGCCTTATCCACTGGGTAACGGAGATTGAGAACCCGCGCAAAGTGTTTGTGGTACATGGAGAAGATTCCGTATGTGATTCCTTTGCGGCATGTTTAAAAAATGAGTACAATCTGGACGCGGAAGCGCCGTATTCCGGACATTGTTTTGATTTGCTGAACGGAGTATGGACACAGCAGGCCGCGCCGATTTTTGCGCAGAAGAAGGAGAAGGCGAAGAAGCGCAAAGTAGAAGTGTTCGACCGTCTCCTTGCGGCAGGGCAGCGGCTTCTTAGCATAATCCGCAGGAATGAGGGCGGAGCCAATAAAGATCTTGCTAAATTTGCCGACCAGATCAATATGCTTTGTGATAAGTGGGACAGGTAAGTAATGTGCGAAATGCATGAAATCTACAAAGCAGATTAAATGAAAAACAAAAAGGGCTGTCGCACCGATTAAACTTACCATATTGGTAATGTTTACTGAGTGCGGCAGTCCTTGATTTTATAATTACCGATAAAAGATGAGAAGTATGTTATAAAGTATGTTACGTTATAACAAGAATTATGCAAAAAGTTTAACAAATCAATCATTTAAAAAATAGGTTGCGATAACCGGAACAAGACCGTCGTCGTCATTGGAAAGCGTAATGACGTCGGCGGCATCTTTTACTTCCTGCTGCGCGTTTGCCATCGCGACGCCGATACCGGCATATTGAAGCATGGTAATGTCGTTGTAGCCGTCGCCGCAGCAGACGCAGTCCTGCTGACCGATGCCGAGAGACGGAAGAAGTCTTGACAAAGCATGTGCTTTGTCTACCGTCGGCGGCATAATTTCAAGGAAAAAAGGCTCGGAACGGTAAATGTTCAGTACGCCGTAGTAACGTTTCTGCAGCTCTTCGGTCAGTGGCGCCAGAATTTCCGGTTCACCGCTGATTAAGCATTTGTTGACCGGAAACTGAATCGCGCCGATAAAGTCATCGACCTGCGTAATTGTACGACCGTTGATGCGTGATTCCAGTTCCATATAAGGGTCGGTTTTTGTACCAGTAATCAGATTATCCTGTGGGTCATAAGTAACCAAACCGACGCCGCGCTCTTTGGCAATTTCGTAAATCTGTGGAATAAACTGCTGCGGGAGCGTGTGGTTGTAAAGGATTTCGCCGGTCTTCCAGCGGACGATACGCGCACCGTTATAAGAAATTACATAGCCGTTGTATTCCGCGAGTTTACATTCCTCCGCGACCCTTTGAGTGCCGACCGTAGGTCTGCCCGAAGCAATCACCAAAACGCCGCCTGCTTCCTGCATTGCATAAAGCGCGTTTTTCGTGGGAGTTGAAATCTCTTTTTGGGAGTTGGTAAGTGTGCCGTCAATGTCTAATACAAGGATTTTTTGCTTCATTGGTGGTGCCTTTCTTATAATTGGTATAGTTTAGTATATTTTTCCGTCAGATAACGGATATAATAATCCGGATTAAATTCTTCTCCGGTCATTTGCTTTAATAACTCGTTTGTCGTGTAAACGGCGCCATATTTATGAATATGGTCCCGCAGAAATTCACGGATTGGAACCAAATTGCCTTCTTTTAAATAGTCGGCAATCGGCATCTGTCCTTCCATATAGGAATATATCTGGGCCGCAATGGCGGAACCGATGGCATAGGAAGGAAAATAACCGAAGTTTCCCATTGACCAGTGGATATCCTGTAAAATCCCTTCTGCGTAGTCTTTCGGAGCAACGCCGAGATATTCTTCATATTTTTGATTCCATAACTCCGGAAGCTCTTTTACCTCACATTCGCCGGAAAAAATCTGCTTTTCCAGTTCATATCGGATCATAATGTGAAGCGGATAAGTCAGTTCGTCCGCTTCGGTGCGGACAGGCCCCGGTTCCGCTTTATTAATGCCCGCGATAAACCGCTCTTTGGAAACGTCCGCAAGTTCGGACGGAAAGGCTTCCTTTAACTTTGGAAACAGCGGTTCCCAAAACGCTTCGCTCCGTCCGATCATATTTTCGTAAAAACGTGACTGTGCCTCGTGCATACCCATAGAAACGCCGGTGCCTGCCGGCGTGCCGGTCAGAGCGTCGTCAACCCCCATTTCATAAAGCGCGTGGCCGGTCTCGTGAATTACGGAAAAGATGGCGCTTTCCAGATTTTCTTCACGAAAATGGTTTGTCAGTCTTACGTCGTGGTTATGCAGGTTGGTAGTAAACGGGTGCTCGCTTTCCGCAAGAACGCCGCGGTTAAAGTCAAACCCCACATAACCCGCGAGAAAACGGCAGAAGTCACGCTGCGTATCAACGCGGTAAAGACGGGAATTATAGGTTTTATCAATCGTATCGTTTTTGGCCGTTACCTTGTGCAGCAGCGGAAGGAGGGCTTTTTGCAGCCGTCCGAAAAAGTCGTCCAAAACCTCGACGGTAAACCCTTCCTCATAATCGTTTAACAAAAGGTCGTATAAATTTTCTCCCTTTTTTGCGCGGTACGACGCGAAACGGCGGGTATAATCAATCATTTTTTCAAGTACCGGAGCAAAGTCCTCAAACCGGTTCGACAGTTTTGCCCTGCAGTAGACGGACTGTGCGGTGGCACAGAACTCGGAAAATTCCCGATATTCTTTTTGCGGGATACAGGCAGTCTTTTCGTATTCTTTCTTTAGGCAGCGCACAACGGCGCGTTCCGATACGGAGAGGGATTCCTGTTCCTTTTTTGAGGACAGCTTTTTCAGTAAATCGCATACTTCGTCGCAGACAAGGATACGGTAGGATTCTTCGGACAAAACACCGACGGATTTTGCCGTGTAATCCGCAGCCGCCGGAGGGGCAAGCGTTTCCGTATCCCAGGAAAGCAGGGCAAGGGCAGTCTGGTAAGCGTGGTTACGTTCCAAATAAGGGATTAACTGCTCGTACAATTTATTCATAAGAGTCCTTTCTGTGCCTGATATGCCGGCACTAAGCCGCGGGGAGCAGACGTTAAGAGAGCGCCGCGGCTCAAACAAAATAAGTATATCATTTTTTTGGGGTTCTGGCAAGGCAGGAAAAAATCTTGAGTTTCCGCATTTATATACTTTTTATATTCCGTAGATTGCACGCTATTTGATTTTTGTATGCGCAACGCTGCACCGGACTTCCTCTAAGAGCCGTTAATCCGCTCGGGAGCGTCCTCGCGTCTAACCGGCTCTAAGAGGTGATTCCGGCTCCGC
>JAFLSZ010000046.1 GCA_022510665.1 Lachnospiraceae bacterium
ACCGTTTTATGATGCGGCTTTCCGTAGGGTATCCGGAGCGGGAGCAGGAGATTCGGATGGCAGCCCAGTTTTTGAGCGGGCAGACGCCGGACAAGGCAGAACCGGTATGTAAGGCGGAGGATATTTTAAAAATAAAGGCGGCGGTTTTTGAAGTTACGGTAAAGGAGTCCATGCTTAGATTTATGGAAGATATCGTTGCCCTGACAAGGCAGGAGGAGCGTTTTGTGTTGGGAGCCAGTCCTAGGGCGCTGCTGGCGCTTATGCGCGCTTCTCAGGCAAGAGCGTTTTTACAGGGAAGGGATTATGTAAAACCGGATGATGTAAAAGCCGTTGCCATGCAGGTACTTCTTCACAGATTGGTCCTGTCTTCGGAGGCAAGAATGCAGAAATCGGGTGCGGAAGGTATTTTGAAAAGTCTGATTCTCAAAGTAAAGGTTCCGGTAGAATAAATGAAAGAGTGATTGGATGAAAGTACGCAGATGTTTACTGGCTGGTTTATGGATTCTGTCTTTGACGGCAATCAGTTTTTATGGAGGCGCTGTCAGCTATGGCTTTTTTTTCGGAGTAACCATGATTCCCGTGAGTTCTCTGATTTATCTTTTTTGCGTTTATTTCCGATTTAAGATATATCAGGAAACGGAGAAGAAGAGTCTGGTATGCGGACAGCCCACCCCTTACTTATTTATACTTAAAAATGAAGACTATTTTGCTTATACGGGGATTAGTGTCAGAATGCATTCCTCTTTTTCCTATGCGGAGGATACCTTTGAAAATGTGGAGTATGAACTGCTTCCGGGAGACAAAACCGTCTGTGAAACAAAGATTGTATGCAAATATCGCGGAGAATATGAAATAGGGGTCAGAGAGGTTGTGATGACGGACTTTTTTCGCCTGTTTCTGTTTCGTTATGCTGTTTCCGGACAGATTAAGGCGGTGGTACTGCCTAAAATCGTGCAGCTTGAGGAACTTAAAAGCATCGCGGATCTGCCGATGCTTGTACAGAGGGACGCTACGGGCAGCAGGGAGCCGGATATTCTTGTGAGGGATTATGTGGAGGGGGACAGTCTGAAACAGGTTCACTGGAAGGCGACGGCAAGGGAACAAAAGCTGAAAGTCAGGGTTATGACGGGAAAAGAAAATCAGGGAATTTTCGTTTTCTGCGATACCAGACGTTACAGTGAGGACATGAAAGAATTTCTGCCGTTGGAGAACAAGATATTGGAGACATTTCTGGCGGTGAGCTATTATTTTGCCGGGACGGATAAGGAGTTCGATGCTTATTACGGGCAGAACGGAATAGTAAAAAAGCATGTGGAAGGAATAAATAGCTTCGATGAGTTTTATCATACGGTATCGGAGATTCGTTTCGGCAATGAGGAGAGTCCCCGGAGCGTGCTGGAGCACGTGATGGGGCAGGGAATCTTATGGGGAAGCAATCTCGTTTTTTGTATACTCCATGAGTTGAGCGCCGCCATTATGGACGCTACGGAGCGGCTTGCCGCAAGCGGTGTAATTGTGGTGATTTATGTTATTGCGGATCAGGTTCCGAAAGAGTATATGAAGCAGGGAAGCACAAGAAGAAGGATTGTGGTGATTCCCGTAGAGGCCGAGCTGGAAGGGAGGCTGTGATGAATCGAAGCCGTTTCGAAAAAGCGCTGTATCGGGCGGAAAATGCTGCGGTTCTGGCATGTATAGGTCTGTTTGAGCCGTCTCTCGGTATCGGCACCATGACTTGGAAGAATGTACTTGTTCTGGCTGTGGTTCTCGCCCTGCTTGTGGGAATCAATTTTCTGCCGGCGAGAGGAAAGGTGTTATGTCTGCTGTTGACGGCTATCTGCCTGAGTGTGCCGGCGGGATTAATAGGATTTGGAAAAGTTTATGAGTTTTTTCGGGTGTATTTTCAATGGAGTATGGGATATAGAGTTGAGCAAAAACAGTGGCTGGAAAGTTTTTGCCTGATACATACGGCGGTGATTACGGCAGCGGCGTTTCCGGTTCAGATTCTGCTGGAAAAATGCAGGGGATTGAAATTTATTGCGGCAGGTGCCTTTGCGGGCGGTATGCTGTTTTGTTTGTTTGCGCAGATATCTTTGTCCCATATGTATGTGGTTTTTGTACTGTTCTATATTGTAGCGGTTTATGTGGAATGGCTGCAGGAACATTGGAAAAAGAAGCGGAGCGGAGATCTGAAAGCACATATGCTTTGGATTTCTCCGTTTTTAAGTGTTTATTTACTGCTTATGGTGATTATGCCTGCGCCGGAGAAACCCTATGATTGGCAGTGGGTGAAGAATATTTACGATCATGTACAGGAGTCTTTTCTGGTGGTGTCGCAGAACCTGTTTCGTGGCGGCCGTGAGGATTTCGGTACGGCTTTAAGCGGATTTTCCGATGACGGAGATGTGGGCGGGGATGTTCGCGAGGATGAGAGAGAAATGATGCTTATTCAGGCGCAGGGAAGTCTTGAGACTACGGTGTATCTGATAGGAAAGGTATATGATACTTTTGACGGAAGAGAATGGCTGAAAGAATACCGCGGTGATGAAAAGGAACGGTTTATCGATACTATGGAAACGCTGTATGCGGTAAGGAGGCTCGATGACAGGTATCGGACGGATTATGTAAGAGCGGCAAATATAAGGATTCGATATGAGTTTTTTAATACCGAATATGTTTTTGCGCCTTTGAAGGCCGGAAACATACAGGGGAATGAGTCGGCGCTGAATTATTCCTTTAAAGGCGGCGATTTGATTTTAAAAAAACGAAAGGGATACGGAACGGAGTATAATGTGGAATATTATCAAATGAATGCGGGAGAGGAGCTGTTTGAACAATTATTAGGGGCTGTTCAGGCGCCGGATAAAGCGCTTTGGGAGAAACTTGCCGAAGATTATGAAAAGCAGATCGGACAGAAAGTTACTCTTGAGATGCTGGAAGCGCATCGTCGCGGAATCTATGAGAATTATTTGGACCGGGTCACGCTTTCCGACGAGGCAGAAAGTTATCTGTCCGAAATTATCAAGGATGCCGGAACCGATTTAGAGAAACTGCAGGCGATTGAGAAGGAACTTAATTCTTATACTTATACAAGACAGCCCGGAAATCTGCCGGACAGGGTAACAAATGCGGGTGAATTTTTGGATTATTTTTTATTGGAAAGCAGACAGGGCTACTGCACTTATTTTGCAACGGCGTTTGTTCTGTTGGCAAGAACCCAGGGGATTCCGGCCCGGTATGTTCAGGGATTCTGCGTCCCTATGGAAGGGAGTCGGGAAGCCGTCGTTTTGTCCAATATGGCACATTCCTGGCCGGAGGTGTATATAGAAGACGTGGGCTGGATTCCGTTTGAACCTACGCCCGGATACGAAACCCTCCGTTATATGCCTTGGGAAGTGAGCATACGCGACACTTCATCTTCTTCTGAAACGGATAATACGGGTAAAAAAGAACCGGAGGATATATTTACAGGCTTGGAAGAAAAACCGGAAACAGACGAAAAGACGAAAGGACAGGAAACCGAAAAAGAAACAGGTTCAGCGCTGCTTTGGAGGGTGTTAGGCTTTTGTATTCCGGCTGTTTTGGCAGGAAGTGTGCTGGTGCTTTTATTGGACAATCTGCTGGGGCGGTACCGATATCAAAGGATGGACTTTGTAAAGAGGTTAAAAGTAGAAGTCCGCCAAAACTTCCGGCTTCTGTCGTGGCTTGGATTAAAAAGAGAAGAGCATGAAACCTTACAGGAGCTGTATGAACGCGGAATGCTTATTCCGGGACTGACAGCCCTCCGCTTTATAAAGGATTATGAGGATGTGCTGTATGGCGAAAGGAATGCAGAGGAAGAAATGTTAGAGAGAGTAAAAAAAGAGCGGGAGCAGCTTTGGGAGATGCTTAGGAGAGAGAAAAAGCTGACCTATATTTCTTATAAAGTGCGGATGTTTCTGGTGAGGTATCGATAAGGGATTCAGGCGGTTTATCGGTTTTGGCATAAAGGGATGTTATCACAGATGATATATTGACAATGATTAAAAAATGGTTATATTATATCGTTTGCGGGCATTTCCGAAGAAGAAATGCTGAAAGCAAGTCAGGACTCGTTTCTATGTGAGTACGAGGCGATGGAAAAGATATTTTGCAAATGTATACGAAAAAAAATGAAATCAAAACTGCTGGTAGAGTATGAATTGTGAAAAAAGGTTATACGAAATTACGGAGGCCACGATGGGTTTATTTGATAAGCTGAAGAAACGTAAAACAATGAACAATGAAGTAACAAAATACTATACTTCTGATATCTTGGGGAAGTTTACTCTTGACAAATGGAAAATATTTGATATAGTAAAATGTATATAGAAAGTAGAAACGGCTAAGATGAGGAGCAGTACATGCAGTCAGGCTTTCAGAGAACCGCCGGTCGGTGCGAGGCGGCAGATGATTTCACGGAACTCGCCTCGGAGCTTTGCCGCCGAAGGAGCAGGGGGCTGCTTTGGGTAGGCGGCAGCGGTTCATCTCCGTTACGGGATGGCAGAGCGCAGGGATTCTGTCTGAGAAGGGCATGATTTCTGAATAAGAGTGGTACCGCGGAAGATTGGCCTTTCGTCTCTTTATGGGGACGGAGGCTTTTTTATATCATTATAGAGAATCGTGCAAAACGCCCTGCTCTGTCATAAGAATAAAAAATTGCTTTGTAAAAGAAAGGAGCATGTATGGAAAAGACATACAATCCCGGTGTGATTGAAAAGAAATGGCAGGAATACTGGGAAGAACATCAAACTTTTAAAACCGACGTCTGGGATTTCAGCAAACCTAAGTATTACGCGCTGGATATGTTTCCGTATCCTTCGGGCGTAGGCCTTCACGCAGGGCATCCGGAGGGATATACCGCTACGGATATTGTTTCGAGGATGAAGCGTATGCAGGGGTATAATGTGCTGCATCCGATGGGATATGATTCTTTTGGTCTGCCGGCGGAGCAGCATGCGGTAAATACCGGTAATCACCCGAACGGTTTTACCGAGAAGAATATTAAGACTTTTTCAAAGCAGTTAAAGGAACTGGGATTTGATTATGACTGGACGAAAACGCTCGCAACCAGTGACCCTAAGTTTTATAAGTGGACCCAGTGGATTTTTAAGCAGTTATATTTGGACGGCTACGCAAAGTATATCGATATGCCGGTAAACTGGTGTGAGGAGCTTGGCACCGTGCTTTCCAACGACGAGGTAGTTGACGGAAAGTCCGAGCGCGGCGGTTATCCGGTAGTCAGAAAGAATATGAAGCAGTGGGTAATCGACCAGCCGGCGTTTGCGGAAAAGCTGCTGGAAGGTTTAAACGAAATCGACTGGCCGGAGTC
Source organism: Lachnospiraceae bacterium (assembly GCA_022510665.1). Lineage (GTDB taxonomy): Bacteria > Bacillota > Clostridia > Lachnospirales > Lachnospiraceae > SIG307. The sequence goes on from JAFLSZ010000046.1 coordinate 5,348, forward strand.
CACAAAGGAGATGCAGCGCCATTGGATCGGTAAGTCCGAGGGTGTTGAGGTGGATTTTGAGATTGTAGGCGGCGGAAGCTTTTCGATTTATACGACTTGTATCGAAACGGTTTACGGAATTACTTTTATGGTACTTGCGCCGGACGGACAGATTGTAAAGGATTTGATGCCGCGTATTGAGAATAAAGAAGAGGTGGAGGCATATATTGCCGAAACTTTAAAGAAAAATGATATGGACCGTACCGAACTGAATAAGACGAAGTCCGGCTGCTGCTTAAAGGGCATTTATGCCATAAATCCGATAAATAAAAAAGAGGTGCCGCTTTTTATCGGAGATTTCGTGCTTGCAAATTACGGCACCGGCGCGGTTATGGCGGTTCCGTCCCACGACCAGCGTGACTTTGAGTATGCCGTTGTACACAATATCCCGATGATTCAGGTAATCGACGGCGCGGATGTAAGTGAGAAGGCGTTTGAAAAGGGCGAGTATCTCGGCAAGGGCTGTAAGCTTATCAACTCCGAGGAGTTTACGGGCTATGTAGTGGAAGACGCGAAGGAAGCCATTACGAAGAAGTTAGAGGCAATGGGAGTCGCACGCAGAAAGGTAAATTATCATTTCCGCGAGTGGATTTTCGCGAGACAGCGTTACTGGGGCGAGCCGGTTCCTGTAGTTTATAAAGAGGACGGAACAATTCATGTATTGGACGATGAGGAGCTTCCGTTGATTTTGCCGGAGCTTTCGGATTATAAGGGAAAGAACGGTAAGGCGCCGTTGGAAAATGCCGTTGAGTGGAAGCAGTATGAAAGAAACGGCATAAAGGGAGTCCGTGAGACTTCGACGATGCCGGGCAGTGCGGGTTCCAGCTGGTATTTCCTACGTTACATCGACCCGGACAATGACAAAGAGCTTGCAAATTACGAGCTGTTAAAGCACTGGATGCCGGTTGACTTATACATCGGCGGACCGGAGCATACGGTAGGGCATTTAATGTACTCCCGTATCTGGAACCGTTATTTGTACGACAAAGGACTTTCTCCGGTAAAGGAGCCGTTTAAGAAGTTAGTGCATCAGGGAATGATTTTAGGCGCCAACGGGATTAAGATGGGAAAACGTTTCCCTGAGTTTGTAGTAAATCCGAGCGATATTGTTAGAGATTACGGTGCGGATACCCTGCGTCTGTATGAAATGTTCATGGGGCCGCTAGAAGTTTCCAAACCGTGGAGCCAGCAGGGTGTTGAGGGAGCGAGACGCTTTATCGTCCGCGTATGGAATTTCTTTACGGATGCGTCAAATATTACAGACGAGGATGACGGAAGTTTAAAGAAGGTATATCACCGGACCGTAAAGAAAGTAACGTCTGATTTTGACGCGCTTGCGTTTAATACCGCAATCAGCCAGATGATGATTTTTGTCAATGCGGTGTATAAGGCGGAACGGTGTCCGAGAGAATACGCGGAGGGCTTTATTAAGATGTTTTCCTGTATTTGTCCTCATGCGGGCGAGGAAATCTGGAGCCTGCTCGGGCATGACGATACAATCGCTTTTGAGGCATGGCCGGTATATGACGAGGCGGCTATTAAGGAAGATGAAGTTGAAATCGCGGTACAGATAAACGGCAAAGTAAAGACGAAGCTTATGGTTGCCGCGGAAGCGGACGAGGCGTCGGTAAAAGAGCAGGTACACGCGGACGAAACCGTTACCGCGCTGATTAACGGCAAAAATATCGTAAAAGAACTTTATGTCAAGGGCAGACTTTACAATATTGTTGTGAAGTAAGCAACGGAAAGGGACAGTATTATGGGCGAAAAAGAAAAAGAGTTCGGAAAACCGGAAGGCCGTCCGGTGTTTCCGAAAAGGGCGGTTATCACCGCGGGAATGCCTTACGGAAATAAGGAACTGCATTTCGGTCATGTCGGCGGTATGTTCGTACATGCGGATACGTTTGCGCGCTTTATGCGTGACCGTATCGGTGCGGAAAATGTTATCTTTGTGTCGGGAACCGACTGTTACGGTTCGCCGATTTTAGAGGGGTTCCGTAAGCAGCAGGAGGCAGGCGTACTTCCCGAAACCATGACAATTCACGATTATGTGGAGCGGAATCACAAAATTCAGAAAAAGACATTAGAGGAATATGAAATCAGCCCGGATTATTACGGGGCGTCGGCGCTCTATCGCGGCGGCGAGTTTCATGTAGAGTCTTCCAAGGAGCTGTTTGACGCGCTTTATGAGCGGGGGCAGTTAAAGCTGATGTCTACGCCGCAGTTTTACGACCCGGAGCATAAGGTACTCTTAAACGGCAGGCAGGTAGTAGGAAAGTGCCCGATTGAAGGCTGCTGTTCCGATAAAGCATACGCCGACGAATGTGCGCTCGGCCACCAATATATGCCGTCGGAGTTAATTGAGCCAAAGAGTATGCTGTCAGGGAAAACGCCGGAGATTGTTGAAGTGAAGAACTGGTATTTTTCTCTGGAGAATTTTACGGATGAGATGCAGGAGTATATCAACGAACTCCGCGTCAATACGAATACCCGTAAATATATTTTAAATACCATCGAGGAGTTTTTAAAGAAACCGATAATTTATGTACAAAAGAAACAGATTGCGGCAAACCCTAAGACCTATGCGGGAGACGGCGTGCCGCAAAAGGAGGAGTTTGACGCGGCATACGCGGCGGGACTTGCGGAATTAGAGGCGGCGTTTCCGCCTCACGAGACGGTTGACGAGGAGAAGAAACCGTCCGTTACCTATGTATTTTCGAATCTGGATGACCGCGACAAAGCGCGGGAAATTCTCGCGGAGCGTAATATGTTCTACCGTACCGGCAAGACATTGGTGCCGTTTCGGCTCTCCGGCAATATTGAATGGGGCGTTCCGGTACCGGAGTGCGAAGGAGAAAAGGGTCTGACCTTTTGGGTATGGCCGGAGTCTTTGTGGACGCCGATTTCCTTTACCAAGGTGTGTCTGGAAGAACGCGGAAAAGACCCGGCGGAATGGAAAGACTGGTGGATGGGCGGCGACGCGAAGGTGTATCAGTTTATCGGCGAGGATAATATTTACTTTTACGGCATCGCGGAAATGGCGATGTTTGCTGCCGCAGATACAAAGGCAGGAGAGCCGGTAAAGATTGATTATACGAAGCTGCCGCAGATTGTGGCAAACCGTCACATCCTGTTTATGGACAAAAAAGCGAGTTCCAGTTCGGACATTAAACCGCCTATGGCACAGGAGCTTTTGGCGTACTATACGCCGGAGCAGCTTAGGATGCACTTTTTAAGTCTTGGGCTGTCTACAAAGAGTTCCAGCTTTAAACCTCAGATTTATCTGCCGGAGGCGGAGCGGGAGGGCGCTGACCCGGTACTGAAAGAAGGAAATCTTCTGACAAACGTATTTAACCGTATTGTGCGTTCCTGCCTGTACACGGTGCAGAAGTACAACGATTCCGTGATACCGCTCGGAGAAGTGGATGAACAGATTAAAAAAGCATCCGAAGAAGCGGTGTTAGAGTATGAGCGCCATATGTACAACCATGACTTCCACCGCATTACCTATGTGCTGGATGATTATATCCGCCTGCTTAACAAGCATTATGCGAACAATATCAAAAAGGCGGAGGAAGAAGACGGCGGAGTTCTGCGCACGAAGCTTCTGACCGACTGCTTCTACGGAATTAAGACCGCGCTGCTTTTGCTTCATCCGATTGCGCCGACCGGCTGTGAAACGGTGCGGGAATATGTAGGACTTTCAAAGAAGGTATACGACTGGAATTACGCGTTTGCCGACATGAAAGATGTATTGGAAGCGCCGGGGACGGCAACCAAGTTCCTGCCGCCGCGTTTTGACTTCTTTTTGCGCCACGAGAGCCAGTTGGCGGAGCTGCAGGAAAAGTAAAATAAGACGTGCCGCCGCGGACCGGAAAGAAGACGGAGTTTACAGGAAGACGGCAGAGATTCGAAAGGAGCGGATATGTCCAAAGAAAAGACAGGAAAGACAAACGCGATGCGTATCCTGGATTCGCTTAAAATCTCCTATGAGATGCAGTCATACGAGTGCGACGAGTTTGTGGACGGCATTACCACGGCAGACCGGCTTGGGATTGCGCATGAGTTCGTATACAAGACACTTGTTACCGTGGCGAAAAGCAGGGCATATTATGTGTTTGTAATTCCGATTGAAGCGGAACTTGATTTAAAAGCGGCCGCGAAAGCGGTTGGGGAAAAGGCGGTGGAACTTCTGCCGTTAAAGGATTTGACACCGGTGACCGGCTATGTGCGGGGCGGCTGTACCGCCATCGGCATGAAAAAGGTGTTTCCGACTGTCATCGACGCTTCCGTAAGAGCGCTCCCGTACCTGTATGTAAGCGGCGGAAGACCGGGACTGCAGTTAAAGCTTGCAGTAGAGGATTACTTAAAGGCCAGCGGTGCAACGGCGGCGGACGTGATTGTAAGTCGGGAAGAGTAACTTTATGGGAAAAGATGTTGTAGTGAAGGAGGATGAGAACTATGAAGCTGCAGGGAGAAAAGATTTATTTGGCAATGTTGGAAAGAAAAGACTGCAAGAAGCTGTGGAACGATTTCGAGTACGATTTTGAACATCCGTCGGAGGAGTTTAATATCGGCCATTCGGATGAAAAGGCGGATGAATGGTTTGACGAGATACAAAAACTGCAGGGAAATCAAAATGTACGTCTGGGAATCTTTTTTAACGACGGTACCGTGATAGGTGATGTGGCGCTGCAGGATATTGACCGGATAAACCGGAAGTGTTCCGTAGGAGTCGGAATCGCCAAGATTCAGAACCGTGCCAAAGGGTACGGGCGGGAAGCGATTCAGCTTATGCTGGATTACGGGTTCCGCTATTTAGGAATGGAAAGAATTACGGCATATACGTTAGAATGTAACGCGGCGGCACAGCGTATGCTGGCGCGCTGCGGGTTCTTGCTGGAAGGCCGGGAAAGAAAGGCGGTTTATTTAAACGGCGAGAAGTATGACAGGCTGTGTTACGGGGTTTTAAAAGAGGAATACATGAATTCGGAACGCGGATAAAACGGTGAGATAAAAAAGCGGCGGAGACGGTTAAGTTTCCGCCGCTTTTTGCCGATATGATAAGAAAGGTAAAAAATGTTATGGGATTTTACAGAGATGCCATAAACGGAAAAAACGGATTTTGTCAAACAGATAAGGAGGTCTGCATATGAACGGAGTTCATGGATTTGGAGCATTTCGAAAAGATTTCAGGGAGATGATGGGCGGAAAAAACGTCCTTGACCGGCGCGCTCCGGGAAAGCCGAAACGTCCGGGCGGTGAGGCTGCCGCAAAGTATGAAATGTCGGATAAGGCAAAGCGCATGGGGCACGACGCCATGAAAGAGTATCAGAAAAAGGCGGGCGGTCTTCAAATGGAAAAGAACAAAAAGGCCGAAAATGAAGTGGAGTTAAGTGAGGCGGCAAAGAATCTCCTTGCGCAGTTAAAAGAAAAGTACGGTAATATTGACTTTTTTGTAGCGGAGTTTTCGAGCGATGAAGAAGCGCAGTATTATCATAATCAGTCAACCAAGCAGTACAGCTGTGTAATCGACCCGCACACTTTGGAAGAAATGGCGGCGGATGACGCGGTAAAGGAAAAGTATGTGAACATTATTGATACCGCGGGTGAGCAGTTCGATAAGTTAAAGGAAGACTTGGGCGAGGACGCAAAGCAAGTAAAGCGCATGGGAGTCACCGTGGACAAGGACGGTGTTGTAAGCTATTTCGTGGAGCTTACCAAGCAGACCGAAAGAAACCAGAAGGCTTTGATGGATGAACAGAAAGCAAGAAAGGCAGAAGATAAGGCGCGTGCGGAAAAAACGGAACGAAAACGAGCCGAGCAAAAGGACAAGGCAGAAAAAGAGAAGGGAAAAGAAGGAGCCTTAGGGAATCTGTTTAAAGTTTCTGCCAACACCATAGAAGAACTTACCGAAAAGCTTAAACAGCTCTTTGCGGAACGAGCAGAGGGAAAAGGGGAGTCCGGCAGAGAGAAAAGCGATAAAAAGCAGGAAAGACCGCATTTTGATATGACGATGTAAAATAAAAGGGGTTCTAAACTTTGATATCGGGTTTAGACCCCCTTTTTTTGCTGTTTTGATTTCTTTTCATTATCTACTTGACAAATAGCATAGCTGTGTATATACTGTATATAATAACATATACAGAACGTGATTGACGAGCTATAAAAGGAGTAAGCCTATGGGAACGGTTTTGGAGGTAAAGATACCGCGTTTGCAGCGGGACGGATTTGCTTTAAAGGAGATTGAGTTTAAGGTAGAAGCAGGCTATCTGACTGCCTTGCTTGGCGTAAACGGCGCGGGAAAAACCACGCTTCTTTCGGCAATTTCGGGTCTTCTGCCGTTGCCGGAGGAAGCAGAGGTATTCATCGGCGGATATTCTATGCGGGAGAATGAGCGGGAAGCGAAAGAGTGTATGGGGTTTGTGTTTGAGGAATCACCGTTTGATGAGGGATTATCCGCACAGGCTACAGGCGAGATGTACGGGCATTATTATCGGAATTGGGATGAAAAGTGTTACGCAAAGCTTTTGGAACGGTTTGAGGTGCCGAAGAAGCGGAGCGTTTACAAGCTTTCCAAAGGTATGAAAATGAAGTTTCAGTTAGCGTTTGCCCTGTCCCACGGCGCGGAGTTTTTGATTATGGACGAGCCGGCAGCGGCGTTTGACCCGGTGTTTCGGGAAGAATTTATGGAAGTGTTAAGAGAAACGCTGGCGGAGGAGAACTGTGGGATTCTGCTTTCTTCTCATTTGGTGTCGGAACTGGAAACGCAGGCGGATTATACGGTACTGCTGCATCAGGGAGAGCAGATAGTATCATGCAGCACGGAGGAGTTACTGGACCGTTTTTTGCTGGTACGGGGCAGGTACGAGCTGTTTTCTTATATGAAAAGCAGGATTCTGGGGACAAGGCTTTCGGAGTATACGGCGGAAGGGCTGATTTTAAATGACGGTGACCCGGTACGGCTTGCTCTGGAGTGTGTGCGTCCGGGAATAGAAGATATTATGTACTATGTTAAGCAGGGAATCATCAGGAAAGGGACGGTGACGCCATGAAACGGGGAAAGACAATCGGAAACGAATTCTTGTTTTTGGTCGGAGAAGGGCTGTTCCGTTTGAAAAGAGAGCTTTGGGGACTTCGGGGAATCGGCGTATTGTTTACCGTCGCGTATCTGATTATTGATGCATGGACAACGAAAGAGAATATCGCGAAACCTCTGGCGTTTCAGGGAATCGGCGCTATGTGGCTGATATTTTTGTTTCCGCCCCGGATGGGAAAGCTGTTATATTTGCTGCCTTTTTCAAGGAAAGAGCGGAAAAACTACTTTTTTATGTATGCGTGTGTCTACTTGTTTTACCTGATTGCGGCGTTTTTTTTGATTGGCGGAGCTGCGTCTTTTCTTACCGGATATCCGTATTATTTGTGGTTAAAATGGTTTTTCCTCTGTACGCTGCCGTTTATCATTGTTATGAGCGGTTCTGTGGTTTCCTCACTGGTTTCACCAAAGAAGAGTATCTGGTTTTACAGTACCAGAGGATGGTATTTTGAGAGAAATTCTGTGGAGGAAATCCGGGAGGAATACAGAAAAGATGTAAAAAAGAAGAAAAAAGAAGAAATGACGAAAGAAGAACTGCGGGACAGAAGGTGCCGAATCGCGGAGAACACGGTTATAGTCGTATGTATGCTTGTAGTAGTGTTACAGGCCTGTGCAGGCGGGGCTATGATGCTGCTGTCGGCTTCGGAAGCCGTAATTGCAGCAGGTTCGGTTCTGTCGTATATCTGTGCTGCGGGAGTGCTTACCATTGTATGGAGGGGTGTCATAAAGGAACTTTATAAAACGGAAAGCAGCGGAAAGGAGGGATACGGATGCAATTTGTGATTTCGGGACAATCTGCCCTGCCTATTTATGAGCAGATTATCGGGCAGATTAAAACCGCGATTGTGACGGGAGAACTCAAACAGGGCGATATGCTTCCGTCCATCCGCGCGCTGGCAAGGGATTTGCAGATCAGCGTTATTACAACAAAGCGCGCTTATGAGGAACTGGAAAAAGAAGGGTTGATTTATTCCGTATCCGGGAAGGGGTTTTATGTCTGCGAACAGAATACGGATTTGCTTCGTGAAAAGAAGCTGGCGATGGCGGAGCGGCATATGCTGGAAAGTATAAAAGAGTGCAGGGAAGCGGGAATGGAGCGGAACGACATTTTAGAAATGGTGGAAGTGCTGCTGGATTCGGAATAAGGAGTGACAGGAGGTAGTATTTTGCGGGAGAAAGCACAGATGGAAAGCATGTCTGAGGATACCAAAAAAGAAGAAGTTCGCCTGCAAAAGCCGGCGTTAAAAATACAGGGCGTAGGAACGTCGTTCTTTCATTTCGGAGAAGGAAAGTTTGTGCTGGAAGACATTTCGTTTACGTTAGAACGCGGTTATATGTTAGGGTTAATCGGACGGAACGGAGCCGGAAAGTCCACACTGCTCCGTATTTTGCTGCAGAGCATTCCTCGGAAAAAAGGTTCGATGGAGATTGCGGGATATAATGTTGCAAGTCATGCGTTCGAGGCAAAACAGGCAGTGGGCTATGTAGGGGAAGATTTTGTCTTTTTGCAGAGAGAGACACTGCGGGAAAACGGCAGAGTGTTAGGACAGTTATATCCGGTATTTGATGAGGTACGTTATCTTGAGTTTCTCGGCCGTTTTGAGATAGGAACGGAAAAGATTGCCGGAGAGCTTTCCAAGGGGGAGACAACCAAAGCGCAGCTGGCCTTTGCACTGGCGCATAAACCGGAACTTCTTTTGCTGGATGAACCGACGGGCGGTCTTGACCCGGTAATGCGCCGGGAGTTTTTGTATATCTTACAGACGGAACTGCTGGAAGAAAGGATGGGAATTATTTTTTCGACGCATATCACGGAGGATTTGGATAAGGCAGCAGACTATGTTGCCATGTTAGAGAAAGGGAAACTTTTGTTTTACAAGTCAAAGGAAGAACTTTGGGAAACGCTGGCATGTGAAAACGGCGGACGACTTTCTTTAAAACAGCTGATGGTTAAACTTTGCAAGGAGGGGAAATCTTGAAACGGTACATGAAAGCCGAATGGGAGATTTATAAAAAAAATCGCGGGAATCTCTTCATGGGGTTCGGGCTCTTATTCTTTTATATGATTTTTTTGATTTTTACGGGACTTATGGGTCCGTCCGGTCTCGTGTTTTGTACAATACTCGGAAATATTACGATTATTTCTTTTTTGCTTCCGATGTATTTTTTTCCGACAGGGAGACGTTGGGGCCGGAAAAAATGGATTGTAACGACGGAGCAGGCAGTGCTTACGCTGGGGGAAAGTAAGCGGATTTTTCTTCAGATTCGTCTGATTGCGTGGGGAATTTTACTGCTCGGAATGGTGCTGTTTTCCGCAGTTATGCAGCTTCCGGCATTATTGATTGCGGGGAAGCAATACAGGATTTTCTACTTTTTTGTAGAGATTTTCAGTATTTTGGCGTTCTTTTTTGCTTTCCTGATTCCAATCTGCCTGTTATCTTACCGTTATCTTCTTTTGGGAATGTCCATATGGGCGGGATTTTCCTCCGGGGTAATGACCTCCGGTTTGACGTCAATGGCGGAAGACGGCATACAGGAAGAAAGACAGGCGTATGTCGCCATGGCAGAGGCTTTGATTTGCTTTATTCTTGCAGTCTGTGCCTTTTTATTCCGGTATATCCGGACGATACGGGAAGAGCGGGGACGGAAAATGCCGGAGGAGAGGAGCTGAGCGGAAAAATGAATGTGCTTGTAAGTATGTGTCTTTTGGGAACATATTGCCGGTATAACGGAGAACGGAAGGAAGACGCGGGCGTGCTTTCGCTTCTGCAAAAGAAAGGGCTTACCCTGATACCGGTCTGCCCGGAGCAGCTCGGCGGGCTGCCGACGCCGCGGATGCCTTCGGAACAAAGCGGCGGCAAGGTACTGGATAAAACCGGCGCCGACCGGACCGAATCTTTTGTAAACGGCGCGCAAGAAGTGCTGCGCCTCGCAAAACTCTATGACTGCAAAGCGGCAATTTTAAAAGAGCGATCGCCGTCCTGCGGCAGTAATGTTGTATATGACGGCACATTTCAAGGCGTCCGAGTTTTCGGGGACGGCGTTTGTGCGGAACTTTTAAAAAAGAACGGAATCACGGTGTTTGGGGAAAGCGAACTGGAGCGGTTTTTTGAGTGGGCGGGAAATATCAGCCCGCGACCAGACTTTGTACCGTAAAGAGCAGGATTAAAAAGCCTGCGTTTATTGCGGTAAACAAAAGAAAGTATTGTTTTCCCTTTTCCGGGTTGTGCTTTTTATATTCGGAGAAGGTAATCAGGCTTGCAAGAGAAGCGATTAACGTACCAAGACCGCCGATATTGACCGCAGGAAGCAGAGACGCATAGTCCGGCGTAAAGTGGGAGAGCAGTACGGCGCTCGGCACATTGCTGATAAACTGGCAGGAAAGAATACCAAACAGCAGAGTGTTTTTCGGCAGAAGCGCCGAAAAGAAGCTGCTTACCGCAGGGATTCTTGCCAGGTTTCCGCTGAATACGAAAAAGGCACAGAAAGTAGCAAGGAGCGGGTAGTTGACCTCCCGGATTGCTTTCTTGTCGAGAAAAAGAAGAAGCAGTGTGATTGCAAGCGTACCCCAAAGGTACGGAATCACGCGGAATACGATTAAAATACTGCACACAAAGAGAACGGAGTAAACAGCCGTTCTTTTTTTCGGCAGCCGGTATTCGGTATCATCTTTTAAGGTAAGCGGCGTCGGTTTTACAAAAAGGCAGACCGCTAAAATCAGAAGAGTGGCAGTCAGAAAAGACGGCAGCATAATCCGCACAAACTCTACGGTATCAATGTGAAAGTAAGAATACAGATAGAGGTTCTGCGGGTTTCCGAACGGCGTTACCATGCCGCCCAAATTTGCCGCGATGTTTTGCATAATGAACACAAACGCCATTGCCTGTTTATTGTTGGTACTTGTCAATACAAAGCAGCCCAAAGGCAGAAAAGTCAAAAGCGCCATGTCGTTTGCCAAAAGCATGGAGCCGAAAAAGGTGATAAGTACAAGTCCAAGTGTCGCGTTGCGCAGCGTATGGAGTTTGAGAACAATTGTTTTACTGATGACTTCAAACAGATGAATATGGGAAAAAGCGGAAACAACCGCGAGAGTGCAGAAAAGGGTTGCCAGTGTCCGCAGGTTAAAATAGGTCAGATATGTTTTATCAAACGGCACAAGCATACAGGTAGCCGCCATAGCGAGGACGGCAATGCAAAGTACCGTCTGGTGTTTGAACACCAGCGCAGCCGGAGTAAAAAAGTATTCTTTTAACAGACCGGTTATAGATTTATGATTGCTATGTAATGGGTGTCTGCCGTGCAGCGGAATCGTTCTCATGGGAAAAACCTCGCGTTTTCGTTTTAGTCTGGTGTATGTCGGTACTTTGGTTTTGTTACACCAAAATCACACACAAAACTGATTGTATCAGAAATCCGGAAAAATGCAAGAGTTTTTTTGCTTGAGTTTTCGCATTTTGTATACTTTTTATATTCCGTAGATTGTACGCTGTCTACGGAATTTTTTAAAGCAACTTTCTGTGATACAAAAAGGAAGTCCGACTTTGGGACGGCATACGACCGCCAAAGAAAGACTTCCTTTACTCTGCAGTTGATTTTGAGAATATGAAAGAAAGAGAGAAGACTATTCCTCAGGTTCTGCATCGGAGTCCATGTTCGGAACATAGTCATCTTCGGTGAAATCTTCAAACTCATCCTCTAATTCGCCATCATCGATATAAACCGGTCTCATATAGCGGTATACGGCATAAGCAATTGCGGCAATCGCTGCGATTGCGCCGATAATGGCAAAGACATAAAGGGCGGTATTTTTCTTTTCCTCTTCCGGTTCCTCCTTCTTTAAATGAAGCAGTTCTGCAAGCTTTGCGTTACTGGAGATTAATTCTTCTAATTTTTTTCTGGTACAGCAATTCATAATAGTCTCCTTCCTTTCCTGTTATAATAGAGCAGTATGTGATAACTGTCTTTGGAACTCTTTATTTTATTGTCTATATAGAGTATACCATAGGTTTTTAAAAATTACTAGAAAAATTTTCTAAAATCAGCACTTTTTTAAGTTGGCGAACCCTGCAAGCAGTTTTTTTACGCCGTGGTTCTCAAACGAAACCGTCACTTCGTAGTCTCTGCCGCCGCTTACGATATTGGTTACGGTACCGACGCCGAATTTGGCGTGTCGAACGCTGTCGCCTACCGCGTAATCCAGAGAGGCAAGCGGGCCTGTACCGAAATTCTTTGCGGGTGCGGATAAAGTACCTGCGTAAGGGGTGGAGGACGGGCGCGGTTTCGGCTTTTCAAAGTCTAAACCGCGGGAATTTCCGCCATAGGAAAGATTTTTTCGCGGAAGCGTTATGCTGGCACCGGAGCCGTTTTTTATCGGGCTGTCCGGGAATGCGCCGCTGTTCCGGAATGTGCTGCTGCTGCCTGCCTGTTCCATTTTTAAGAGATAGCGCGGAATTTCTTTGATAAAACGGGAAACCGGATTGTACTGGGTTTCACCCCGCGCCATCCTTGCGGAGGCGGCGCTTAAATGAAGCTCTTTCTTGGCACGGGTAATGCCTACATAACAGAGCCTTCGTTCTTCTTCGATTTCTTCCTGCGGATTATCCGAGTTGATGGAGGCGTAGCTTGGAAAAAGTCCGTCTTCCATGCCGCATAAGTAGACATACGGAAACTCTAGGCCTTTGGCGGCGTGCAGCGTCATTAAAACGATAACGTCCGTGGAGGCGTCTAAGGTATCGATATCCGCTACGAGCGCGACTTCTTCCAAAAAGCCGCTGAGGGTCGGCTCGTCCGTATCCTGTTCATAAAGAACCGCTTTACTTATCAGTTCGTCTACGTTTGCCAGACGTTCTTCGGCTTCTTCTTCGTCCGCGGCGGCACTTTTGATTTCTTCCGTAAGTCCGGTATTTTCCATGATTTCTTCCATCAGGTCTTTTATGGTATACTCGGAGGAAATCGGTTTACTCCTAAGCGCCTCAATAAAGGCAACGAAAGAGATGAGCTTTCCGCAGGCACGGGAAACCGAAGGGATAAACTCGGCACGGCGGAGCGCTTCGTAAAAGGTCAGACCGTGTTCGGCGGCGTACTCGTCAATGCGGTCTATGGTGGTTAGGCCGATACCGCGCTTAGGGACGTTGATAATACGCTTAACCGCCAGGTCGTCTAAGGCGTTGTCAATGGTTTTTAAGTAAGCGAGCAGGTCCTTGATTTCCTTACGCTGATAGAAGTTGATGCTTCCGATGACCCGGTAAGGGAGGTTTCTCGCAATGAGCTTTTCTTCAAATACGCGGGACTGCGCGTTAGTACGGTATAGAATCGCAAAATCTTTAAAATCGGCGCCTTTTTCGTCCACACATTCCCGGATACTTTGGGCGACGCCTTCGGCTTCTGCATAGTCGGTCGGGTACTGGGTAAAGAATACCGGAGAACCTTCCTCGTTTTCCGTCCAAAGGGACTTATCCTTTCTGCCAAGGTTATGGCGGATGACTTCGTTTGCCGTAGACAGGATATTAGAAGTGGAGCGGTAGTTTTGTTCCAGCCGAATCACATGCGCGTTCGGGTAGACCTTTTCAAAGTTCAGGATGTTTTGGATATTAGCGCCCCGGAACTTATAAATGGACTGGTCGTCGTCTCCTACCACGCATAAGTTCTGCTCCGTGTCTCCGTCCTCGGTCAGATGGGAAGCAAGAAGGGAAATCAGGTGAAACTGCGCCGTATTGGTGTCCTGATATTCGTCTACCATAATGTAGCGGAAGCGGCGACGGTAGTAGTCCAATACGTCCGGATTGGTTTGAAACAGTTCTACGGTTTTAAAAATCAGGTCGTCAAAATCAAGAGCGTTGCTTGCCTTTAAACGCTTCTGGTACTCGGTATAGACTCTGGAAAAATTGCGCTTGGAAAAATCCGCGGCTGCTTTCGTGGCGTATTCTTCCGGAGAAATCAGCTCGTCCTTGGCGGAAGAAATCACGGAAAGAAAAGTACGCTCCTTGACCTGTTTGGTATCAATGTTGAGCGATTTGCAAATGTCGCGGATTAAGGTCTTTTGGTCGTCCGCGTCATAAATGGTAAAATTTCTGCCGTAGCCGAGCGACTCAATAAACCGGCGCAGAATACGCACGCAGGTAGAGTGAAAGGTGCTGACCCAGATATTTTCCGCACCGTAGCTTACAATTTTATCCACACGTTCCCGCATTTCCTTTGCCGCTTTATTGGTAAAGGTAATCGCAAGAATCTGGAAGGGGCTGACACCCTGTTCTTCGATTAAATAAGCTATGCGGTGGGTCAGAACTCTGGTTTTTCCGGAGCCGGCGCCGGCCAGAATAAGGAGCGGACCGCGGTCAAAAAAAACAGCTTCCCGCTGCATCGGATTTAATGTATCGTAAATACTCATAACAGCCTCTTTTCCTATGTTTTATACAGTAAACACATTTATGGAATAGTATAGCACAGACGGTAAAAAAAAGAAAGCTTGAGTTTACGCAGTTTGTATACTTTTTAAAGAGTCTAAAAAATGCAGAGACTCGAGCAAGAAAGTACTTGCAACGTGGTTTCGGATACTATATAATATAATAATGAGAAATGTATATAGGGAAATAGTTTCGGGAGATGTTTTTTCAGCAAAGGAAGGAAAGGGGGCGCAGTATGGCCTGGGAAGATAGTGAAGAACTGCGTGAATTGCTTGACAGACTGAAAGCTATTTCATATGTGAAGCCGGACGAGCTGCCGAACATTGATTTATATATGGATCAGGTAACGACTTTTATGGACTTTCATTTGGAGGCCTCAAAGCGTTACAGCGAAGATAAACTTTTGACGAAGACGATGATTAATAACTATACGAAAAATGAGCTTCTGCCTCCGCCAAACAAAAAGAAATATTCAAAGGACCATATGTATCTTTTGATTTTAATTTACTATTTAAAGGGCGTGCTGTCCATTACGGATATTCAGGCAGTATTAAAGCCTTTCAACGAGATGTTTTTCGGCGGTGCGGGAGAGGTGCCGTTTGAGAGGGTCTACGAAGAAATCTTTTCCGTTCAGAAGGCCCAGTCGGATGTGGCTGCCAAAGATGTGGCAAGAAAGTGGAAGGCGGTACAGGGAATCTATACGGACGTAAAGGACGAGGAGCAGCAGGCGTTTTTACGGAAGCTTTCCCTGATTTGTCTGTTAAGCTTCGACGTTTACATGAAAAAACAGCTGATTGAGCAGATAATCGATAAAGAGTTTGCCCCGCGCGAAGCGCAGCCTGCGGAAAAAGGCAAAGAAGAAAAGGCGGAAAAGTCGAAAAAGAAGGAAGAAAAAAAAGAAGAAAAGAAAGAGGAGAAGAAGGAAGAAAAGAAGGTCGAGAAAAAGGCAGAAAAGAAGAGCGAAGGAAAGAAGAAGGCATAGAGGTCAAAAAGAAGAAATGAAATTAGGAGCTGGAATACGGTGCCGAGATTTCATAAGCCCCCGTAAATCCATAAAAGCCCATAAAACCCGATGGAATGCGGTTATGCAGGATTTGCGATTTCCATATATCTCCATATAAGCCCACAAAGGTCAACGCCAAAATGGCGTAAAAATGGCGTAAAGCCAAAAACAAAGGAATCCAATACAACAGCCAAAAGGGAGATGATCCGAAAATCATCTC
>JAFLSZ010000047.1 GCA_022510665.1 Lachnospiraceae bacterium
GTTCCGCCACCATATTTTCCAAAGTATTCAGCCATTTCTGATGAGCTCCTACCGCGTTTTGCACTGCATTTAAGAAAACCTGATTATCCAGCATATAGAACACATCATTTACCATGGCTCCCATCTTCTTTGCCGTATTGTCCAACTCCTTTTCCACCTCATGTACCGGAGATGCGCTGATCTGCAAATCTTTGGATACGCGGCCCATAGCATCTACCTGCTGCTCCAGCTGCACACAGTTTTCGCTGAGTTCACTCATCTGATTCTGCACATTCGTCACCGCACTGAAAATTTCTTCTCCGGAAGCCGCGATTGTAGTCACGTTTTCGGCAATCTCCGTAATATTTTTCTCATTAGACTGATTAATCTTCATAACCTTGTCTAAATTTTCCTGCATCTCGCTCAATTTAACCACAGTTTTATCCAAACTCTGACTGCTCTTTTTGGAGGCTTCGCCAATCCGAGCCACCAATCCGTCCATATCTGATGTCAACTGCTTGGTCTCGTCCGCCAGTTCCCTGATCTGCTGTGCCACAAC
Organism: Lachnospiraceae bacterium; assembly: GCA_022510665.1. GTDB lineage: Bacteria > Bacillota > Clostridia > Lachnospirales > Lachnospiraceae > SIG307. The sequence continues at coordinate 539 of JAFLSZ010000047.1, forward strand.
GGCGAAACCTTTCCCTGATTCTCCCGCTCTGGCCGCCTCGATGGAAGCATTCAGGGCCAGCATGTTCGTCTGCGCAGAGATAGCGTTAATACCGCTGATGACCTCGTTCATACTGCTCAGTACACTCATCAACTGCTCCATATCCTGCTTCATGTCATTGGAATTGCGGATAGTATCTTCCGACTTTTCTACAATCTCATGAAGTTCTGCCGTACTGGTGCTCATCTGCCCGTTCATCTCCATGGCCGCCTCTGAAATACGAATCGTATTTTGCGTAAAGTTCTCATGAGCCGAGACCACTTCTGCCATATTTTCCTCTACTTCATGGGAGGCTTCCACCACCCTTCCCATCACATTATGTACACTGCCGCTGATGTCAGTGATCCTTTCCGTACAGTCATGCAGAGACAGGTCAAGAGCACTAATCTTCATTACGGAAGTAAACACTCCCTGCACCAGCTGGTTAAATTCTGTCCGGCCTGCATTCAGCCGCTGCTGAATTTGCACAGCCTCCGGCTCCTGCGCTCCTGTCAAAGGAACCATCCTGCCGATATTGTAAAGTATTTTCCTTTCTTTCATAATTATCCGCCCTCCTTGTTTTGGGTTGATCTATTTATCCGTACTACGACTCCGAAACACTGCTTTATAGATTTAAATTATAACATATATTAAGAGAAATTTCTACAAATATGTTAAAATTTTTTTCTTTATTGAAGGCTTATTGAAAGTAACAGACTTACAATCCGTTAGAATAATGAAATCAACAGGTTTTGCGATTAAAAACCGCAAAACCTGTCATTGAACTTATAAATACTCCAAAATATTCTCAATATCGTCTACTATAACATCAGGCTCATGGCCAATCAGCGCAATATTGCCGGCCGCAAACGCTCCCTGCCGAACCCAGATCGTATGCATTCCTATCTGTGCAGCAGGTGCAATATCATTGTCCAACCGGTCTCCAATCATATAGGCTTCTTCGGGATTACAGCACGCGTCCCGCAGAGCCATTTGAAATATGGCCGGGTCCGGTTTTTCTATACCTGCTTCTGCGGAAGCAATCACTACATCAAAAAAGTGTCGGATCCCAAATTTGATTAAACGGTTTTCCGTTCCCAGACTCTGATTTGCAATGATCCCCATCTGATATTTTTTACGAAGTTTTTCCAGTATAGACGGAACTTTATCGTATAATCTCTCAAGATGTTTTGGCCATTTTACCGTTTCTAAACCAAATTCTTTCGCCGTATCTATATAAGGTAAACGATTCATTGCCGCATACATCTTCATATGCGCCTCTAAAACATCTCTTCCGGGCGAATTCTTTTGCTTTAACAGTTCCTGCGTCCGATATTCCGTGCATTCACGCTCATCAATTAGTGTAGAACCCAAATCAAAAAACAACCATTTGATCATGCAGTGAGCATTCCTTTCTTTACTGTCATATGCAGACTTCTGTTCCCTTATTCACAAAACAGTATACCGCATCATCTCTCCGGCAGTTCCATCTCAGATTGCATTGGAACAAATCCGTACTTTTCATAAAGCGGTCTGCCCATATCCGTAGCTTCAAGTGATATGGAACTAATACCTCTGTCCTTGGCATCCTGAACGAGCAATTCAAGTGTTTTTATGGCAATACCGTTTCACCAGCGTTTCTAAAACCCCCTGTCAACCTTCTCATTGGTCCATTTACATTCGCCAAACAGAGCCGTGTCCTTATCCTGCTCGCCTATGATGTCAATTTCTGTCTGCTTTCTTTCAATCGGATTGCTCCCCCACCAGCGGCCCAATTCCGTAAATTCAATCGAAGACTTTCCGGATAACAGCAATTTCCAAAGATACTGCCTGCAGATTTCTTCAAATATCTTTCCCATATAATCCGACAAAACCGGAACATATTATCATCAATAACATAAATCGACCTGCGGGAAGCTTTCTTTTTTTAGTCAATTATGATTTACTAAATCGTGATTGACTAACATAAGCAGCAGAAATCTAAATCTTACTATACTCCTTACCGTTCACCTTCGTAAGATAAGCAACTCCCATCGTGCCGAGGCCGCCGTTACTGGAACAGGATGCGGACGCCCTTTCCAGAATTACTTTCTCAAACGGAATATACTTCAAAATTTCGTCAACAAGCTCCTGCTGCTGTTTTACGGTACAGCTCGCATGGGTAACAAATACAACTCTTTTATCAATCCTGTTTTTTCTGCGCAGCAGCCTGCGGACGAAGCGTTTTTTCGCTCTATCCAGATTACCGATGCAAAAGCCTCTTATTTTCACATCATTCTGGCGCATCCGCGCAATAGGATGCAGACTCAGAATTTCAGTAAATATTTTCGCGAGCCGGCCCGTGTGACCGCTGTCATAAAAACTTTGTATGTTTGGAATAATAAACGTAGTTTCAATCTGCTTTTTTAGTCTCTCCAGTTCATTGCACAGTTCATCCACCTGATTGCAGCCGTTACTGAGAAGGCGGCTCGCGGCCAATACCAAAAGCCCCTCTCCGCAGGAGATATGCCCCGCATCAATAACATGCACATGATCAAATCCCACAGCCGCCTGAGCCGCGGTATGGAAACTATTACCGGCCCCCGAAGCCATGGAAATATGTATCAGTTCTTCCGCCTCTACCAATGCTTCCGCGTAAAACGCTTCATATTCTTCTACTGATGCGCTGACGGCAATCGCCCTGCTTTCAGGTTTGGAGAGATGGCGTGATAAATTATCCGAATCGATTTCTATCGTATCACGAAAAATTCCTTTTTCCGTTTCTATGTACGGATATATCATTTTCAAATCATACTGCTCTATATATTCTTTGGTCAGGTCACTGACACTATCCGTAGAAATCTGTATTTTTTTCCTCTTCCGCCGCAATACCGAGCCCTGTACGGTCGCTGTATTGTATTCCTTTGCATCTATCCGGTATTCGATAAGACCGTCCGGCAGGAATTTCAGAATTTCCGCTTCCATTAAACTGCCGTCCACCGGTTTGGACAGATACCCGTTAAAACCGGCTTCCAGATACTTTTGTTTGTCACTGGCCAAAGCATTGGCTGTCACCACAATAACCGGTATCTGGCGGCCTATGCTTTCCTGACGGCGGATTGCCTTTAATGTCTCCTGTCCGTCCATACCTGACATCATACTATCCATAAGAATAACATGATATACCTTTTTCTTTATCATCTCCAGACATTCTTCTCCGCTTTTTGCGGTATCAACCTGTACTTTGGTCGCACGCAGAAGTTTGCTGATTACCATCAGGTTTGTCTCATTGTCATCCACAACAAGAATTTTTGCCATAGGCGCCTCAAAACTTTGCTTATAATGCTCACGGTCTTTTGCCTGCAGATTGCGCAGATAACTTATATTGCCGATAGGCTTGGCATCCACCACCGGCTGTTCCAAAGTTACCGTGAATACCGAACCTTTTCTGTAAATACTGTCAACCGTTATTGTTCCCCCCATCAGGCTGACTAACTGCTTTGTGATTGCAAGCCCCAGCCCGCTTCCCTCTATTTTACGGTTACTCTCCCTGTCAATTCTCTTAAAATAATCATATAGTGATTCCAAATCCTCTTTTTTAATACCGATACCGGTATCGGTAACGGAAATCGTCAGGCGCTCCTTACCTTCCTTTGTCAGCTCACCCTGTACATCAAGGGTAACGGAGCCCTTCGGCGTATATTTTGCCGCGTTCGTCAAAATATTAATTAAAACCTGCTTAATACGTATTTCATCTCCCATCAGCACGCTTGGGATGTCACTGTCAATATTAACGTAAAAGTCCAGCCCTTTCTCGCTCATACGCACCTGCAGCATTCCTACCACATCATCAAACAGTTCTTTGAGATGGTAGGCTCCCGGAACAATCGTCATACGGTCACTTTCAATTTGGGAAAAATCCAAGATATCATTAATCAGCGTCAACAATATCTTACTGGCATTTTTCACTTTAAGCGCATCCTCTGCCACCTCGTCGGAAATATCCTCACGCAGTATCATCTCATTTAATCCGATAATTGTATTAATCGGGGTACGGATTTCATGGCTCATATTTGCAAAAAAGGCTTCTTTGGATTTACTTATCTTTTCAATCTCGTCTTTTTGCTCCAGAGTCCGTTCCCGTTCCTTTTCATACGATTGAATCTGAAGGCTCATAATAAATCCCACTGCTATTCCCACGCTTATAACCGCAAACAGGGAATCATAATAGATATCCGTCTTTGAGCCAAGGGCTGCGATAAGCTGGGGATTATAATAGGCAAGCACATAGGTAGCCACATCCGTCACAACCGCTAACATAAGAGAAACAAACAGCTTTATCCCACGGAACATCATAAAAATATATAAAAGGCCAAGTACAAACCATACAGTGGCACCGCCGTCAATGCCGCCGCTGGAAAAAAACACAAAGGGAAATATAACGCAGATTACAACTATAAGAAAAACCACGGATGCAAATTCCACTTTATGATACTTGAATGTCGCTACCATTGCAATCAGTACGGTAACAAGCATCGCAAAAATGGGAACCGCATTAATTATAGGGTCATTCAACGCAAATCCGGCCACAATGGCAATGATGGACACAACAAAAGCCACAAGTAATACCAGACGGAACAACCGTTCCTTCATATCCGTTACTCCTTTATATAGTATCTTTCTTATTTTTTCAAGCATCTTGTCCTCACATTCCGCCGTTTTACCGGCCCTTAAATCAATAGGAACCCTTTGTAACCGTATCCTTCAGCCTTGATACAACCTCCGATGCAGACAGATAGTCTGACATCTGTATCTTGTGTCTGACCGGATCTGTCAATTCCTTTAAGGAACGGCCTTCAAAACTGCATTTTGATAACCGTTCCGCAATCTCGGCCATCCGGTCATGTTCAAACGCAAACGCCGCATCCTCAAATTCCAGTGCAATCTTGTCTAATTCTTCCTCCGAAAGCGCTTCTAAATCTTCCGGAACTTCCTGCTCCGACTGAGGACAAACCGTTCTGCTCTCTTTAAGTAATCCTAAAATCCGCGCATATTCAAGCATCATTGCGTCGTGATTCTGCAAAATAAACTCCTCATCTCCACGCTTGCCTGCAAGCTCCAGCTCCTTTGCCATACCGGAGAGTTTCTCTACTCCGATGCTGAGCATTGTACTTTTCAGAGCATGAACAAGCGTCGTATAGTTTTTCCAGTCTTTCTTCTCATAAAACTGCGTAATTTTGTCCCTCTCCCCCTGCCCGGTTGCAAGTACCAGCTGTAAAACCTCAATATAGCCTTCCAATGTGCCGCAATATCTTATTCCGGCCTGTTCGTCAAAACTTTCCGGCGCCAAATCCGTATCACGCTGTACGGTCTTTGGCTGTTCCTGCGGGGTCTGTGTATCTGCTTTCTCCGCCGGCATACTGCTCTTCTCCTTCGGAATATTTTCCTGAGCATTCCTTTCGTCATCCTGCACGAAAATTAACTTTTCCTGCGGCAAAACCCGTCTTAATACACGCTCCAGCACGGACACTTCAATTGGCTTTGCTATAAAATCCTGAAATCCTTCCTCTAAAAATACTTCACGCATACCGCCGACCGCATTGGCCGTCACGGCAACAATCGGAATTTTCTTGAAATAATTCCCCTGCTTCTGACGAATCCGATGCAGCGTTTCAATTCCGTCCATTTCCGGCATCATATGGTCCATAAATATCACATCATAGCTCATGCTTTCTATCTTTTCCAGTGCCTCTGCCCCGCTGGTGGCTATCGCCACTTTGATTTTATATGGTTTCAGCAGACCTTCCACTACCCGGATATTCATCAGATTATCATCCACCACCAGAACATTTATTTCCGGCGCGATAAACTTTTCCCGGTAATAATAGTTGGAATCTATTGCCTGTATTATTTTTTTATCATTCAAAACCATAACAACCGGCAGTATAAAAAACGGTTTATACATCCGCTGGATTCTAGGGTTAGTGATTCTTGTTTCATTAAAACGCTCGATAACCACGACAACTTTTGTTGTTTGAGAAACTGTATCAAAATATTGTTTGTCTTCTTCATATTCTTCTATGCTGATAAAAACGTGAGTAAACGTTTCACGTTCCGCTCTTCGTTTCAATTCCGGCAGGTTCTGGCAGACATGACACTTTACTTTCAGCTGCGCAACCATGTGGTAAATAACCTTGAGATATGCCTCCCTGACCTCGGGACGGTCGTACCGTTCCATATCCACATAAATCGCCACATTCACACTCTCCCGATCCCGTACGGCGGCAATCGGCATAGGGTCCGACACTCTTTGCGGAACCACAAACTGTATTTCACTGCCTTTACCGTACTCACTTGAAACCGTGATAAAACCACCCATCATATCAACCAGCAGCTGTGAAATTGCGAGTCCCAGTCCAACTCCTTCTTTCTGCCGGTTCCTCCTTGTATCCGCCTGATTAAAGTTGGTAAAAAGCTTTTCCATACTTTCTTTCTTCATGCCGATACCGGTATCCTTGATACGCACAATCAGGTTAATGCCATACTCCGTTTCCCGCGCGCTGATAATGATACAGACGCAGCCTTCTACCGTGAATTTCAGCGCGTTATTAACCAGATTCATAATGACTCTCCGGATTTTCTGCTCGTCTCCAATCAGTCCGTTTGGAATATTGGCATCACAGTCCACAATCAAATCAATCTGCTTTTCGTTTTTCCGCGCCATAGACATATTGATAACATCATTTATAGTGGAGGTAATATTATAAACCTCCTCCATCAGTGTCATTTTTCCCGACTGCATTTCCGTAAAATCAAGTACGTCACTGACAATAGACTGCAAACTACGGCCGGCCGTCTGGATATTAAATATATTTGTACGCAGCTCGTCCTGCAGTTCTTCCCGCAGTACAATTTCGCTCATTCCGCAGATGGTATTGATAGGCGTACGGATTTCATGACTGACATTTGCCATAAAATCATTTTTGCCGCGCTCAGCCTCTTTCAGGGAATTAATAATCTGCATCTGCTGCTCCAACCCGTCCCGGCGTGTTTTGTTAAGAATATATATAATATATTCAATAAATAAAACGGCGGCAATCTCTAATCCCGTTTGGAGAACTCCGTTTTGAGATGAAAAATCAACGGTCTGTTTAATTAAAAGATGATAAATGCTCAAAAAGATGAACATCACAACAGGTATGTAAATAATTTCCGGTATACCGTAAAATATAAGGATTACAGTCTGTATTAAAAAAATGGGAATTGTCATGGAAAAGCTTTCGGTAGATATAGACCACAGTATGATACTCATCTGCATCAGACATGTCATTGCATAGGCACGGAACCCATACGTCGACCGGCTTTTCGCCCAATACAAAAGCAGACCGAACAGCCAGCCCGCATCCGTAAACAGTGCCAGCCACATCGGCCATCCGCCCTTTATGGTAATAATCGACATTACAACGCTGTAAACAAAATAAAACAACAGCATGAATTTCTCGATTTTTTCTTCTATCTTCTCCTGAAATCTTTCCTCCGGCATGTCTTTCCTCTCCTATTTCGTCTCTGACAGTTTTCTCATTACTTCGGCAAACTTTAAATGTATCCCGACACGCGCCTTAACTACTTCCGGAATAAACGGTTTCATCACATAATCTTCTCCGCCGGCTTCAAATACCTTCGCAATATCCCCGACCCCCTCAAAGGCGGAGATAAAAATAACGGGTACGTCTCTTGACTCCGGATTTTCCTTTAACTTTCTGCATACCTCAAACCCGTCCATTTCCGGCATAGATACATCTAAAAGCACCAGCTGTGGATTGCAGCGCGGAAAAACTTTCAGCGCCTGTGCGCCGCTTTCTGCCAGGACAGGCTGGTATCCCATATCCATAATAATATTCCTAAGGAGAAAACGCTGCCCCTCGGCGTCATCCACAACCAAAATACGTGATTTTTGTAAACTAGTATCTTCCATCTTTTCCTCCTTCGGTGAATGTACGCCGCGAACCGGTCTTCTTTTCAAGTTCGTCTTTCGTTTTTGAGCGCGTTCATGTTATTTTTTCTTCCCTACTACTTCTTTTAACAGCAGCGCCTTACCCAAATCACCTTCTACTTTGATTTTTTTGATAGTATAGGCAAGGATAGGGTCAAGTTTACCCTCTACTATTTTTAAAAGTGTCTCTGCCGTACATCTCACCAGTACGTCCCTGTCATAATATTCGTAAGGCTCAACCACGGCCCTGCCGTCCTTTACTTCCAGATAAAAAGCGCCTGCCGCTTCACCTTCAATATTAAACTGAAATGCCACATGCTCCTGAATCCTGCCTGCATCCGTCTTCTCAGCGATATCCTTTACCTGCTTTACCAATTCTTCGTATGTCATAGCCGCCTCCTTATCCGTACAGCCTTCTTTGTTCGTCCGCAGGCTGTCACTATTTTATGAATTAAGTGTATCAAAGCCGGAAGACTTTGTCAAGAAAACAACGTCTTCCGGCTTTTTCTTATCCTTATGTCATACCCCTTGGCCGATACCCTATGCCATCCTTTTTTTCTTTACCGCTACCAGTATAATACAAAATACCGCTGCCGCAAAAGTCAGAATAATTGCGCCGTTTTGAAAAAAAGTACCCGTACTCCACACGACACCGCTTTCAAACAGCATCCTGACATTTTTCATATACCAGCTTGCCGGCAGAAATTCAGCTATTTTGTTTACATAGTCCGGCAAATACTCACTCGATACGAATACGCCGCACAAAAACGCCATTCCCATGCTGACAAGGTTACTGGCGCCGTTTAAGGCATCGCTCCCCTTTACAAGCATTCCGATTAACGCGGAAATCATAATCGATACCAACAAAAACAAGAAGCTGTTCAAAACACCGTAAAGAAAGATTTTCGGCGTAAAATCGTTCCGGTACAGTAAAATTCCCATCAATATTAACAGAATCCAAAACAGCAGCGAAACAAGCGAAATACCGCCGATAACGGTAAGATTCTGCTGTCTTACACTGACAAAACCGCAGTCTGTACGCATTTTTATGTCCTTTTTATAAAAGGCATGAATAACCGGTCCCAATACCATAATCAGGACAGAAGGTAAAATATAGCTTAAATAGGTAAAGAAATAATATCCCGGCGGCAGCAGCCCGGAAGATTTTCCGCTTTCCGTAAGGACTGCCTCCGCCTGTTTTTCACAGGCCGAAAGCACCGCGTCACATGCTTCTTCCATGATTTTTCCGGCAGCGAGTTCCGCCCGCACATAACGGAAAAACAGCTCTATCTTTTGGTCAAGGAAGGCCATATTTGCCTGAATACTCTGGCGTTCCAGCCCATGAACATCCTCTCCCGCCAAAAAACTCTCCGTAAAACCTTTCTGCACATAAATTATATAGTCTACTTTTCCGTAAAAGAGCATGTCAGACAGCAGAGATTCGTCCGGTTGTGCAGAAACTTTATTTTCTCTTGAAAGATAGTCTGAAAGAGAAACGGAGAGTGCCGTAGCGTCCTCATCCTGTATTATAATATTCATTTCAGACGCCGAAAAGGCAGTTTCATTACTCTTTCCCGCCAAATAAGTAAAGGCAACCAATATAGCACAGAAAATTCCGAAATAAATACCGGAAGACGGAAGTGCTTTTTTTGCGACTTTTAATACTGTTTTCATTCGTTCTTTGCCCCCTTTCTGTCATGTCTCTGATACAATGCAAGCGCCGAAACACTGCCGAATACCAGCACCGCACACCAGACAAGTATACTTATCATACAAACCGCATACTTTTTCATATCTCCCATAACGCAGAGTGCATGTAAGGAGTTTGCAATCAGCGTCGCCGGATTGATTCGGTTTACCCACGGCGCCGCCAGTTCAATTTCAATTCTTATGTTTCCCATCATCAGTCCCGCCAAAAAACAGCTGAACATTACCGTAGACATCATAACCGCCTGCTGCACGTTATCGCTCTTTCTTACGACGCTTCCGACAAAGTAACCGATTAATACGCCAAACAGGCTGTAAACCGCCCCCGAAAGGAACAGCCATCCGTTCACCGCACCGAAATTTATCCGCAGAATAAATGTATAGTAGGCAATCAGAATCAAAAATTGTACATACTGAATCGTAAATGCCGCTGCCACATCCGCAAGCACCGTCGGAACCTTTCTCATCGGAGCCGCAACACGTCTCGCCGCCTCATCTGACTGCAACGGATTTAATTCCCTCGTATTTAACAGACCGTACATGGCGCCGTACAGACTTGCCATCGCAAGTAATGCCTGAAAATACTGAATCATCGGATCCCCGCTTGCGCCTTTAAACGTTCTTACGGAAAGCGTCTGTACGTCTTTTGATAAAGCCAGCGCCGCTTCTGCCATTTTCCCTTGTGCCGCTGCGTCCATAATGATTTCTCTGCTCTGTAAGTATCCGTCCAGTACCGTTTTTACTATCGTGGCAGACAGTCCGTTCTCTCTAAAAAAAACAACCGGCTCTTCCCCTGTTATAATCACTGCCGTTACACTTTTTTTCCGCAGCAGTTCTTCTGCGTCCGCACGGTCGGTTTCGGTAATTTCAAAAAATGCGGTGCCTTCGTTTTTCATATTCTCTAAAAAAGATATCAGCATTTCGTCCGGCTTTGTCCCTTCCTCTGCCGCAACCGCCACAGGAATCGTCTCAAACGCCCAGTCTTTTTCCGTAACGGAAGAAAACGCCATTTTAAATAACGTGGCAAGCGCCATCGGAAAAATAATGGACCAGAAAAATAATATTCTGTTTCGGAACATCCTCTTTACCCGGTAAAAATAATATATCATGTTTTTGTCCTCCCGTTATCTTGCTTCGTCTCTCAACTCTTTGCCGGTAATCTCAAGGAACACATCGTTTAAGGTCGGCTGTTCGGCAAATACCCGGCCAAAAGAAGTTCCGGAGTTGTTTAAATACTCTAACACATGAAGCACATTATGTCTGCCGCCGCTGCACTTAATTGTTGCCAATCCTTCCTTATACTCCGCCGAAAACACATGGGAGAGTTTCTGTAAACCGCCAAGCACTTCCTCTGTCAGTTCCGGTATCTCTACCCGGATAGTTTCTCCTGTCTGAATCATACTTTTTAACTCTTCTTTGGTTCCGATTGCCACCGTCTGTCCCTTGTCAATAATCGCAATACGGGAACAAATCTGCTCAACCTCCTCCATATAGTGGGAAGTATAAATAACGGTAGCTCCCTGCCGGTTTAATTCCATAATCCCTTCCAATATTTTATTCCTGCTCTGCGGGTCTACCGCAACCGTCGGTTCGTCAAAAATAATAAGCTCCGGCTTATGCGCAATACCGCAGGCAATATTTAAACGGCGCAGCAGACCTCCTGAGAGCTTTTTCGGATAAAATTTCACAAAATCCTCCAGGCCTACAAACGCAATCGCTTCTTCTACAAGCGGTTTACGCATTTTCTTATCTTTTATATACAGGCTGCAGAAATAATCAATATTTTCATACACCGTCAGTTCATTAAATACCGCTACATTCTGCAGTACCACGCCGATACGTCCTTTTACCGCATAATTATCCGCCCGCATCTTTTCGCCAAAAATGCTGATTTCCCCTTTATCAAAATGTGTCAATGATAAAAGGCAGTTCAAAATGGTGGATTTTCCGCTTCCGTTCGGACCCAGAAGTCCGAAGACTTCTCCTCTCTCTATGGAAAGATTCATATGGTCCACTGCCACAAGCTCCGCGTAACGCTTTACCAAATTTTCGATTTTTACCACTGTTTCCATTGTACTCTCCTCCTTGTTTGTAAATTTTTCTTACTTTATACTCTGAAGATACCAAATCTTTTCTTTCTTTTCCAGTGTCGTTTGTAAACTACTTTTGTGACAAATGTCACTTTATTTTACTTTATTTTACGCTCGATGTGTGTTACACTACTATTGGTTATCATGGAATTTTGCGCAGCGAGGAGGTTTAGATGAAACAGATTTTAGACAAGCTTATTTTTCTGCTCTGCGGCCTGATATTGCTCCTTTCCTCCTCTTTTTCCCTAACTCCGGTCGTTTTGTTTTTATGCGCCTTTATTGTACTCTCGGCAGACGAATTGTTAGATTCTTTGAAGTTTTCCTATGCGGTTTTCCTTGCGGGTACAGCAGTATCATTTTTTCTTCCGGAGTTGCTGTTCTTTCTTCCGGCACTGGCATATCCGCTGTCCTTAAAACGCCAAACGCCGGTTTTACTGCTTTTTTTGCTGCCGGCAGTTACTTCGCCGTTTCGAAAGGAAAGTCTTTCCGGATTTTCCCTTCTGCTGGTTTTATTTTTTCTTTCGCTTTTACTCAGCGACAGGCAGCGGCAGCTTTCACGGGTATCCGCGGACCTTATAAAACTCCGTGACACAGACAAAGAAGAACAGCTTTCACTGCTGGAACAGGCACACACCTTAATTGAGAATCAGGATGCGAAAATAAAAATCGCGACCTTACAGGAGCGTGCCCGTATCGCGAGGGAAATCCACGACAATGTAGGACACCTTCTCTCCCGCTCCTTATTGCAGGTAGGCGCCATGCTTACCGTAAACAAACAGGATGAATCTCTCCTTCTTTTAAAAGAAAGTTTAGACGACGCCATGCAGGGCATCCGAAGCAGTGTCCACGACCTGCGGGACGACGCGATGGATTTGGAAACCTCCGCAAGACGTATTCTTTCCGACTACACCGACTACCGCACTTCCTTTGAATACGATATCGCGCCGGAAGTTCCGCTTCCTGTGGTATATTGCTTTCTTGCCGTTACAAAGGAGGCGCTTTCCAATATTACGAAACACAGCAACGCGGACGCAATCCGCATCAGTATGAAAGAATATACGTCCCTGTATCAGCTTTCCGTTGCCGACAACGGCACGAACGCGGTACTGCCTCAGGATAATTCCGGCATGGGCTTGGAAAACATGCAGACCCGTGTCACATCCTTAAACGGCACGATACGTTTTTTTGTACAGGGCGGTTTCCACATATTTGTTTCTATCCCGAAAGAACATTAGAATTTTCTCTGATTTACACAGAATACGGAGGTTGACTTATGACTGTTTTGATTGTTGACGACGACCGGCTGGTCGGAATTTCCTTAAAAACCATTTTAGAAGCGGAACCGGATATTTCTGTTGTTGCGCTCGGAACAAGCGGCACACAGGCGGTAGAGTTATATCGGAAACACCGTCCGGATATCCTTTTGATGGATATCCGCATGGAAGGAAAAAACGGACTGGATGCCGCGGCGGAAATCCTTGCCTCAGAGCCCCATGCCAAAATATTGTTTCTGACTACTTTTTCCGACGATGAATACATTATCCGCGCCCTCCGTCTCGGCGCAAAGGGATATTTGTTAAAACAGGATTTTGAGAGCATCGTTCCCGCGCTTCACGCGGTCTGCGGAGGGCAGAATGTGTTTGGAAGCGAAGTAATCCGAAAGATTCCGGATATCCTTACAACTTCCAAAGAACCGGACATCACACAGCTTCCCCTGAGCGAAAAGGAGTTTGAAATCATGCGCCTCGTCGCGGAGGGTTTAAACAATAAAGAGATTGCTCTGGCGCTGTTTCTTTCCGAAGGAACGGTACGCAATTATGTAAGCGGCACCTTGGAAAAACTGGAACTAAGAGACCGTACCCAGCTTGCGATTTATTATTATAAGCATCTACATCCGTAATCCGTCACAAAGCACCGCCAGCTCATTGAATCATTATACTGTTTATAAGGAGGATCTGTCTTGAAAGCCGCGGGAATTATTGTAGAATACAATCCTTTTCACAAAGGGCACCAATATCATATAGAGGAAACAAGACGCCTTACCGGAGCGGACTATATCGTTGCCGTGATGAGCGGCGATTTCACACAGCGGGGAATTCCTGCGTGTCTGGACAAGTTTACCCGCGCGGAATGTGCGCTTTCCTGCGGTGCGGATGTTGTTTTGGAACTGCCTTTCTGCTATTCTGTCGGCAGTGCGGAATATTTCGCGGCGGGCGCCGTCTCGGTTCTGGATAAACTGGGAATCATCGACAGCCTTTGTTTCGGCTCGGAAACGGCGGCACCGGTTTCTCTTTTTACCGATACCGCCGCTTTTCTCTGCGAGGAGCCGCCCGCCTATCGGACAGCTTTAAAAGAGGGGCTTCGCGCGGGTCTTACCTTTCCCAAGGCAAGGCTTTACGCTGCCAGGGGCTTTTTAAGCGAGGACGCGCTGGCACTGCTTTCCTCACCGAACTCCCTGCTCGGTATAGAATACTGTAAGGCGCTGTATCGCAGAAACAGCTCTGTTACACCGTATGTCATCACCCGTGCCGGCTCCGGCTACCATGATGTTACTCCTGCGGAAGAAGGCTTTTCTTCGGCCACCTTCTTACGCGGACTGCTTACCCCCGGCACCATCTTTCCGGAAACATTTCTTTCCGAACTTCCGGAACCGGCAGCTGAAATTCTCCGCCGTAAACCCTATGCTCCGGTCTTTGCGGAAGATTTTCTGCTTTTATACCGCACCGCGCTCCATACCGCCGCGGAAGAACTCTCTCTTTGCGCGGATGTTTCACCGGAGCTTGCGGCAAGACTTTCCGCGCGTTTTCCGGTCTGTGATTATGAGGCGTTTCTTGCACATCTCAAAACGAAACAGTACACCCGCACCCGTATCGAGCGGTGCCTGCTGCACATTCTTTTCCGCCTGCATACCGAAACCCTAGACCGTTTCCGTCAGGAAGACATCGGTTATGCCCGTATTTTAGGTTTTCGCGAAAGTGCCGCACCGCTTTTAAAGCATATGAAAAAAACGGCCGCTCTTCCCGTTATCACAAAACTCGCGCAGAAGGATAAGCGCTGTAACGCGTTAGAAAACGAACTGCTTTCCTTCGACATTGCGGCGGCAGACTGCTACAACCGCGTCGCCTATCAAAAATACGGCGTTCTTTTGCCGGATGACTTTTCATATATTATCACAAATGCAAAATCCGAGTGAGGCAGTCCATGACTTCTTTTTCTGTGCGTTCCCTTTTCCTAAAAGGCGGCATGCTGCTTTTTTTATGCCTGCTTTTATTGTTTCCTGCCTCCGCGCTTTCCGGCGCCAAAAACGGACTTCTGCTCTGGTTTCATCAGGTACTTCCGAGCCTGCTGCCTTTTTTGATTTTATCGACTCTTTTTCTGTCCACGGGACTTTCGGACAGTCTGGCATACAGGCTTTCTCCTTTTCTTTCCCCTATTTTTAAATGCAGCCCTTCGGGGTGTTATGCCATTGTAATCGGTCTTCTGGCAGGTCTCCCTGTCGGCGCCAAGACAGTCGCTTCCCTGGTGGAGCGCGGCCAAATCACAAAAGAAGAAGGACAGTACCTTCTTCCTTTGTGCAACAATCCAAGTCCTTTATTTTTACTCGGCTACGTTTCGGTCTCGGTATTAAACGCACCGTCGTTACGCTATCCGTTACTGTTTATTGTTATTCTTTCTTCCATGCTCTCCGCTGCCCTTCTGCGTCCGAAAAACGCCGTTTTGTTTTCTGCCCGTCAAAGCAGGCCAAAACAGCATACAAAAAAATTTTCCTTTTCGTTCTTACTTTTGGATTCCGCCATTGAACAGGCATTTTCCGTTCTTACCAGAGTCGGCGGATATATTATACTTTTTTCCGTCCTTGCGGAGTTTCTTACGAAAATGCCGCTTCCTCCTCTCTTTCGTGCCTGCGTCGGTTCGTTTCTGGAAATCACAACCGGAAGTACGGCCTTAGCGGCGCTTCCGCTTGAAAAAAACATCCTTATTCCGCTTGTCACCGCCTTTATTGCTTTTGGCGGGCTTTCCGCCGGTGCACAAACAAAAAGTGTGCTTGCGGGAAGCGGTCTCCCGTTTGCACACTATCTTTTGACAAAAGCTGCTGCCGCCGTATTCGCCGGGGCGCTGATGTTTCTCTATCTGCGGATTTGAAGAAGGTTACTCCTCATTATCCACGTTATCCAAAAATATATTTTCATCAAAATCAAAATCTTCGTCTCTTGCCCCCGCAGCCTGATTTACGGATTCTGCCGCCTGCGGCGCTATATCCTCGCCCAGTTCCCTACGGTTTGCGGTAACAATCTCAAGATTCTGGCGCAGCGCTTCTAACATCGCATCGGAACGATTCTTTGTAATTTCATACGAAGAAGTCAGCACCTGCTCCACGCGGGAAAGCATATCGTTGGTATAGCCAAGCGCTCCCTGCCTGATCTGTATTGCCTCCTGCTCCGCCTGCTGCAACATTTCCTCTGCCTGCTCCGTCGCCTGACGCACCATCTCATTCGCCTGATAATAGGCCTGCTGCGTAATCTCATTCTCGTTGACTAAAAGCTGTGCCTGCTGTCTTGCGGACTGCTCAATCGCCGCTGCCTTATCTTCCGCATCCGCGATAATCGCGTCCCTGTTTGCAATCATTTTCTGACAGCGCTTGATTTCCTCCGGCACCTTTAAGCGCAGTTCATCCAACAAATCATAGAGTTCTTCCTTCGGTACAATGACTTTTGAGCCGGAAAAGGCAGACGGTTTACAGCTTTCCACAAACTCAAAAATTTCCTCTATTAACTGTTCAATCCTCTTTGTACTCATACTGTCTCTCCTCACTTTACTTTTTTATAAACATCTTTAATGATACATTCCGGTACAAAATGACTGATATCGCCGCCATATCCCGCAATCTCCCTGACTACGCTGGAACTTAAATAAGCGTACTGCACGTTTGTGGTAAGAAATACGGTATCAATATCCGGCCGCAGACGCTTGTTTGTCTGCGCCAGCTGTAATTCATATTCAAAATCGGTAACCGCCCTGAGACCTCTGATAATCGTATGCGTGCCATACTCTACCGCGCAGTCTACTAACAGCCCGTCAAAAGAAATTACTTTGACATTTGAAATCCCTTCCGTTACCCGCTCTAAAAACTCCATCCGTTCTTCTACGGAAAACAGCCCCTTTTTCGCGTTATTCCGCAGAACCGCTATAACCAGCTCGTCTACCAGGTCGGACGCCCTGCGGATAATATCAAGGTGTCCGAACGTAACCGGGTCAAAACTCCCCGGATAAATTCCTTTTCTCATACCGTCCTCTTCTCTAAAAATATGTGTTTATTGGAACCGTAACATTTTTCACGATATACGGAAAATCCCATATCTTCCGCAAATCCGGCATCGGTATCCGCCGATGCTTCAATAATGACAATCGTATGCTTGTCCACCAGATCCGACGCGGCTAAAACAGAAAGCACCTGCGCTTCTATCCCCGTCCGATAAGGCGGATCCATAAAAATAATATCAAAGGGGTCATGCCGCATCGTGCGAAGCACGGTCAGTACATCCCCCGTTTTCAGAACCGCTGTTTCCTCAAAGCGCGTTGCCTTTAAGTTTGCCCTGATACAAGAAACGGCTTCCCTGTCCCGCTCCACAAGAACCGCCTCTTTTGCGCCGCGGCTTAATGCCTCAATGCCGATTGCACCGCTTCCGGAAAACAAATCCAAAAAACTGCAGTCCGCCAAATACGGCTGTAATATATTAAACAGCGTCTCCTTTATCCGGTCTGTCGTCGGGCGGACACGTTCCCCCTTTACGGTCACCAGCCGGATACTTCGTCTGGAACCTGCGATTACTCTCATGGTTCACCCTCCAAACAAAACATATGTAGCTAATTGTAGTGTATCGCATCTTGAAATGAATTGCAACCTTTATTTCAGAAAAATGAACAAAATTGCTCAAAAGTTTTTGGATACAAGAAATCAGGGGCACTACAAAATCTGCAGCGCCCCTGAATCTTTCTTTTTCTTTTTTATAACTTACTTATTACCGGACATAGCCTGTTCCTGACGCTTAATCATCTGACGAACCATCTCGCCGCCGACAGAACCGTTCTGTGCACTGGTTAAATCTCCGTTATAACCCTGCTTTAACGGTACACCGATCTCAGATGCTACTTCCATCTTAAAACGATCCATAGCCTCTCTTGCTTCCGGAACTTCTACACGATTTCTACCTTTAGACATATCTTTCACTCCTTTCTCGTACCTCCCGCAGTGCGGGCAGTTTCAAAAGTTGTAATCCCTGACACCCGCACTGCATTCTCTGCCGTCCGTTTATCTCGTGATTACGGTGATATTATATGCCGTCTCCGAAATCTTACACTGGAAGATTTCACCGCTTTTGCCCTTATATTCATGTCATTGTGCGCGTCGCCCAAAAATTTTACGGTATTTTTACAATAAATGTTTCGTAATAAGTTTTTCCCCCGTCTTCATACACTACTTCCCCAAGGGACTTTAAATAGTCATAGTCCAGCACGGTTTCACTTATATACTTGTCGCGCTCCAGTCTTCCGACATACAGATATTCCACGTCATACTTTTTTAAAAGCGCACGCGCCGCCGCAGCGTCACCACAGGTATAAATCGTTTTTATATCCGCCGCACGCCCGTTTACTGCGTTTATATCATCTTTCCAAAGCCACTCATGGGTATGCCATCCCAAAACCGTAGGGAAACCGGTCAGTACCGATACACGGTTATAGGTTGTATAACTGTCGCCGTTTGCTTCCAGAATAACGGGTCTTCCCTCCAGATTTTCATTCATCCATGCAATCGCCTTGGCATCTTCCGGATGAATATTGTAAATATAGGCTCCCGCATCGAGCGTTTTATACTTTTCCGGGTTTTTATAATCGCCAAACCACGATTCACAGCTCTTTCCGAAATAACCGAGATTCTGGTACAGGAAAAACAGCAGAACCAGTCCCGCAACAAACTGCTTTCCGTTCTTCGGAAGCAGCAGATATCTTGCAAGAACCGCCCCCATGCATATGCCGAACAAAATAAATGCCTGATAGGTCAGCTTAAACATTGTATTTGCGCGCTGATAATCCCCGCCGTAAATATCCACCACATAAACGACTTCCGGCAGCAGTACAAGCCCGATAGCGCACAGTCCCAAAATCAGCAGGAACAGCTCCGATGTTTTCAGATTCTGAAGCCATGCAAAAAACGGATTGCGGTGTTCGCTCTGTGTCGGATGCTCTTTTTTTCTTATGCCTTCTTCTTTAATCAGTGTAACCAGATAACCGATTATCATAAATACCGGCAGCGCCCAGACAACAATCAGCTGGTACAGTTCCGTACGTTTCTCGCACAAACCGATACCGCCCGCCATACTGTCAAAACGAATCGTAAACATAAGCGCCGTCATAAAAGAGATTACAATAAATTCTGCCGCATGCAGCGCGGTCATCACAAATGTCTTTTTCGTAAAGCCGCAGATTACCGCGTTGGATACTAAAATCACGGCTCCGCAGACAACAAAGTAAATCGGGAAATCCCAGTAGTTTGTCATCTGGAAGATGCCGATAAAAAAGCTCAGCACAATGATATGCGGCTGCAGCATCTCCGCCTTATAATTAACCGGCTCCAAAACTCCTCCTGCCGCTTTTTTCATGCGTTCCCTGCGGTACAAAAGCCATGCGAACAGCACCGCCAACAGCGTCACTACAAAAATAATATTGGTTACATGAGCATGCAGGTCTCCAAGTACAAAGGAATAGCTCGGAAACTCGTGGATTGTCTTATCTCCCGTTCCTTCTCTCTGATAGCCGATATAGCGCGTCGCGTCCGGGAACCAATAGGAAGTTTCTCCCTCAATTCCAAGGATTTCCCTCACAATCGGCACCAGTTTCGCGTACACCAGATAATGACAGGAACCCGCAAACGTAACCGCAAGCCCAGACAATATGCCCGCAATGCGGCAGAATACCTGTACCAAAAAAGGCTCCGAAGCAATCGTTTTTTTATTCGCACGTTTATATTCTTCCGTGTGCTCCCGCATAAATACTTCAAAAATACGGGAAACCAGAGCATATACCGACAGCATACAAAGCGTGGCGGTCATCATCAACGCCAGATTATAGCCGTAATTTACCGTAACGCCGGCAATCTTCGTAAGATATGTCGCAAAAAACTGGCCCAGATAATAATAGTTTAAAGACGTCCCGGCAAACCAAAAATCCTCCGGCGGCATATAATCCGACTTCATCATACTTGTCATAAAGCCGTAATCCATAAAACGTTCCGTTCCGTTTGCGTCCGGATTAAAGCATTTAATATAGATTAACGCCGCAAATACCGCAAGGAAAAATACTTCATACCAAAGCGCCTTTGCCGGTACTGCCGAACCGTCCGTAATTCCGAAAAACTCCCCCGGTTTTATTTTTTTCTTCTTACACCAATACACCGCAAGACCGTAATTTGCCACGGCGCAAAGCGTCAGAATCACATAACATCCTGCCGCGGTAAACTTTACTAAGTGAATGGAAGAAAGCACCCAGACAATCCATCCGCTTATGGCAATTCCCAATACTTT
>JAFLSZ010000048.1 GCA_022510665.1 Lachnospiraceae bacterium
TACCATTGACATTCCTTGTAAGGATAAAGTGTAACCAATCATTGACACCTATACAGGAACCTTCGCCTTTGACGGGCGGGGGTTCTTGCTTTTTAGAGGAAAAAATGGTATACTAAATTGATATGGTATGGTTTGTCGGTAAGGGAGTGTAAAAGCATTCTTGGAGCAGGGGGAAGGTAAAGCATGGATTGTAAAAGAGCGCAGGAACTGGTTGCGCCGTTTATCAACGGACAGTTGAATACGGAAGATGCGGAAGCGTTTTTAGAGCATGTGGAAAGCTGCGGGGAGTGCAGAGAAGAACTGGAAGTGTCTTATTCCCTGATGACGGCAATCAGGCAGTTAGAGAACGGGACAGACCTGTCGGATAATTATATCGTGGATTTAAATAATAAAATTGAGGAATGCTATCTGGAAGGACTGCGCAGGAAACGTGCCTGCGCGCGCAGACGCGTGATTTTGGTAACATTGATTCTTCTGCTGTTGTTTACGAACGGCGCGACCGTAACAAAGAAACGGAATGAGGCGGATGAGCGTTTCCTGCGGAGTATAGAACAGATGGAAATCAATGTAAGGATAAAGGAGTCGCCGGAATGAAAGAAAAGTTAGTATTAATCGACGGAAACAGTATTATAAACCGGGCGTTTTACGGTCTTCCGGATCTGACGACAACGGACGGAAGACATACAAACGGAGTGCTTGGTTTTTTAAATATTTTAATAAAAATAGCGGACGAAGAAAAGCCGGATTATCTGGCGGTGGCGTTTGACGTAAAGCACCCGACGTTCCGGCATGAAATGTATAAAGAATATAAAGGCACCCGAAAAGGGATGCCGGAGGAACTGCGGGAACAGGTGCCGCTGTTAAAGCAGATGCTTTCGGCGATGGGGGTTCTTACCGTTGAGTGTCCGGGGTTTGAGGCGGACGATATTTTAGGCGCTCTGGCGGTACGCGGAAAAAAGGACGGCAAGAAGGTTTCCCTTGTTTCGGGCGACCGGGATTTGTTGCAGCTTGCGGCAGAGGATATTTTGGTGCGCATCCCGAAGACAAAGCAAACCGGTACGGAAATCGAGGACTACGAACCGGAACAGGTAACGGAAAAGTACGGTGTGACACCCGCACAGATTATTGATTTAAAGGGGCTTATGGGAGATGCTTCCGATAATATTCCGGGTGTTCCCGGCATTGGGGAAAAGACCGCAGTAAAGATTTTAAACGTGTTTCCGAGTGTGGAGGAAGCGATTGCACATGTAGACGAAATTGAGCCGAAGAAAGCAAGGGAGTCTCTGCGGGAACACGCGGACCTTGCGAGACTCAGCAAGGAACTGGCTACGATTAAGACCGACTGGGAACCGGAGTTTTCCTATGAGGCGGCAAGGTTCGGAGATATTTTTACCGAGGAAGCGTACCGGCTTTGCAAAGAGCTGGAGTTTAAGTCGTTATTGTCCAGACATTTTTCTTCGGAACAGGGACGAAAAAGTGATGACAAGGCGTTTGACGCGGAGCCCCGCAGGGTATCTGCGGCGGCGGAGGCGGAAGAGCTTCTTTCCGGAATAATGCCGGGAGAAACAGTCGGTTTTTCCGTCTGCGGCGGGGCGCTTCTGCTTTCCGTCAAGGGCGTATGTTATTTCTTTTCCGGAGACTTTTTGGAGCGTTTTGAGGACAGGTACGAAAAAGAACCGCTGAAAGAACCGAGAAATACCTCGGAGTCCGCCGCGAAAGCGGGACGGGGCAGGGTGCGGATGCTTCATAAAATTTGCGGAAAGTCGGCGGTATTGGCTACCGTCGGACTAAAAGAACGGTGCGGGCTTACGCTGCCGGAAGACGATGCTTTTTACGGGGACACCGCCCTTTGCGCGTATTTGCTGAACCCGTTAAAGAGCAGTTATACCTATGACGATATTGCGAGAGATTATTTAAAACTGACGCTGCCGGGGGCGGAAACGCTTGCCCTGCCGGAAGGCCCGAAGCAGATGAGCCTGTTTGAAGAGCCGGCGCAGAATACGGACGCGGCAGAGCAGGCACGCGTGCGGGAGGCAGTGTATGAGGCGATGAGCGCGCAGGCGGCGTACCCCGTGTTAATCGGGGCGTTAAAAGAAGCCGGAATGGAAGAACTTTACCGAACGGTGGAGCTTCCGCTGGTGTCTGTGTTGTATGAAATGGAGCAAATCGGAATGTCGGTCAACCCTTCGTTCCTTGTGGAATATGCGGGGCTGTTAAACGAGGATATCAAGCGGCTGGAACAGGAGATTTACCGGATGGCGGGCGAGGAGTTTAATATAAACTCTCCGAAACAGCTTGGTGTGATTTTGTTCGAAAAGTTAAAGCTGCCGTTTGGCAAAAAAACAAAGACAGGGTATTCTACCTCGGCGGATATTTTGGAAAAGCTCAGGAGCGAAGACCCGATTGTAGAAAAGATTTTGGAATACCGCCAGCTTGCCAAGTTAAAGTCCACTTACGCGGACGGCCTTGCGGCGTTTATCGCGGCAGATGGCAGGATTCATTCGAAGTTTAGCCAGATGATTACCGCAACCGGGCGCTTAAGCAGTGCGGAACCGAACTTACAGAATATTCCGGTGCGTATGGAGCTCGGACGGAAAATCCGGAAGGCGTTTGTACCGTCTGCGGGCTGTGTGTTTGTGGATGCGGACTATTCCCAGATTGAGCTTAGGATTTTGGCGCATTTATCGGGAGACGAACAGTTAATCCGCGCGTACAATGAGGCGGAAGATATTCACCGCCTTACGGCGTCGCAGGTGTTTCACACGCCGTATGAAGAAGTGACCGCCGCGCAGCGGAGCAGTGCAAAGGCGGTAAATTTCGGAATTGTATACGGAATCAGTTCTTTCGGCCTGGGGCAGGATTTGAATATTTCGAGAAAAGAAGCCGAAGAGTATATCAACCGCTATTTTGAAACGTATCCGAAAATCAAGCAGTATTTGGATTCTTTGGTAGAACAGGCAAAGACTAAAGGATATGTTACCACGTTGTTCGGCAGAAGGAGACCTGTGCCGGAAATCGCGTCTTCCAACTTTATGCAGCGCTCGTTCGGTGAGCGCGTTGCCATGAATTCCCCGGTGCAGGGAACTGCGGCGGATATTATGAAAATCGCGATGATTCGGGTTGCAAAACGTTTAAAAAAGGATAACAGCAGGGCTAAAGTGGTACTGCAGGTGCATGACGAACTGCTTGTAGAAACGCCGCATGAGGAGACGGATTATGTAAAGCAGGTATTACGGGAGGAAATGGAGGCTTCGGCGAAGCTTTCTGTACCGTTAGAGGTCAGCGTGTCTGCCGGAGACGACTGGTACGAAACGAAGTAGCGCGGACGGCAGACCGAGAATAGAGACAGACGGGGGACGGCAATGAAAGTAATCGGAATTACGGGCGGTGTGGGAGCCGGAAAGTCAACGGTGGTAAGCGTCATTAAAAAGCATTTTCAGACGGAATATCTGCATTGCGACGTAATTGCCCATGAGTTGATGGAGCCGGGACAAAGCGCTTACTTGGAACTGTTGGAGGTTTTCGGGGAAAGCATTAAAAACGACGACGGTACGATTAACCGAAGCCGTCTTTATGAAGCGGCGTTTGGCGCGAACCGGGTAGAGGAACTGAATGCCTGTGTGCATCCGAAAGTACGGACGGCAGTGGAAGAACGGATTGCGGCGCTTCGGGCGGAAGATTTTCAGGGCTTTGTCCTGATTGAAGCGGCGCTTTTAATTGAAGCCGGCTACAAAGATATCTGTGATGAGCTTTGGTATGTTTACGCGCCGGAGGAATTAAGAAAAGAGCGTTTGAAACAAAACAGGGGCTATACCGACGAGAAAGTGGATTCCATTATGAAACGGCAGGCATCCGAAGAATTGTTTTTTGCGCAGTGTGATTTTGTATTATATAACGATTCAGCGCCCAAGGATTGCGAACGGCATATTATGGCGCAGATTATCAAACATCAGAACGGGAGGTAGTACAGTGAGCAATCAGGTGTATCCGGAAAAAATGGTATTCGGACTGGACATCGGAACCAGAAGTATTGTAGGAACCGTGGGATATAAAACCGCCGAAGGGTTTACGGTGGTGGCACAATGTACGAAACTGCATGAAACAAGAGCGATGTTAGACGGCCAGATTCATGATATCGGCAGTGTGGCGGCGACGATTACGCAGGTCAGAAAGGAATTGGAGCAGCAAATCGACAGAAAGCTGACCGACGTCTGTATCGCGGCGGCAGGCCGTGTTCTGAATACGGCAACCGCGTCCGCGGAGCTTACGTTTGACGAAGAAACGGTGATTGACGCGGAAATCATTCATTCGCTGGAGATGCTCGGAGTAGAGAAGGCACACAAAAAGATTAGAGAGGAAACAGAGGACACGGGACATAACTTTTTCTGTGTCGCGTATACCGTCGTGCATTATTATCTAAACGGTTTTATGATTACCAATCTGGAAGAGCATAAAGGAACCAAAATCGGCGCAGAGGTGCTGGCGACGTTTCTGCCGGACGAGGTCATTGACGGTCTGTATTCTGCGGTACAAAAGGCAGGGTTACAGGTGGAAAACCTTACGCTCGAGCCGATTGCGGCAATGCAGGTAGCGATTCCGGAAAATTACAGGCTTTTAAATATCGCCCTTGTGGACGTGGGCGCGGGAACGTCCGATATTTGTATTACGAAAGACGGAAGCGTAATCGCTTACGGCATGATACCGATGGCGGGAGATATGTTGACCGAGGTAATCGCGAGAAAACGACTGGTAGATTTTAAACAGGCGGAGCAGATTAAGCTGGAAGCTTCCACGAAAAAGAAAACCATTACATACCAAGATATTATGGGGCTGAAACAGAAGGTAGAGCGGAAAGATGTATTGACGGATGTGGAAGACAGTATCTGTCAGATTACGAAAGAAGTCGCAGAGCAGATTATCGAGTTAAACGGCGGGAAGCCGGTGAGTGCGGTGTTTGTTGTCGGTGGCGGCGGAAAGATTCCGGGTTTTACGGAGCGTCTGGCAGAGTATTTAAAGATTGCGAAAGAACGTGTGGCGCTGCGCGGAATAGAAGTGCTGTCTTCGGTTACATTTTTACAGGAGGGAATCAAGAAAGATTCGCTTTTGGTTACACCGATCGGTATCTGCCTGAATTATTACGAACAGCGGAACAGTTTTATCTTTGTACGTGTCAATGAGGAACGGATTAAATTATACGATAACGGAAAACTGACGATTGTAGACGCAGCGCTGCAGTTCGGTTATCCGAACGAAAAACTGTTCCCGATGAGAGGAAAAGAACTGATGTTTACCGTCAACGGCGAAAAACGGATGGTACGGGGCGAACTGGGAGAGGCTGCGGTAGTTTTGCTGAACCGGAAACCGGCAGGCTTCAACTCGGTCATTGAACAAAATGATGAGATTATAATTAAAGAGTCTACACAGGGAGCTCCGGCATCCTGCACAATCGGAAAGCTTCCGGAGTTTAAACAGACGCTTAATTTTATGGTAAACGGAAACAAAGTCACCTGTCCGCGTTATATGCAGGCAAACGGGGAAATGGTTTCGGAGTATTACGAAATCAAGGATGGCGACGTAATTGTTTCGATGGAATATTATACGTTAGAGCAGGTGCTTGCCTTTTTGGATATTGCGCCGCAGGGCAGGGTTTATGTAAACCATATGCCGGCGGGTTCGGAGGAGAAAGTATATGAAAACTTTGTAATCAATATGGAAATTGAAGAGCAGCGTTATGAGCCGGAGCGGTATCGGGACGAAGACGGCGTGATAGAATATGAATCCGCGGCAGCGGAAGAAATCACGGAGGAAACGGCAAAAAGCCCTGTACCGGAACAGGAGACACAGCCGGAAGTTCCTGCCGCCGCAAAGGAAATTATGATATCTGTGAATGACCGGCCGGTCGTGTTAAAAGGGAAAAGTTCTTATATGCTTGTAGATGTGCTGGATGTTGTTCCGTTCAATCTGGCGGAGGCCAACGGACGCGAGGCGGTGGTACGGGTAAATGAAATTTCCGTCAATTTTGCGCATCCGCTTGTACCGGGGGACCGTGTTGAGTTATACTGGAAATAATGATGCCGTTTTGGGGCAGGACGAAAGAAAGAAGGGTTTTTTGTGAGAGTATGTGCGATTGCCAGCGGAAGCAGCGGGAATTGCGTTTATGTAGGGCATAGAGGGACGCATCTTTTGGTAGATGCGGGAGTCAGCGGAAAGAGGATTGAACAGGCGTTGTTTTCCGTTGGAACGGCAGCGGAGGCGTTAAGCGGTATTCTGATTACGCATGAGCATTCCGACCACGTTCAGGGAATCGGTGTTCTGGCAAGGGCTTACGGAATCCCGCTGTATGGTACGCCGGAAACGTTGAATGGGATGCTAAAAGGAAAAACAAACATCGGGAAGATTCCGGACGGACTTTTACATGAGGTAGCGCCGGGAGAGAAGCTCTGCTTCGGCGGAATTACCGCAGTGCCGTTTCCTACTTCTCATGACGCGGGGAATCCGGTATGTTACACGTTTGAGGCGGACGGCTGCAAGGCGGCGCTTGCGACGGACCTTGGAACGTATGACGAATATACGCTTGCGGCGCTTGCCGGTGCGCAGATTTTGTATCTGGAGGCAAATCACGACGTTAATATGCTTATGGTAGGAACCTATCCGTATTACTTAAAGCAGCGTATTTTAGGAGAAAAAGGGCATCTTTCCAATGATGACGCGGCAAAGCTGCTCTGTGCGGTACTGCATCCGCAGTTAAAGCATGTGATACTGGCGCATTTAAGCAAAGAAAACAATTTGCCGGAGCTTGCCTATGAAACGGTTCGGATTGAACTGCAGAATGCCGTAAAGGAGAAGGGACTGTTTATGCCCGATTTGTTTGTGGCGAGCAGGGACGTACCTTCCAGAATGGTGAGCGTAGGAGAAGAAGAAAAAATGTTTGCGTAGGCGAGAATATAGCTAGAGGAGGAAATAAACATGAAAAAAACAATTATAACGGTAGTGGGAAAGGACCGTGTCGGAATTATCGCGAAAGTATGTACTTATCTTGCGGAGAATGAGGTAAATATCCTGGATATATCACAGACAATCGTACAGGATTATTTTAATATGATGATGGTAGTGGACGCCAATAATTCCAAAAAGGAATTTCATCGGATTGCGGAAGATTTAGAAGAACTTGGCAGAGAAATCGGCGTTATTATCAAAGCGCAGCACGAAGATATCTTTGCCATGATGCACCGAATTTAAGTACGGCAAAAGAACGCGGAGCGTTTTACGCAGGGCGGCCGTAAATAAATAAAAAGAAAGGGAAAAAGCATGATTAACATTCATGAGGTCATAGAAACCAACCAGATGATTGAAAAGGAAAATCTGGATGTGCGCACGATCACGCTCGGTATCAGTCTTTTGGACTGCATTGATTGTAATTTGGAAGAATTAAACCGTAAAATTTATGAAAAAATAACAACAAAGGCAAAGAACCTTGTCGCGGTCGGAGCAAATTTAGAAAAAGAATTTGGGATTCCGGTTGTAAACAAGAGGATTTCCGTAACCCCGATTGCGCTTATAGGCGCTTCCGCATGTAAAAAGCCGGAAGATTTTGTGACGATTGCCAAGAACCTTGACCGTGCCGCAAAGACGGTCGGCGTGAACTTTATCGGAGGATATTCTGCGCTTGTATGCAAGGGCATGACGGCTGCGGACAGGCTTTTAATTGAGTCGATTCCGCAGGCATTGGCGGAAACGGAACGTGTTTGTTCTTCGGTCAATGTCGGCTCTACGCGTACCGGCATCAATATGGACGCGGTGCGTCTGATGGGCGAAATTGTATTAAAGACCGCGGAAGCGACAAAGGAACGGGATTCTCTCGGATGTGCGAAGCTTGTTATATTCTGCAACGCTCCGGACGACAATCCGTTTATGGCAGGCGCATTCCACGGTGTGACCGAAGCGGATGCGGTAATCAATGTGGGTGTCAGCGGTCCGGGCGTTGTAAAAACGGCGCTCTCGACGGTGCGCGGCGCGGATTTCGGTACGCTTTGCGAAACGATTAAAAAGACGGCGTTTAAGATTACCCGTGTGGGACAGCTTGTGGCGTCCGAGGCTTCCAAAGCGCTTGACGTGCCGTTTGGCATTGTGGATTTGTCCCTTGCGCCGACGCCTGCGGTCGGTGATTCCGTCGCCGAGATTTTACAGGAAATCGGCCTGGAGTTTCCGGGCGCGCCGGGAACGACGGCGGCTCTTGCCCTGTTAAATGACCAGGTAAAGAAGGGAGGAGTAATGGCTTCTTCTTATGTAGGCGGTTTGAGCGGCGCGTTTATTCCGGTCAGCGAAGATCAGGGGATGATTGATGCCGTACAGGCAGGCGCGCTTACCTTGGAGAAGCTGGAAGCGATGACCTGTGTCTGCTCGGTAGGTCTGGATATGATTGCGATTCCGGGCGATACCAGGGAATCGACAATTTCCGGTATTATTGCGGATGAGATGGCAATCGGCATGATTAACGCGAAGACAACCGCGGTACGCCTGATTCCGGTTATCGGAAAGAAAGTGGGAGATATTGTGGAGTTTGGAGGGCTGCTCGGCTATGCGCCGATTATGCCGGTAAATAAGTTTTCATGTGATGCGTTTGTGAAGCGGAGCGGAAGAATACCGGCGCCGATTCACAGTTTTAAGAATTAGGAGGGAAGACGGATGCTTGCGGAACTGGAACAGATGGATTATAAAAACGTTCTATATTATTTTTCCGAATTGTCGGCAATTCCCCGCGGTTCCGGACATACCAAAGAGATTGCGGATTATCTCGAAAATTTTGCGAAAAACCGGAAATTACGGTATATTCGTGATGCGGCGGATAATATTATAGTTTATAAAGCCGCCACTCCGGGCTATGAGGAGTTTCCTGCGCTTATTTTACAGGGTCATATGGATATGGTCTGTGAAAAAGAGTCGGATTCTTCCCACGATTTTTTAAAGGACGGTATACGGCTTTTGACAGACGGAGAATGGCTGTTTGCGGACAAGACGACACTGGGCGGAGACGACGGAATCGGAGCAGCGTACTGTATGGCGCTGCTGGCCGACGATACGCTGCGGCACCCGGCATTGGAAATTGTTCTTACAACCGATGAAGAGACCGGAATGGACGGTGCGAAAGCGTTAGACGCGTCTGCGTTTTCCGGGAAATACATGATAAACCTTGACTCCGAAGAGGAGAATGTGGTACTCTGTGGATGTGCGGGCGGAATGCGGCTGACAGGAAAACTTCCGTTAAAACGGACGCTGGCGGCAGGGAAGACTGCGGCTGTAACAATACGCGGGCTTACCGGAGGACATTCCGGCACGGAGATTGACAAAAACAGGACGAATGCCGTGCTGTTTTTAGCAAGGTATTTGTTTATGTTAAAGGAACGGATTCCGTTTCTGCTTGCGGATTTTTCCGGCGGACAGAAGGATAATGCGATTCCGAGAGAGGCTGATGCGCTTCTTTTGTTTCCGGAAGGGCTTTCGGACGCGGATATAAAAACGGCGGAGGCGGCTGCCGAAGAACTCTCTGAGGAAATTCGCGCGGCGGAGCCTGATATGGAGATATGTTTTTCGGTACGGGAGGGTACGGAGGAGGAAATGCCGGTGCTTCACCCGGTTTCCTTTGAAAAGTTTTTATTTCTGCTGATGCAGGCGCCGAACGGAGTACAGGGAAAAAGCGCAGAGATACAGGGGCTGACGGAAAGTTCATTAAATCTCGGCATCTGCCATATAAAGGGGCAGGAAGCGGAGATTCACTGGTCGTTACGCAGCAGCAAGAGAAGCTATCTGTCTTTCTTAAAAGAAAAACTTGCCTATTTGGTTGACTTTCTCGGCGGAGAATGGGAAGTGTCCGGAGAGTATCCGGCATGGGAATATAAAGCGGAATCCAAGCTGCGGAAGGTTTATTCAGATGCCTATTCGGAGATTTTCGGAAAGTCTCCGGAGTTTGCTGCGGTGCATGCCGGTCTTGAATGCGGGATTTTTGGAGAAAAGATTCCCGGTTTGGATATGATATCGGTCGGACCGGATATGGAGAATATCCATACGCCTGCGGAAAGGTTAAATATCGCTTCCGCTCTGCGGATTTACCGTCTGCTTGAAAAAATACTTGCAGGCGGCGGAATATCGTGATATTCTTTGGAGAGAGTCTATGAAGTCTATGGAGAAGAAAAGAAAAGGAAAACTGGAAACGGTAGTGCTGGTTCTTGCAACGTTCGTTTCGGTAACATCCGCGGCGTTATTGTTCATTTTTTATACGTCAGCGGGAAGAAGACTGACATCGAAGGTAGTTGCGGGATATCTGCACGGCTCGGTAAACTATGTTTCCGGGGAGACGAAACCTCCGGCATGGATAGAAAGTGACAAAGAAACGGGAAAAGGAAACGGCGGGGAAGAAAATAAAGAAAAAGAACTGTATCATATCCTGCTGTTAGGTGAGGAAGCAATCGGCAGTACACCGGGACGGGGAAGAACCGACGCCATTTTGCTGGTAACGATACAGCCCGCCGAAAAAAAAGTTTCGGTAACATCGATTTTACGTGACTCGTATGTGGAACCGGAGGGTATGGCGCCCTGCAAAATCAACGCGGTATACGCGAGACTCGGCGTGAAAGGAATGTATCAGATTCTGTATGAGAAACTTGGGGTCTGGCCGGACGGATATGCAAAGGTCGGCTTTGACAGTTTTGAGAAAATTATTGATTTACTGGGCGGGACGGAGATTACTTTAACGGAAGAAGAAGCGCAGTATTTGAACACGCATAATTATATTTCCAAGGAAGAATTCCGGAACGTCCGGAGCGGGACGCAGATTCTGAACGGAAACCAGACGCTTGGATACTGCCGTGTGCGCTATGTGGCAAATATCAACGGGACGAAGCACGATTACGGGCGGACGGAACGTCAGCGCATGGTGTTAAAGAATCTGTTTGAGCGTTATAAAGAAGCGGGAATTACAAAATGGGCGAAAATATTTAAAGAAGCCCTTGGATACATTGAGACGGATATTAGTGAAAAGATGTTGGAAAACCTTATTTTTGCAATATATGATAACGGGATAAAAACGATGGAGCAGCATCAGCTTCCGGCAAAAGGCACATATGAAACCCCCAAGGCGGTCGGAAACGTAACCAGCCCGTTAGTTGTGGACTGGGAGGCGAACAAGGAACTGTTTTGGAACATTCTTCAATGAGGATAGAAAGAGAAAAGGTGAAAAAAAACATGAAAGACGAAATACAGTCCATATTTGATGAATTTGAAACCGATGAGGAGACCGGAGAGGTAATTATTCCGCGGGCGCCGGTAGGTGTGGTGCCGGATATGGAAAATATGGATGTGGTTTCTGCCGTTATGGCTGACGCGGCGCAGGCAGCAGAGGAAATTGCTGCAGCAAAGGAAAGTACCGTTCCGGAGGAAAGCACGGAGACGGAAGGAACCGAAGCAGCAGAGGAAGAAACTGCGGAGGGAGAAAGCAAAGCGTCGGAGGAAGGCGAGGCAGCAAAAGAAACCGAAGCAGCGGAGGATGGCACCGCGGTGGAAGAAAGTGCGGCATCAGGGGAAAGTATCGCAGCGCAAGAAAGTGCTGTCACGGAAGAAGGTGTGGCGGTAGTTTCGGACGGAGAACTGCCTGTACTGAGTTTTGATTTTAATTTTGAAGAAGAACTTGCCAATATCGATACCGCACAGGAGACAGAGGAAGATACGATTTTACAGAATATAGACGAGGCTCTCGCGGCGCAGATGTCAGCGAGTTTCGGTGCAGTACAGGAAGCACAGATCTCCAAAGACGAAGTGCCGAAAAAGGAAGCGAAAAAGAAAAACATATGGACGAGGATTCCGCTATGGTGCCGCGTCATAATGATTTCGTTATGTTCGCTTTGTCTTGTCTGCGGACTGTTAATCGGTACAAAACCGGGACGGAAGGTTATCTTTAGGCTGGTTGCGGAATATCTTGACAAAAGAGTGACGAGACCGGCAGAGGAGCTTACGCCGCCTGCGCAGCCGACACAGGCGCCGGACAATCCGGGACCGACACAGTCCGTTCAGAATCCGAACGTGACGCCGCAGGCCACGGTAACGCCGACGGTAGAACCGCGCCATGAGGAGTATTGCTATAATATTCTTTTAATCGGCGAGGAAGCGTTGGAGTATTTCGGAGGAAGCCGGTCGGATACAATGATTTTGATTTCGGTTAATTCCAAAGAAAAGAAAATTCACATGACTTCTTTGATGCGGGATATGTATGTACAGATACCGGGATATGCCGATGATAAATTGAATGCCGCGTACAGCCGTGGTGGAGTGTCGCTTTTAATTGATACGATTGAGTTAAATTTTCAGGTAAAAATTGACGGCTATGTCAAGGTCGGATTCGATAACTTTGAATGGATTGTTGACCGTCTGGGCGGCGTGGAAATCACCCTGACGGCAGAGGAGGCACAGTATTTAAGAACGACGAGATATATTACCAATCCTGCTTATCGGAATGTGGTTGCGGGAACGCAGCTTATGAACGGAAATCAGGTGCTTGGCTACTGCCGCGTGCGTTATGTGCCGACTGCGAACGGTACTCACAGCGATTTCGGGCGTACCGAACGCCAGAGGCTGGTGCTGACGAAAATTTTTAACAAATACAAAGAAAGCAGTATTTTTTCCCTGCTTAGTATTTTGAATGACTGTCTGCCGATGGTAACGACAGATATCTCAAAATCGGATATGCAGGATTTGCTGGAAACTGTGGTAGACAATCGTATTTTGACTATGGATACGATGCGTATTCCGATTTCGGGAACTTATGAAGATGTATATGTCGGTGAAAGTCAGGTGCTTCAGGTAAAACTGGCAAAAAATATTGAAGCGCTTTATGAGTTTATTTTTGGTCCGGAAGAATAAAAGGCAGCCGGGGGGGACGGGGATGAACCGTGGTTTTTTAGGAGGAAAATAATGGAAATTCAGCTTTGGAGGGAACTGCTTGAACCGTATGCGCTGGCGGTAGATGAGATTGTTGTAAAGTTTGAGCATCTCATTGAGGCGTATCGTAAAAGCGGAAATTATTCGCCGATTGAACAGGTAAAAGGACGGATAAAGTCCATTTCCAGTATTTTGGAAAAATGCCAGAAGAAGGGGATTGAGTTTGGCGAATTTGAAAAACATATTGAGGATATTGCGGGAATCCGTATTATCTGTCAGTTTACGGAAGATATTTACAAAGTGGTGGATATTATCAGAAACCGCGCGGATATGCAGATAAAGGAAGAAAAGGACTATTTAATCAATGTAAAGGAAAGCGGTTACCGCAGCTATCATATGATTGCCTATTATACGGTAGAAACTTTAAAGGGGCCGAAGCGTTTACAGATAGAGATTCAGATACGCACGCTTGCCATGAATTTCTGGGCTACGATTGAACATTCTTTACAATACAAGTATAAAAAGAATATGCCGGAGAATTTAAGACAACGTCTTCACAACGCGGCAGAAGCAATCGTAATGTTGGACATGGAGATGGCTTCGGTTCGTGAGGAAATTATGGACGCCCAAAACTCTTTCCACCGCCAGGCGGGACTCGTAGCGGATATTTTAACGAATATCCAGAATCTGTACAAAACGGCAAATAAAAAAGAAGTAGTGAAAATACAGGATGAGTTTTTCAGAGTGTATCAGGAAGGGGACTTAGCGCAGCTGGAACGCTTCAGCAGGGAGTTAGACGTTATTGCGGAAGGTTATCGCGCGCAGAGTCTGCGGTAAGGCCCGGCTGCGGGATACCGGGGAGAAAAACAGGAGGACGGCATGGCGGTACAATTACCGGAAAAGTTTGAAAAAAGAATGCGGGAACTGCTGGGGGATGAGTACGAGGCGTTTGCGAGGGGCTATGACGCGGAACACGCGGCAGGAATGAGGGTAAACACAATGAAACTTTCGGCAGAGGAGTTTGAAAAAATCGCTCCGGTGCCGGTACGGAAAATCCCGTGGATTTACAACGGATTCTACTATGACGCGGATGCGGCGCAACCGGCAAAGCATCCGTATTATTTTGCGGGACTTTATTATATACAGGAACCGAGTGCGATGACGCCGGCGGCGGTTTTGCCGGTGACGCCGGGAGAACGGGTATTGGATTTATGCGCTGCGCCGGGCGGAAAAAGTACGGAGCTTGCCGCGAAGCTTTGCGGCGAAGGAGTTTTGATTTCAAACGATATCAGCAATTCCCGTGCGAAAGCGCTGTTAAAAAATCTGGAATTGTTCGGTACGAAAAACGCGGTAGTGCTTAGCGAAACACCCGCGAGGCTTTCGGAACGGTTTGTCGGATACTTTGATAAAATTTTAGTGGATGCGCCCTGCTCCGGAGAAGGAATGTTCCGGAAAAGTCCGTCGATTATAAAAAACTGGGAGCAGTACGGCGTGGAATATTATCGGAAACTGCAGCGTGAGATTCTGCCGTCTGCGGTAAAGATGCTGCGTCCGGGCGGAATGCTGCTCTATTCGACGTGTACGTTTTCTCCGGAAGAGGATGAAGAAAATCTTGCGTTTTTACTGCGGGAGTATCCGGAATTGTCTATGCTGGAACCGGAGCTGTCCTATGAAGGGTTTGCGCCGGCAAGGCCGGAGTGGGGAAGCGGGCTTGAGGAAATCAAAAAGGCAATCCGTATCTGGCCGCACCGTATGGAGGGCGAAGGGCATTTTGTGGCGCTGCTGCAAAAGTCGGAAGACGCGGACGGGGCGGAATGTCCGGAAGAGTATGTACGTCCGGCGAAGCTGTCAAAAGAGGCGGAGGAGTTTTTTGGACGGTTAAAACTTTCTCTGGATGTTCGCCGGATTACCGCGAGACAGGAACAGCTTTATTATCTGCCAAAGGGACTTCCGGAGCTTGGCGGGCTTCGCATTCTGCGTTCGGGGCTTTTGCTCGGTGAAATGAAAAAGAACCGGTTTGAACCGAGTCAGGCGCTTGCCTGTGCCTTAAAAGCGGAGGAATACGATAATTGTTACAGCCTTCCGGCATGGGACGAGGACGTAATCCGCTATCTGAAATGTGAGACGATTTCCGCGAAAACGCCGGTAAAAGACGGTTTTGTTCTGGTCTGCGCAGACGGGTATCCGTTAGGCTGGGGAAGAGCGTCCGGCGGCGTAATTAAAAATAAATATCTGGCAGGATGGCGGATGATGTAAGGAGGAAACCATGCGTCTGGATAAATTGTTGACGGAACTTACCGGAATGACGCGCTCCCAGGCAAGGGAAGCCATACAGGGCGGCAGAGTGTGCGTAAACAAAGAAGTAAAGAAAGTAACGGCGGAGCATGTGAAAGAAACGGAGGACTTTGTAACCTTAGACGGACAGGAACTCGTGTTTCAGAAGTACGTTTATTATATGTTAAACAAACCCGCGGGAACGGTTTCGGCGACACAGGACAAGACGGCTCAGACCGTAATCGGACTGTTTGCGCAAGAAGACAGGAAAAAGAAGAATCTGTTTCCGGTGGGCCGCCTTGATAAAGATACGGAAGGGCTGCTGCTCGTTACAAATGACGGGCCGCTTTCGCATCGGCTTCTGGCACCGAAAAGACATGCGGATAAGCTGTATTTTGCAAAACTGGCAAGAGAGATTACCGAGGACGATATTGCCCTGTTTGCCTCCGGTATGAAAGTAGACGAAGAACTGACGGCGCTTCCGGCGGTTTTAAGAAGGTTAAGCGGCGAGGAGGAAAAGGCGTTTTTACCGGACGGCGGCACGGGCGCCGCGGTTACGCTGCACGAGGGAAAGTTTCATCAGGTAAAACGGATGTTTGCGGCTGTCGGAAATGAAGTGCTGTATTTAAAGCGTATGGCAATGGGCGGAGTTACGTTAGACGGCGCGTTAGCTCCCGGGGAATACAGAGAGCTGACGGCGGAAGAAGTTTCCCGTTTACGGGAGAGCGTAGCGGGAAAATAGACGGAGGAGACAATGTTAAAGGATAAGAAAGCGGTTATTTTTGATTTGGACGGTACGGTCGTTGATTCGATGTGGATGTGGGAAGCTATTGATATCGAGTATCTGGGACGGTTTGGAATTGCGCTTCCACCCGATTTGCAGAAGAAGATTTCCGGCATGAGTTTTTCCGAAACGGCGGTTTATTTTAAACGGGAGTTTTCGATTCCGGACAGTTTAGAAAAGATTAAGGCGGACTGGAACCGGATGGCAATGGACAAATATCGTGACGAAGTCACGTTAAAGCCCGGTGTATTCGATTTTTTGATAAAATTAAAAGAAAGAGGAATTAAAACCGGAATCGCGACGAGCAATTCCAGAGAGCTTGCAATGGCGGTACTGGAGAGCCGCGGTCTGCTTCCGTACTTTGACGAGATACATATGTCTTGCGAGGTGGAACACGGGAAACCGGCGCCGGACATCTATCTTTTTGTGGCGGAATGTCTGAAAACGGCGCCGGAGGACTGTCTGGTATTTGAGGACATTACGGAAGGGATTCTTGCGGCGAAGGCGGCGGGAATGGCGGTATGCGGCGTGGAAGATACCTTTTCGGAAAATTACCGCGAGGAAAAAAAGGAACTGGCGGATTATTATATTGAGAGTTATGACGAGATTGTCTGGCAGAAGGAGAAATAAAATGCGGCAAAAGAAAAAGTGTGAATACGGCTATGTGAAGTCGCAGAAGCAGAGGATGATACTGGGAGCGCTTCTTATGGTATTCATCGGTGTGGCGGTTTTTGTACTGGGTCTTGTACTGAATAAGTTTGAGAAAGCGAACATATTTACGATTGTCGCGGTTTTGTTTGTTCTGCCGATGGCACGGTATCTTACCACATGGATTATACTGCTTCCGTTTCATACGCCGGAGAGCGCTTTTTATGAAAAAGTAAAGGAGCAGATGCCGGAGGGAGCGGTTTTATTTTCCGATTATGTATTTACTTCGGGAGAGCGTGTTATGGGACTGTCTTTTTTTGTGCTGACGGATAACGAATATATCGGACTTGCCGCGAGAAAAAAGGAGAAACTTGCAAACATTAGGGAATACCTGACCGGTGCTTTAAAGAAACGTGCGATTCCGGGAAAAGTCGTTTTATGCGGAGAACCGGAGGAGTTTCTGGCAAAGTTAAAGAAGGTTCAGAAAGTAACAAAGAGCAAGGAGGACCGGCAGGAACTGTTGGATTTTCTGCGCTCGCTGGCGGTATAGGAGAGACTGTAAAGGCAGGGAATCAGCGGATATGGAAAAGATAGTTGTAACGAGAAACGAAGCCGGGCAGAAGCTTTTTAAGCTGCTTGCAAAGTATCTGAACGCGGCGCCGCAGAGTTTTTTACATAAGATGCTGCGGAAAAAGAATATTACTTTAAACGGAAAAAAGGCGGACGGTTCGGAAAAACTGTGCGAGGAAGACGAGGTTTGTCTGTTTTTGTCGGACGAGACGATTGCAGCATTCCAAAACGGGGAAAAACAAGATACAAAAAACGCGGGGAAGGAAACAACGCAGAACAAAGGCGGAAACGGGCGTGAGAAAATGTTTTCGGATATCCGTGTGCTTTATGAAGATGAAGACGTGCTGATTCTGAATAAACCGGCGGGAGTGTTGTCACAGAAAGCGGCCGCGGATGATTTCTCCGTAAATGAGTGGGTGATTGATTATTTATTGAATAAAAAGGAATTGTCAAAGGAGGAAATGCGGACGTTCCGACCGTCGGTGTGCAACCGTTTAGACCGTAACACAAGCGGAATTTTACTGGCAGGAAAAAGTCTTTCCGGCTTACAGACGCTTTCACTTCTCTTAAAAGAACGTGCTCTGCATAAGGATTATTATTGCATTGTCTGCGGCAGGGTGGAACAAAAAACTACAATCAAAGGATTTCTTGTAAAAGACGAGAGAACAAACAAGGTAACGGTTACAAAGACAAAAGAATCGCCGGAGGCGGCGTATATTGAAACCGAATATACGCCGGTGCGGGATTCGGAGAACTATACACTGCTCAGGGTGCGGCTTATAACGGGAAAAACACATCAAATCAGAGCGCATCTGGCATCCGAGGGGCATCCGTTAATCGGCGATAGAAAATACGGCAGTGCGGAAGTCAACCGCAGTCTCCAAAAGAGATTCGGACTGCAGTATCATCTTTTGCATGCGGCATTCCTTGCTTTTCCGGAAAAGCGAAAGGAGTGCGGACGGCTTGCAGGCAGGGAGTTTTTTGCTTCGGTTCCCGCGCTGTTTGAAAGGATTGCAAAAGAACTTGGCGTGTATACAAAACAATTAAGCGGCATAAAAACATAAAAGAAAGAAAAATTGTAAAGTCACAAAGGAAGGAGTCAGCATGGGAGAATGGAATTCAAGAGGCCTGCGCGGCTCGGCGTTTGAAGAATTAATTAATCTGACAAACGAACGATACCGGGAACTGGGGCTTGCCCTGATACAAAAGGTTCCGACCCCGATTACGCCGATTGAGATAGATCAGCGTTCCAGACATATTACGCTTGCGTATTTTGAGAAAAAGAGTACCGTGGATTATATCGGCGCGGTGCAGGGGGTTC
This sequence comes from Lachnospiraceae bacterium, assembly GCA_022510665.1. GTDB lineage: Bacteria > Bacillota > Clostridia > Lachnospirales > Lachnospiraceae > SIG307. The sequence goes on from JAFLSZ010000048.1 coordinate 18,525, forward strand.
CGGTTTGTTTTGACGCCAAGGAATGTGCCGGGGATACCTTTTCTCTACAGAACGTACACCCGCACCAGATGGCTTTTATGGAAGAGTTCGAGCGGCAGCAGGGAGTCGCGTTTCTGCTGATTTCTTATACGGCGAAGGAGTCTTATTATTATCTGCGGTTTGAAAAATTAAAGGAGTTTTATGAGCGGATGGAGAATGGCGGACGAAAGAGCTTCCGTTTTGAGGAAACGGAGCCGGATTTTTTTCTGCCGGCCGTACAGGGGGTTTTTGTACCGTACCTGAACGGACTGCAAAAAGACCTTGAGATGAGGGATAACTAAAAATATTTGAATTTCTTGACAGAAAGGGAAAAATAAGATAGAATAAAGATTGTTATGTAAAAATATTGTTGTCGAACATAAAACAAAAACAGGATGTAGCCGTGTAAAGGCGCAGAAGGAGGAATTATGATTTGTAGTAAGTGCGGAAAGGAATGTGCGGATGGCACGAAGTTTTGTACCGAATGCGGTGCGGAGATTATTGCCGCGGAAACTGCACAGGTGGAGGAATCCGTTGTGACGGAAACGGAGGTGCCGGAAGAGACCGTAGCGGCTGATGTCGAAAATTCCGTATCCGAGGCGGAAACAGAACCGGAGGAAGTCACAGAACCGGCAAAGGCTGATAAAGAAAAGCCTGAAAAGAAGAAAACCGTGAAGGAAAAGAAGCCGGGGAACAAAGGTATCGGAAAGGTTATCGGTATCATTGCGGCAGTTATTGTGCTGATTCTTCTGTGTAAGGCGATTTTTTCCGGCGGCAGCGAATATGTGACGGCGGGAAAAAACGCGATATATACGGTAGAAAGAGTGAACGATGACGTAATTGTTCTCATGGAAAACGGCAAGGTAATTGAAACCGGCATGGAGAGATGCCGTTCCGTAACTTACAGTCAGGACAGAACGATTGCATGCTTTATCAATGAGGACGACGCGCTGCTTGTTATAAAGAAAGGCAAGCTTGTAAAGACCGGCATTGAAGGAGCAAGTAATATGCAGGTTTCCGCTTACGGTGATACCATTGCATACTTTACGGATACGAAGGATGGGTTTGGAACTCTGAACCTGTACTATACAAAGAACGGAAAGAAGAAGGAAATAGAGGAAGACGTTCTGGTTGGCAGCGCGGTACTGTCTCCGAACGGTGAGACGGTTGCTTTTGTCGCTGATTATAAAGAGAGCGATAACTTTAGAGGATATTATTCCATTAACGGCAAAAAGCCGGTAGAGGTAGGAAAAGAGAAACGCGTTTTCGCGATTGCGGATAAAGCGGCTTATATTTACTATATGGATGATGACCGTATTTACGCAATGAAAAAGAAGAAAGACGCGGAGAAACTCGCAAGCGATATGCGCTATGTAGATGCGTTTATGAACGCGGACTGTACGGAAATTATGTTTATCAATGATGATAAAACTTACATTTCGGTCAAGGCAGGCGAGAAGCAGAAGGTTTCCAACGAAGAGTTTTCGCGCATTGTGCTGCCGCTTGACAGTATGCAGGCAGAGACTTACCAGAATACCCGGAGGGGCGGCATAAATGTGACGTTTACCGGCGCTGACTCTTTGAAAGAGCAGGTATTCTATACGGGCAGCAGGATTGTTTATGTAAGTAAGAAGGGCGAAGGCAGTACGTTGGCTTCTTCCGTAATGGACCTTGCGATTGCAGAGGATCGTGAGAGTCTGGTATATTTAAGCTATGGCGGAGATGTGTCCAAATTAACGGATTTTTCTAAGGGCGGAAAAGAAACCCGTCTTGGCGGAAGTGATACCGAAGCGGAGGAATTGTATGCGGACGGTGACTTAAAGTATATTTACTATATAAATGAAGATGAGGAACTTTGGTGCATCAAGGGAAAGAAGGCGAAAAAGATTGCCAATGACGTTACCGCCGCCGCTGTTACCGCGGACGGTAAGAACTGCTACTATGTAGTAGAGAAGGAAGATCTCTATTATTCTCAGAAAGCCGGAAAAGGGAAAAAGATCACTTCCTCGGATGACGGTGTATCCTGCGTGCGGTTAGGTAATGATGTAATGGTAGGGGTAGGAAAAGGCGGCGACATTGTTATGTCCTTGGTGGATGGAAAGAAATTAAAGGAACTGTTTACAATGGAATAAGAACGGATTAAACTCAAGGGGCTGTCGCACTAAGCGCGGCCCCTTCTTACAAGCGGTTAGTATCTTCTCT
>JAFLSZ010000049.1 GCA_022510665.1 Lachnospiraceae bacterium
TTCGCTAAAAACGCGTTCCTTCGGACAAATGCAAAAATAAGGCGGCGAATCTCCCTTTTCAGTTAGTCAGGTATACTAACCGCTTGCAAGAATCCGCCGCGCCCGGAGCCGCCGCGCCCGTGCGCAGCCCCTTAAAACTATCCTAATGTCTTCCGTATCATTTCTGTTACTTCTTCAATTTTTTTCTCATCCAGTTTTGTATCTAAAAAGTGCTGTGCCGCGAAAAATGCCTGTGCAACCAGCATCTGAAGCCCGTTGACGGCAGTCAGGCCAAGGGATGCTGCCTGTGCGAGAAGTTTAGTGACATTCGGGTTATAGACAATGTCTATTACGGCGGTGAGTTTTTTAAACGGAGTCAGGTCAAGCGGGGAGGCATCCACCTTCGGGTACATTCCCACCGGGCTCGTGTTGACTAACACGTCGGCGTCCGTGTGAAGGCGGTGTAAGTCTTCGTAGGTGCATACGCCTTCGCCGGGAATGATATCCACGATAACAAGCTCTTTTACCGAAAGTCCGCGAAGAACCGCCAGAACTGCCTGTGCCGCGCCGCCGTTGCCGATAACGGCAACTTTTTTTCCGGTTACGTCAATCTTATTTTTTCTGAGTGTATATAAAAATCCGTCATAATCGGTGTTGTAACCTTCCAGTTTTCCGCCCCGGTTTACCACCGTATTGACCGCGCCGATACTTTTTGCGCGCTCGTCCATGGAATCTAAGTACGGAATGACTTCACGTTTGTACGGAATCGTAACGTTTACTGCGGCAAATTCTTTTGCCGTCATAAACTTCGTCAGTTCTTCTCTTGATAACGGAATTAATTCATAGGTGTAATCCGCCAAAGCTTCGTGGATTTGTTTGGAATAACTATGAGATAAATGTTCTCCTAAAAGACCGTATTTTGCGGACATAAGACAAGCCTCCTTTGTTTTCATAGTCTGTCGCCATTATACCATAGCAAAAAATGCTTTGCAAGAAAAAGGGTATATTTTATGGCCTGTCTCATATATTGTGATAAGACAAAAAGAGGACATACCGTGTTTGTCCAAAAGTCTGTCGGAAAGGGAGGAATATGCCGTGAAGATAGTACAAATGCTGCCGGAAGGTTTACGGGAGATCGTGATGAGTTCCGGCATTCCGGAAGCCGAATTACGCGAGATACGTCTTAGGGTAGGGCGGGGACTGATTATCGAAACCGCCGACGGAGAAAAACTGCTGGCAAAGAACGGACGGAGCGTCCGTTTGGAAACGGAAGCGTATCGGGTAACAAAAGAAGATATAAAAACGGTATTGGAACTTTTCACGGGATATTCGGTGTATGCCTTTGAAGAAGAACTGCGGCAGGGGTATTTTACCGTAGAAGGAGGACACCGCATCGGTGTGGCGGGGCGTGCCGTGACCGAGAACGGGCGGGTGCTGCGCATGAATTACATCTCATTTCTGAATATCCGTATCGCGCACGAATGCAGGAATTGCAGCAGAGAGCTTTACAACCGTCTGTATGGAGAAAACAGGCTTTACCATACTATGATTTTTGCGCCCGCGGGCTGTGGGAAAACGACATTTCTGCGGGATTTGATACGACTTCTTTCCGAGTCGGGAACGAGAGTCGGTGTCGCGGACGAACGCTCCGAACTGGCGGCAAGCCATCACGGAATCCCGCAGCACGATCTGGGCGGACGCACGGATGTCATGGACGGGTGTCCTAAGGCGGAAGCAATGCAGATGCTGCTGCGTTCAATGACGCCGCAGGTGCTGGCGGCGGACGAAATCGGACTGCCGGAGGATGTGCTTGCAATCCGTGCCGCGGCGGGAAGCGGCTGTAAGGTTTTGGCAAGCGCCCACGGAGGTACGCTTTCGGAAATACAAAAAAACCCGATGTTAAGAGAACTGTGGGAGGAACGCAGATTTGAGCGGTATGTGCGTTTGGAAAAAAGCAAAAAGGGATTTGGCATAAAGGCAATTTATGATGCGGAGGGGGTGGAACTTTAAATGACGGGATATTTAAAAATAATCGGCGTAGTGCTGGTGATTGTATCGGGAGCCGGACTTGGCTCCTGTCCGGTACATAAAATGGCGCATAGGGTGCAGGAGATGGAAGAACTGTATTACTGTCTGCTCCGGTTAAAAAGTGAAATCTGCCATGCGGTAAAAACACTGCCGGAGGCGTTAAAAAGTGCTGCGGAATGCGGGAAAGAAAAAAGAAGCGGTGTATATAAAGACGCGATGTGTCTTATCGCAAAGCGTATGGAAGAAGGGCAGTCCGCCTATGCGGTATTATTAAAAAAGGCGGCAGACGAAGCGTTTCGCGGGAGCGTTTTAACCGAGGAGGAGAAGGATGCCTTTATGCAGACCTTTTTATCTCTCGGCGGCGCGGACCGGCAAAAGCAGATTCAGGCGTTAGAATACTATGCCGAAACGGTGCGGCTTGCAATTAACGAGGAAAAGCAGAAAAAGAAAGAACGCGCGTATTTGTACCGGAGTCTGGGGATACTCGGCGGAATTTTTCTTTCGGTACTTTTATACTAAAAAGAGCGGAAAACGGAGGTTTTTATGACAATACAGCTGATATTTAAAATAGCGGCAGTCGGTATTTTGGTTTCGGTAATAAATCAGGTATTAAAGCACTCCGGAAGGGAGGAACAGGCGTTTTTGGTAAGTCTTGCGGGACTTTTGCTGGTGCTTTTATGGATTGTACCTTATATTGCGGAATTGTTCACAACAATTATGAATTTATTTGAATTATAGGAGCGCTCTATGATAAAAGTAGTGTTGGTTGGTTTGGCGGCGGTGTTTATTATTTTGCTGTTAAAGGTCGGAAAACCGGAATTTGCGATGGCGGTAAGTCTTGGCGCCTGTATTCTGCTGCTGTTTTATGCGGGCGGAAGCCTTGCGAAAGTAGTAGGAGAGTTAAAAAAGCTGTATGGGTATATTGAACTGCCGGACGGATATCTGAAAATACTTTTAAAAATATTGGGAATCTCGTATCTTGCGGAGTTCGGCTCCGCGCTCTGTAAGGACGCGGGGCAGAGTGCCATCAGCGGGCAGATTGAACTGGTGGGAAAGTTAGTAATTCTGGCACTCAGCATGCCTGTGGTTACTTCTTTATTTGAAACTATCAGCAAGATGACGTTATAACGGAGGAAGACGGGTGAATACAGACTATTTTTCGTTGGATTATTCGGAACTGGACACGGCGATAGAGAACCTGCTTCCGCAGAAAGAAATTCCAGGTTTTTCGGAAATTATTTCCGGTTTTTTAGAAGGCAGGATTCCGTTTGGCGAACTCTTTTCCATGTTCAGGTCATCGGGGAGTCAGGGATTGCTGTATGGGCTTTTCGGAGTAAAAGAAATGATTCTTGTAGCGGTCGTCGCGGCCGTGTTTTATATTCTTTCAAAAACGGGAAAACAGGGACAGGCTGCCCAGACGGGCTTTTTTGTGGCATATTTGTTAATCGTGGCGGGGACGTTTCAAATTTATGAGACTTCGCGTGCAATCGTAAGCGAGACACTGACCGCGCTCATTGACTTTATGATGGTGCTTCTGCCGACGTACTGTACCGGTGTGGCGATTGCCGCGGGAGGACTGAGCGCATCTGTATTTTATCAGGCGGCGATGTTTGGGATTACCGTCGTCAGTCTTGTTTTAAGAAATTTAATTCTGCCGGTTGTCGGATTATATTTTACTCTTTCGATATTAAACCGGATATTAGAGGAGGATTTTCTCTCAAAACTCGCGGATTTGTTTTATTCGATTGCGGAAACCCTGATGAAAATCTCAGTCGCGGCAGTACTTGGCATCGGGGCGATTCAGGGAATAATAGCACCCGCGGCGGACGCGGTAAAGCGTTCTGCGGTTATAAAAACCGCCGGAGCGATTCCGGTTGTCGGGGATTTGCTGGACGGTACGACGCAGACGGTAATGGCGGCGGGGATTCTGTTAAAAAATACAATTGGCGCGGCGGGAGCGGTTTTTGTATTTTTGATCTGCCTGAGTCCCATGGTAAGAGTCGGAATTGCGAACGTCTCTCTCAGGTTTGGTGCGGCGGTGCTGCAGCCGATTTCGGACAAGCGGATTACGGACTGTCTCGGTTATGCGGCAAAAGCCCACCGCCTTTTGGTAAAGCTGCTTTTATATACCATGCTGTTATTCCTACTTACGATTCTGTTTATCGCGATTTTGACAGGCAGTAAAGGGGGTGTTTGATGGAGGCGGTTATTTCCTATGCCAAGACGGTATTATTCTTTCTTTTGTTTGTCAACCTTGTCATGCAGCTGTTGAAAGGCAGCGCATACGAACGGTTTGTGCGTCCCGTCTGCGGCATGATACTGGTAATCTTGATTTTACATCCGGTTCTTAAGATGTTTGGTACGGATGAAAAATTACTGGTGCAGGCAGAGCAGAAAATTTCGCTTTTCCTTGCGCAGAATAATACGGATTTTACGGTGCCAAAAGAATCCGGCTATGAATTTACGGTGTTGGAGGCGTATAAAAAAGAACTGACGGTGCAGTTGGAAGATATTCTTAAAAAGGAGGGGATTACCCTGATTTCGGCGGATTTTTCCGTTTCGGCGGAAGAAAAAGACTTTGGGACGGTGCGGAGGATTTCGGTAAAGGCCGTAACAGGTACGGATGGGTACGGCGGAGAAATTAAAATCGCTCCGATAGTGTTTGAAAGGGGCGGCACAAATGAAACGGCAAGCGCGAAAGAAATTCATATAAAGGACAAACTTGCGGACTTCTATAATCTCGAACAAGATAATATATATGTTAGTATCAAGGAGGAAAAGGATGGATAAGAAGACAAAGAAAGAACCCGGTATTAAGGAGTGGGCCATCATTCTCGCCGCGGGAGCACTGCTTTTGCTTTTATCCGTACCGGATCTGTTTCGAAGCAGGGAAAAAGAAACACAGGCCTCCAAAACGGTTGTGCAGCAGACCGTTACGCAGCAGAAGGGCTACGCGGAGCAGATGGAAGAAAAGTTGGAGAAAATGCTTCTAAAAGTAAAGGGAGTCACTTCGGCGGATGTTGTTATCACCGTAAAATCAACCACGGAAAAAGTTGTACTGCAGGATACCGCGGCCGATACGGAAAGTTTACAGGAAGAGGACGGAGGAGGTGGACTTCGCAGTTCGCAAAAGGTGACGGAGGAAAAGAAAACGGTACTGTCAGGAAATGAACCGTATCTGACGAAAGAACTGACACCGGAAGTAGCGGGGGTTGTTGTCGTTATCTCCGGAGCGGAGGCGGAAAGCGTACTCGCAATTTCGGAGGCGGTACAGGCATTATTCAATATTCCGGCACATAAGGTAAAAATAATAAATAATTGATTCGGAGGTCAGAATGAAAGGGATTTTTAAGAAAAATCAAGTGATTATTACGGCACTTGCACTTATGATAGCGGTTGCGGGGTATCTTCAGATGGCGGGAGATACGAAAAAGGACGAAGGACAGAAAACGGCACAGGGCAATAACGGTGTAGATGGTTATTATCAGATTACGTCGGGAGACGTTTCGAATTATTATACGGACATCTCGGACGAAGATATGGACGGAAAGCAGCTGGCCGCAAATGAAAATGCACAGATGGCGTCCGCCGGAGTGAACGGGGGAATACAATTAAGCGACGGAAGCAATCTGACGGAAGATCCGGGAGAAGCGGTTTTAGTCAGTACGACAATCCGTGGGGATTACGCGGTAAACGCGAAACTGAACAGGGAGCAGACAAGGGCAAGGAATAAAGAGATTTTAATGAATTTACTCGGGGATACCAATATTTCGGAAGAGCAGAAGCAGGAAACGATTGATGTTTTGTTGGAAATGACCGCGATTTCCGAAAAAGAGCAGGCAGCCGAACTTTTACTGGAAGCTAAAGGGTTTGCGGACGCCGTAGTCAATATTGTCGGCGAGGAAGTAGATGTTGTAATTAATGCCACAAGCGTAACCGACCGTCAGATTGCACAGATTGAGGATATTGTTATGAGAAAGACCGGGGCAGACGCAGAACATATTGTAATAATGGCGGCGGTACAGGAGGATTAGTTTTCGGAAATCCTTTAGAAAACACTTTTCAATTTATGAAATAAATGGTATACTATATCTATTGAGATGAATTGCAGTGCCGGAAACGCGGTTTCCGGCGGTATGCTGCAAGAAACGGAGGCAGTTGTGGCAAAGGATAATGAAACAAAAAGCATAGGCTGGTCTTCAAAGGAAGTTTCTTCCATTGGGGAAGTAATGATAGCAGACGATGTAATTGCGACGGTCGCAGGCCTGGCGGCAACGGAAATCGAGGGTGTTTCCGCGATGCAGGGGAATTTTACAAATGAACTGGTTGGTAAGCTTGGCATGAAGAATCTGACAAAAGGTGTCAGGGTTAAGTTAGAGAAGGATTCCGTTTCGGTGGATTTGTCAATTCAGATGCGTTACGGTTACAGCATTCCTAAGACCTGTAAAGCCATTCAGGAGCGTGTAAAGAATGCTGTTGAAACCATGGTAGGACTTTCCGTATCGGTTGTCAATGTTCATATTGTAGGCGTTGATATTAATACCGCAAGATAAGGGAGATTTTTATGACAAGGCGCGAATTAAGAGAACATGTCTTTCTTTTGTTGTTCCGCAGGGATTTTTATAATACGGAGGAAATGAAAGAACAGATTTCTTTCTATTTTGACGGAGTGGATTTGTCCGAAGACGCGGAGGAACAGGAGTCTCACCGCTTTCTGGCATCACCGGAGGGGGAGGATGCCGAGGAAGTAAAGAAGCGTTTTTATGAAGTTTGCAGCCATCGTGATGAGATTGACGCCATGATTACCGAGGCAACCAGCGGCTGGCGTCTGGAGCGTATCGGAAAAGTTGAGCTTACTCTGCTGCGGCTGGCGCTGTTTGAAATGCGTTTTGATGAAAAAATCCCGGATAAGGTGGCAATCAATGAGGCGGTGGAACTCGCGAAAAAGTATGGGGCGGACGCGTCTTCCGGCTTTATCAACGGTGTTTTGGCAAAGTTAGTGACGGAGTAGGTTTACGGACAGGAGGCGGGAATGAACCAGCCGGTTTTTTCGGTCAGTCAGGTAAATGCGTATATTAAACAGATGTTTTCGAAGAATGAGATGTTACGGTTGCTTGCCGTGAAAGGCGAAGTGTCGAACTGCAAGTATCATTCTTCGGGACATCTGTATTTTACGATTAAGGATAAAATGGGGCAGTTATCCTGCGTTATGTTCGCGAGCGCACGCAGGAACCTGTCCTTTCCTCTGCAGGAGGGACAGAGTGTCGTCGTATTCGGAAGTATTCAGGTGTATGAAAGGGACGGAAAGTACCAGCTGTATGCGGAAGAGATACGAAAGGCCGGAATCGGGGAGCTGTATGAGCAGACGGAGCTGTTAAAGCGCCGTCTGGCGGAAGAAGGATTATTTGACGGGGAACGGAAAAAGCCGCTCCCTCTTTATGTGAAAACGGTTGGGATTATTACGTCCCAAACGGGCGCCGCGATTCGTGATATCGTACAGATAGCGAAACGGCGCAATCCTTATGTACAGCTTATATTGCAGCCTGCTGCAGTACAGGGGGAAGCGGCGCCGGAGAGTCTGGTACGGGCGCTTTCGGCACTGGACGCGCTGCGTCCCGACGTTATTATTATCGGCAGGGGCGGAGGAAGCGCGGAGGATTTGATGGCGTTTAATACGGAGCCCGTAGTACGTGCGGTAGCGGAGTGTATAACGCCGATAATCAGCGCCGTCGGACATGAAACGGACGTTGCTTTGACGGATTTTGCCGCAGACCTGCGCGCACCGACGCCAAGCGCTGCAGCGGAACTTGCTGTGTTTGAATACCGGCTGTTTGCACAGAAACTTGCGGAGTTTCACTCGGATATCACTTATGAAATGACCCGAAAGATTGCCGCGGCGCGTGCGCGTGCGGAGGCGGTTGGGGAAAAACTTGCAAGAGTAGGTCCTGCCGGGGCATTAAAAGAGAAAAAGGTACAGGTAATTTATGCGGGAGAACGCATGGGACAGGCCATGGAGCGGCACCTCGAACGGCAGAAACACCGTCTGGAACTGCTCGCGGGCAGACTTCACTCCGTATCGCCCGCTGCCAGACTTTCCGGCGGTTATGCGTTTATCGCGACAAAAGAAAACCGGCCGTTAAAGTCGGTTGCGGAAATAGAGCCCAAGGATACAATAAAAGTGTCTTTGCGGGACGGTTCGTTTACGGCAAAGGTAGAACAAAAGGAAACGGGGTATCAAAAGGAGGAAATAAGCCAATGACAGCAAAAGGAGAGGAAAGTAAGACCGCGGCAAAGAAAAAGCCGGAGAAGAAGTCGGAAAAGAAGCGGACGTTAGAAGAACTTTTTGAGGAGCTTGAAGCGGTTACGGCGGAACTGGAAACAGATGAACTGCCGTTAGAAGAAGCCTTTTTAAAGTACCGCAGAGGTATGGAACTTTTAAAAGAGTGCAATGCCGCGGTAGATACGGTAGAAAAGGAACTGCAGATTCTGGAGGAAACCTGATGGATTTTAATGAACAAAGAAAGCAGAAGACAGAGGAGATGAACCGGATTCTCTGTAAGTATTTTCCGGAGGAAACGGGCGAAGAACGTCTTCTGTGCGAGGCGATGAATTACAGTGTATCGGTCGGCGGCAAGCGGATTCGGCCGATTATTTTGACGGAAACATTTCGGATGTTCGGAGGGGAAGGTTCTTTGTCGGAGCCCTTTGCGGCGGCTCTGGAATTGATACATACCTATTCCCTGGTGCATGACGACCTTCCGGCGATGGATAATGACAGGTATCGCAGAGGACAGCTTACGACACACGCGAAGTTTGGGGAAGCAATCGGTATTCTGGCGGGAGATGCTTTATTAAATTATGCGTTTGAAATTATGAGCGACGCGGTTTGTACGCAGGGGGAACGCGCGGCAAAAGCGATGAAAATTATCGCGGCAAAGGCCGGTGTGCGCGGAATGATTGCCGGACAGACGGTGGATTTGGTACTTACAGGAAAGCCGCTTTCCGCGGAGCTTTTGGACTATATTAACGAGCGGAAGACTTCAGCGCTTTTATGCGCCGCGCTTATGGCGGGCGCTGCGCTTGCCGGGGCAGACGAAGAGAGACTCCGCGTTTTGGAACAGGCGGGAACTTATGTCGGACTGGCGTTTCAGATTAAGGACGATATTTTAGATGTGACGGGAGACGAGAAAAAACTCGGAAAGCCGCTGCACAGTGATGAGAAAAACGAAAAAAAGACCTATGTGGCTTTAATCGGAATAGAAAAAGCGGAGCAAAAGGTGCAGCAGTATTCCGAACAGGCGGTGGAATTATTGGATACGCTGCCTTATAAGAACCCGTTTTTGAGGGAATTGTTATTGTACCTGGCGCGAAGGGAATATTAAGCGTTACAAAGGTTTCGGAGGCAGAAGGATGAAAGAATTGCTGGAACAAATCAATCAACCGAATGATATAAAAAAAATCAGCGAAAAAGATTATGCCGATTTAGCAAAGGAAATCCGTGCTTTGCTGGTTCGCAGCGTAAGTAAAAACGGAGGGCATCTGGCTTCCAATCTCGGGGCGGTGGAGCTTACGATGGCGCTGCATCTCGTAATGGATTTTCCGGAGGACAAGCTGATTTTTGACGTGGGGCATCAGTCCTATACCCATAAAATATTGACGGGGCGCAGAAAAGAGTTTGATACGCTCCGCCGTTATGAGGGGCTGAGCGGTTTTCCGAAGCGCAGGGAAAGCGACTGCGACGCGTTTGATACCGGCCACAGTTCCACTTCCATTTCCGCCGCGGCAGGTCTGGCGACGGCAAGGGATTTGGAAGGAGAGCATTACCGGGTGGCGGCGGTCATCGGCGACGGAGCACTTTCGGGAGGTATGGCCTATGAGGCGTTAAATCATATCGGCGGGAGCCGCTCCAATATGCTGATTGTGCTGAATGACAACCGTATGTCGATTGCGGAAAATATCGGCGGCATGGCTGCTTATCTCGGAAAACTTCGTACCAACGCGAAATATGTCGGTTTTAAAGATGATTTGGAGCAGACGTTAAGAAAGACCCGTCTCGGTACAAAGCTGGTATATAAATTAAAGCGTTCAAAGGATTCGATTAAGCACCTTATTGTGCCGGGCATGTTTTTTGAGGACATGGGAATTACTTATATCGGCCCTATTGACGGACACAATATCGCATTGATGACGCGTGTGTTTCGTACTGCGCTTGCGGCAAATAAACCTGTGCTTGTCCATGTGGTGACGGAAAAGGGACACGGATATGAGTTTGCCAAAAAAGACCCCAGCGCGTTTCACGGGGTCGAACCGTTTCATATAAAAACCGGAAAGGTACTGGAGCCTTCCCCGAAAAAAAACTATACGTCCGTATTCTCGGAAGCGGTCTGCGAACTTGCGGAACACAATAAAAAGATAGCGGCGATTACGGCGGCTATGCCGCAGGGGACAGGCCTTTCTGAGTTCGAAAAGAAGTATCCGGAACGTTTTTTTGACGTGGGGATTGCGGAGGAACACGCGGTGACGTTTGCGGCAGGGCTTGCGGCAGGCGGCTATCAGCCGATTGTCGCGGTATACTCAACCTTTTTGCAGCGCGCCTATGACCAGATTGTACATGATGTCTGCATCGGCGGACTTCCGGTTATTTTTGCGGTGGACCGTGCCGGAATTGTCGGAAATGACGGAGAGACCCATCAGGGTATTTTGGATATATCTTATCTGGCGCATATTCCGGGCATGACCGTGGCGGCACCGAGAGACGGTGCGGAATTAAAGGCGATGCTCGGCTTTTTGACAGAGTTAAAAAAGCCGGCGGCAATCCGGTATCCGCGCGGAGCCGCCTGTGATATTACGGAATGTCCTCTTACGCCGATTGTATACGGGAAAGCGGAGGTACTGTATGAGGCAGATGAGATTGCGATTCTGGCAGTCGGAAGCATGGTAGAAACGGCGTTAAAGGTCAGGGAAATACTTCTTGCGGGTTCATACCGGGTTATGGTGGTAAATATGCGGTTTATTTCCCCGCTGGATACGGAACTGTTAGACAATGTGGCAAAACGGAGCCGCATGATTGTTACGATGGAGGAGAATATTCACGCGGGCGGTTTCGGAGAAAAAGTCGCGGCGTATTTTGCGGAGCGCGGAAAAAACGTGCGTTTGAAAAATATCGCGCTCCCGAACCATTATATTGAACATGGAGATACACAAATATTGAGGGACAAGTACGGACTGACGGCGGAGAAGGCTGCCGAAGCGATAAGGCTCGCCTATCGCGGTTAAGCGGAGGAATGGAAATGTCGGAAAGGAAAAAAGAACGGCTGGATGTGCTGCTGGTCCGCCGGAATATGGCAGAATCAAGAGAAAAGGCGAAAGCCTACATTATGGCGGGCAATGTTTTTGTGGACGGCAGCAGGGAGACAAAGGCGGGAACCAGTGTACCCGAGGATGCCTTTCTTGAACTTCGCGGTCTGGCGATGAAGTATGTCAGCCGCGGCGGGTTTAAGCTGGAAAAGGCGCTTGATTCGTTCGGTGTGCAGTTGAACGACGCGCTCTGCATGGATGTCGGTTCTTCCACCGGAGGTTTTACGGACTGTATGCTGCAAAACGGGGCAAGGAAAGTATTTGCGGTAGATGTGGGAACGAATCAGCTCGCATGGAAGCTGCGCACGGACGAACGGGTGGTTTCGATGGAAAAGACAAATATCCGCTATGTGACGCCGGAGGATATAGGCGGAGAAGGGATAGATTTTGTATCCGTTGATGTTGCGTTTATTTCTCTGACAAAGGTATTAAAACCGGTATATCATCTTATGAAAACCGGTGCGCGGATTGTCTGCCTTATCAAACCGCAGTTTGAGGCGGGCAGGGAAAAGGTCGGAAAAAAGGGTGTGGTAAGAGAACGGGAAACGCATCTGGAGGTTATCGAGAGTGTGGTCCGTTACGCGGATTCCTTGGGATTTCTTATGTTAGGGCTTGATTATTCGCCGATACGCGGGCCGGAGGGGAATATTGAATATCTGCTGTATATGGAAAAAGAAAAAGAGACGGACGTGCCGTCAGAGGGAGACGGCGAAACAAAAGCGCCGTTATCAAAAGAGGCAGAGATGCTGTTGGAAACGGCGGATTCCGTTACAAAAAAAGCGCATGAAACATTGGAAAAATAGTACCCGGACAAAGAGGGAGCGGGGAATTGTGCTTGACTTTCCTTCCGTTTGGTTGTAGACTATAACTACCTTAAAAAGTATGTCTGACAGGAGGCAAAGTGCCGATGAAAAAGGTTTGCGTTATAGCGAATGCCGGAAAGAAAAAGGCGGAAGAGACGGCGGAGCGGGTGTGTTCTTTTTTTTGTCAAAGAGGAATCGAATGTTCTGTTTTCTTTGAGGATTTTTCGGAACAGGCGTCTTATCACTATAACGAAGCAATGACAGACGGAGCGGAATGTGCGGTGGTACTCGGCGGAGACGGGACGTTAATCCGTGCGGCCGGACGTCTGGCGGCGCAGAAGATTCCGGTACTTGGGATTAATCTCGGCAATCTCGGTTTTTTAACCAGTGCGGAGTGCGCGGGAGCCGAGGAGGCCTTGGAAGCGCTGGTTTCGGGCGGCTACCGGGTGGAAGAACGTATGATGTTGGAAGTATCGGTAGGAGGAAAGGTCTTTGATACGGCGTTGAATGACGCCGTAATTACACGCAGCGGATATTCCAGAATTATCAGCGTCAGCGTTTTTGTAAACGACAAGCCGGTTTGCACCTACCGGGGCGACGGCGTGATTATTGCGACACCGACCGGTTCTACCGGATACAATTTGTCGGCCGGGGGACCTGTAGTTGTTCCGACAACGGAACTGATTCTGGTTACTCCGATTTGTCCGCATTCTTTAAATGCCAGAGGAATTTTGGTTTCGGGTGAGGACGAAGTGCGCCTGGTAGTGCAGGAGGAAAAGAAGACGCAGGATGAAGAAGCGTATGTTACCGTGGACGGACAAAACGCGAAAAAACTTGCTGCCGAGGATCAGATTGTGATTCGCAGGTCTGCCGAAAAGGCTTATTTTGTACAGTTAAACGAGCGTAGTTTTTTTGATGTATTACATAGAAAACTGGGAAGGAAAGAATATTTTTAAGGACTGTCAAAAAACAGGGAAAAAAGAAAAACGGAGAAAAAAGATGAAGACGGCAAGACAGAACAAAATTATCGAACTGGTAGAAAAAAATGAAATTGAAACACAGGAGGAGTTGGGAGAGCTTTTAAAACAGGCGGGATATCGCGTCACGCAGGCAACGATTTCGCGTGATATCCGCGAGTTGAAACTTACAAAAGTGGCGATTGATTTGGAACGCCAGAAGTATATCGTACTGCGTGAACATAACATGGAAATGAATGAAAAGTATGTGAGAATTTTGCGGGACGCTTTTATTTCCATGGCAAAGGCGCAAAATATTTTAGTGGTAAAGACGGTGAGCGGCATGGCGATGGCGGCAGCCGCGGCGTTAGATGCGCTGATGATTGACGGCATCGTAGGCTGCATTGCGGGAGATGACACTATTATGTGTGCCATTCGGACAGAAAAGGAAACCGAAGCTGTCATGGAAAAATTACACCGTTTTATCGGCGATAACAGAACAAGTGAAAAAGAATAAAGGAGAGCGGTTTTATGTCAGGTCATTCCAAATTTGCAAACATTAAGCACAAGAAAGAAAAAAACGACGCGGCGAAGGGGAAGATTTTTACCCGTATCGGCCGTGAAATTGCGGTAGCCGTAAAGGAAGGCGGTCCGGATCCGAACAATAACAGTAAGTTAAGGGACGTAGTCGCAAAGGCAAAGCAGAACAATATGCCGAACGATACGATTGAACGCAGCATTAAGAAGGCGGCAGGCGACGGTGACGCAGTAAACTACGAACACGTTACCTATGAAGGATATGGCCCGAGCGGAATTGCGATTATCGTGGACGCGCTGACCGACAACAAGAACCGTACCGCTGCGAATGTGCGCAACGCGTTTTCCAAGGGAAACGGAAATATGGGAACCACCGGCTGCGTTTCTTTTATGTTTGAGAAAAAAGGTCAGATTATTGTGGCAAAGGAAGATTATTCCGGAGACGCGGACGAGCTTATGATGACGGCTTTGGACGCGGGCGCGGAAGATTTTTCCGAAGAAGAAGACAGTTTTGAAATTATTACCGACCCGGACGCGTTCAGCGAGGTACGCGAGGCAATGGAACGGGAAGGTATCGCGATGGCGTCTGCCGAAATTACGATGATTCCGCAGACATGGGGCGAGCTTACGGACGAAAAGGACATTAAGAGCATGAACCGTATTCTTGACTTATTGGAAGAAGACGACGACGTGCAGGACGTATACCATAACTGGGATATGCCGGACGAAGAATAGGGTAAATACGGGGAGTAAGAAAGCACGTCCGCACATGAGGAAAAAAGGAGATTGGAAATGAAGGTTAGAACTAGATTTGCGCCGAGCCCGACAGGGAGAATGCACGTCGGCAATTTAAGAACCGCTTTATATGAGTTTTTAATTGCAAAGCATGCCGGCGGTGATTTTATTTTAAGAATAGAGGATACGGACCAGGGACGTTATGTGGAAGGCGCCGTGGATATTATTTACCGTACCATGGAAAAGACCGGACTGGTTCACGATGAGGGGCCGGATAAAGACGGAGGCCTCGGACCGTATGTACAGAGCGAGCGTATGGCAAGCGGCATCTACATGGAGTACGCCAAGAAATTAGTTGAAAAAGGCGAGGCGTATTATTGCTTTTGTACCAAGGAGCGTCTGGATTCTTTAAAAACCGTAGTAGACGGGACGGAGGATAAGGAGATTACAAAGTACGACAAGCACTGTCTTCGGCTTTCCAGGGAGGAAATCGAAAAGAATCTGGCAGACGGGCTTCCTTTTGTAATCCGTCAGAACATACCGGAGGACGGCACAACTTCCTTTACCGATGTGAATTACGGCACGATTACCGTAGAGAACGCGGAACTTGACGATATGATTCTGATTAAGTCGGACGGGTTCCCGACCTACAATTTTGCCAATGTAATCGACGACCATCTGATGGGCATTACCCATGTCGTGCGCGGAAACGAGTATTTGTCTTCCACGCCGAAGTATACGAGGCTGTATCAGGCTTTCGGATGGGAGGAGCCGGTCTATGTACACTGTCCGCTCATTACGAATGAGCAGCATCAGAAGCTTGCCAAGAGAGGCGGACACTCTTCCTTTGAGGATTTGTTAGAACAGGGTTTTGTGACCGAGGCGATTGTAAATTTTGTTGCGCTGCTTGGCTGGAGCCCGGTTTCCAACGAAGAGATTTTTACGTTACAGGAGTTAATCGAGCAGTTTGATTATACGCATATCAGCAAGTCTCCTGCCGTATTTGACGTACAGAAGCTTCGCTGGATGAACGGCGAGTATTTAAAGCGCATGGACAATGAGAAGTATTATGAGCTGGCGCTTCCGTATGTGGAGAAAGTCGTTACAAAGCCTTACGATAAAAAAGCGATTGCGGATTTGGTAAAAACCAGAATCGAAACTCTTTGCGATATCGCGGGACACATCGACTTTTTTGAGGAACTTCCGGAGTACGATACGGAAATGTATGTTCACAAGAAGATGAAGACGACAAAGGAGTCTTCCCTTGCGGTATTAAAAGAGCTCCTGCCTAGGCTGCGGGAACTTTCCGATTATACGGTTGCCGGTGTCGAAGCGCTGTTGACCGCTTACATTCAGGAGAAAGAGATTAAAAACGGACAGGGGTTATGGCCGGTGCGTACCGCGGTTTCCGGAAAGCAGATGACGCCGGGCGGCGCTTATGAGATTATGGCGATTCTCGGAAAAGAGGAGAGTCTGCGCCGTATCGAAAAGGCGGTTGCGCTGTTAGAGGCGGAAGTACAATAAAAACCGATGACAGAGGGCTGTCGCACAAAGCGCGGCAGTCCTTTTTTATGTCATAAGAAACAGGAGGCAGTATGGAGTTACGGCGGTTTACCGAGGAACAGCGGGCGGCAATTACGCACAGGGAAGGGCCGATGCTGGTGCTTGCGGGACCGGGAAGCGGGAAAACCACGGTGCTTACGGAGCGGGTACGGTTTTTGATTGAAGAATGCGGCGTACATCCGGGGAATATTCTGGTGATTACTTTTACCAAGGCAGCGGCAGAGGAAATGAAAGAGCGCTACGAGGCGTTAGATGCTTCGGCAAAAGGAAGAGTGAATTTCGGTACTTTTCATGCGGTATTTTTTAAAATTTTGAGATTTGCGTATCATTACGACGCGGCCAATATTTTAAAAGAAGAGGAGAGATACCGCATTATTAAGGAAATTGCATGTGCGAAAATCCGGCAGGATTTTTCGGATGAAAAAGAACTGGTGGAGGCGGTCAGCGCGGAGATTTCCATGGTAAAAAACGAGCGTTTTCCTTTGGAGAGTTATTATTCCACCAACTGCCCTGACGAGGTATTCCGTGAAATTTATACCGAGTACGAAAGAAGGCTGCGCAAGGAAAATAAAGTGGATTTTGACGATATGCAGCTGCTTTGCTACCGCCTGCTTTCCGAGCGGAGCGATATTCTGCGGCAGTGGCAGCAAAAGTATACTTATATTCTGATTGACGAGTTTCAGGACATTAATCGTCTGCAGTATGATACGATACGGATGCTGGCGGAACCGGAAAATAATTTGTTTATTGTGGGAGATGACGACCAGTCGATTTACCGCTTCCGGGGAGCCAAACCGGAGCTGATGCTGCATTTTACGGAAGATTTTAAAGATGCGGCCCGGATTACCCTGCTTTGTAATTTCCGTTCCACGGCGCCGATTGTAAAGGCGGCGCTGCGGGTGGTCGGAAATAATAAGAAGCGTTTTGACAAGGATTTGTACGCAAAAGAAGAACAGGGCGAGGCGGTGGAGTTCCGGCAGTATCCGGAGAGAAAACGGGAATGCGAGGAGATTGCGCAGGAAATTGCGGCGTTACATAAGACGGGGCTGCCCTGGCGGGAAATAGCGGTATTGTACCGGACAAATCTGCAATCCAGAGCAATTATGGGAAAACTGATGGAATATAACATTCCTTTTAAAACAAGAGATTCGGTTCCCAATCTTTACGAACACTGGATTTGCCGGGATTTGTTCTCCTATATAAAAATGGCGCTCGGAAGCAGGGAGCGCGGACTTTTCTTACAGATTATGAACCGGCCGAAGCGCTATATTGCGAGGGAGGCACTGGATGAACCGGAGGTGGATTTTGAACGGCTGAAAGCGTATTATGAAGAAAAAGATTATGTGGCGGAACGGATTGAAAAGCTGGAATATGACCTTGCGATGATTAAAGGACTGAATCCGTTCGCGGCAGTCAATTATATACGGCGTGCGGTGGGGTATGACGGGTTTTTAACCGAATATGCCAATTACCGCCGTATGCAGGCGGAGGATTTGTTTGAACTGCTTGCGGAATTACAGGAAGACGCGGCGGAGTATTCGGATTTTACGGCATGGTTTACCCATGTGGAGGAATATTCCGAGCAGTTACAGAAACAAAAGCTGCGGGAAAAGAAAACGGTGACGGAGGCGGTGACTCTTTCCACATACCATTCCGCGAAAGGACTGGAATACCATACGGTGTTTTTACCGGAGTTAAACGAAGGGCTGACGCCCCACAGACAGGCGGTGCTGCCGGAAGATGTGGAAGAAGAACGCCGGATGTTTTATGTGGCAATGACCCGTGCAAAACGGAGGCTTGTGCTTTCCTGTATGAAGGAACTGCGTTCCAAAGAATTGACTCCGAGCCGGTTTGTGGGAGAGGTATTTTTAGACCGGGCGGCGCTTACGGCAGGAACGCGGATAGTTCATACCGTTTACGGAGAAGGAACCGTTGTGGAAAACGGGGAGGGAAGACTGCGGATTCGGTTTGACAGGTTTTCGGAGGAAAAAGTCCTGAATGAAGCGTACTGTATACAGAGCGGACTGCTTCGGACGCTTTCCGAATAGTCCGTATCAAAGATACGTCGAAAAGGTCGAAAAGCAGAAGAGTATACGATGAAAATTTTTCTTTCTTTTTTCTTCATTGTCTGCTATAATATAATCATAGAATTATAATAAACTGAAATTTTAGATAAAATCTGTTTTCTTGGACGGTATGAAGTTACGGTAAGACGGAGGTGTTTGGTTATGATTCCAAAAGGGGGATATAGCAGACCGGACTTATTCGGTCAGATGAATCATTATGATGAAGACGGTAATAAAATCGGGGAAAGCAGGCCGGGCTTGTTCGGAAGTGTGAATCATTATGACGCGGACGGTCAAAAGACAGGATACAGCAAGCCGGGATTATTCGGAGGAATGGACCATTATGATAATGACGGGAAGAATATGGGACACAGCAGTCCCGGCTTATTCGGTCAAATGAATCATTATGATGAAAACAATCATAAAATAGCGCATAGTGATCGTGGTTTTTTGGGGGAGCTTAAACACTATGATGACCAATGAAATGATATCTTGAAAATAAAAACAGACATGGTTTATGCCGGCCGGCGGATTAAGTTACTGTAACCGACTCCGCAAAATGCAGCAGAACCATGTCTGATATAGTATTCCGGGACAATTACTCCTCAAACATCTCGTCAAACTCGGCATTATCCAACAACTCGTCAAATGCGTCGGAAACCGCGTCAAATTCTTCATCGTCTTCAATGTTAATTAAATCGACATCGTCCTCGCCTTTTTGCTCGAAACGATAGAGGAAAATTTCGGTATCAGGGTCGTCACCCTGCGGAAGAAGCGCAATATAGTTTTTTCCGTCTACCGGAAAGATAGCGATAACGTCGCAAACAAGCTCGCTGCCGTCCTCTAAGGTAAGGGTAATCTGGTCGGCATTGTCATCATAAAGTTTGGAATCTTCGTTCATAGAGTCTCCTTTCGTTTACGGAATATAGGTAAAAACTTCCGCTGTCAAGAACAGTATAACAGACAAACAGGAAAAAGAAAAGGGGGAAACTCAAGCAAGGCACAGAATATATTGACTATAATAAATAAAATAGGTATAATTTATGGTATAAAACTTTAGAGAAACAGGAGGATATTACTGTGAAAAAAAATCTTTTAGCAATACTGGCAGCCGTTACGGTCCTTGGATTGGCAGGATGTCAGGGCAGCACACAGACAGATGCCGGTGCATTTGAGTATGAGGAGCTTGACGACGAAACCATTAAAATTACGGGACTGAAAGACGGGTCACTGAAAGCAATCGTAATACCGGAAAAGATTGACGGAAAGAAGGTGACGGAGATTGGAATTGGAGCAATTTCAGGATGCAGCAGCCTGACAAGAGTAGGGATACCGGAAGGCGTGACGGAGATTGGGGAGGGTGCATTTGCCGGATGCAGCAGCCTTTCTGAAATAGCAGTAGATAAAAAGAATCCTACTTATACATCTGTAGATGGAGTCTTATTTGATAAAGAGATAAAAACAATTCTAGCCGTACCGGGTAAAAAGCAGACATACCGAATACCGGAAGGCGTGACGGAGATTGGGATTGGAGCATTTGCCGGATGCAGCAGCCTGACAAGAGTAGAGATACCGGAAAGCGTGACGGAGATTGGGTATGGAGCATTTTTGAAATGTAGCAGCCTGACAAGTGTTGTGATACCGGAAGGCGTGACGGAGATTGATGCTGCATTTTCAGGATGCAGCAGCCTGACAAGAGTAGAGATACCGGGAAGCGTGACGGAGATTAAGGGTTATGCATTTGAGGGATGCAGCAGCCTGACAAGAGTAGAGATACCGGGAAGCGTGACGTTGATTTGGACGAGTGCATTTGCCGGATGCAGCAGCCTGAATACTATTATCGCTCCGGCAGGTTCTTACGCGGAAAGTTGGGCGAAGGAGAACGGCTACAATGTGCAACATTAAGAAAGCTTTGTGAAAGTTACAAAAAGAAATGAAGTAAATTGCGAGACCGGCAGGAGTCATCCCTGTCGGTCTTATTGTATTTGCTGCCATGGAAAATTGTTTTGCGGTATTTATGATATATGCGAAGTTTTATTACTCTGTGAAAAAATTTGCACACGCTAATTTTAAGATAAAAATACTTTAAAAATCAGTTGAGTATAAATAGAAAAATTCGCAGCTGTATTTTGTAAGCCTTGTAAAATAAGGATATAGAGAAATAGAAATTTTATTATAACCAAAACATTTATTATTAATAAGAGCAGAGAATGCGCTTTTTCCATGAAAAAACTCTCGGCATTTTTCACAAAGTTTCCTGCAAATTTTCTACATTTCGGACAGGC